>NZ_JBYOJS010000005.1:0-299902 GCF_057798895.1 Cupriavidus sp. 22TCCZM04-2
GATCAAACTCTTCAGTTCAATCTCTGTGTGGACCCGAAGGTCCTCGCTCTTTCGAGCGGTCGCTCACTCTCAGAAAACTGACTGACCAGATCCGAAAATCCAGTCACGTTTTGCTGTGCGAGCACTGTATAACTTGTGAAGCTCCGAAGTCCGAAAACTTCGTGCGTCCGCTACCCAGCGCCCACACTTATCGGTTGTTTGGTTGTTAAAGAGCTTCGCCGCCGGCTTTGCCGCTCAGCGCGCTGCGTTGTTTGCAGCAGAGAAACGAGATTATGTAGCACTTTCTTCGTTTCGTCAACCAGGTCAGCAATCTTTTTTGCTCCGTTCGTCACGCCAACTTCGCGCCGCCGAACCACCCGATCAACCCCGCAACCCTTGCTGCGTCTGCTTTGCAGCGCCGCGTTGTGTTGCGAGGGGGCGAATATTACGGCGGCCCGCCGGCTTTGGCAAGCCATTCCGGAAAATAATTCCAGGCGACAGAAAGACGGCGCATGAAGCATGAGAAAGCGCGCGTTGGGATCCGCTATCCGCTCACTGTTCGGACGCCCTCCAAATGCCAGTGCACATATATATAAGGATGTTCCGAACAGACGACCGCCCCAAGCGCCACATGCAGGCGTTTGTCATGCGCGACACGATGATTCATCATCGAAGACTTCAGCATCTCGCAACTGCCGTGCGGAGACTTCCATGACCATCCGGATTGTTCGATTGGGTTCCCCGCGCGCCGCGGATGAAGGCCTTCGCATTGGCACGGTCCGACGCCCGCCTCGGGGCGTCCCCAAGGCAGAGTTTGCCAGCCGCGATTACTACGACGTCTGGTATCCCGTCCTGTCGCCCTCGGCTGAACTGGTCGCCGAGGCACTTTCCGCCGAGGACGATAAAGCCTGGCGCACCTTCGTCAGGCATTTCCGCAAGGAGATGGCCGAGCCCGATGCCAGCCATACGCTGGACCTGCTGGCAGCGCTCTCGCATAAGGCCAATTTCTCCGTGGGCTGCTATTGCGAAGACGAGGCGCACTGTCACCGCTCGGTACTGCGCGAACTGCTCGCCGAGCGCGGCGCACAAATCGCCTGACGAAGATCCTGCCACCCGCAACGGCGCGCGGCTATGATGCGACGCTTGTCCGGGTCCGGGGCCGCAAATCCGACCCGGCCATCCCTTCTTCGTCCTGACTTCCGATGGTCCTGAACTTCGTCTGGCTCGGTTTCTTCCTGACTGCCTTCCTGGCGGCGTGCATACGGCTCGCCAATGGCGACGTTGCAGTGTTCCCGGCGATGCTGGCCAGCCTGTTTGACAGCGCCCGCACAGCATTCGAGATCGCTTTGGGACTGGCCGGGATCATGAGCCTCTGGCTCGGCATCATGCGGATTGGCGAGCGCGCCGGCGTCGTGGATGCCTTTGCGCGGCTGGTGAACCCGCTGCTGCGTCACTTCTTCCCCGGCGTGCCGCAAGGCCATCCGGCCCAGGGCGCAATGATGATGAACATCTCGGCCAACCTGCTCGGGCTGGACAACGCCGCGACGCCGCTGGGCCTCAACGCGATGCGCGAACTCCAGACACTGAACCCGCGTCCTGAAGTGGCGACCAATGCCCAGATCATGTTCATCGTACTGAATACCGCTGGCCTGACGCTGATCCCGACTTCGGTCATCGCCATGCGGCAGGCCATTGCGATCAAGCAAGGGCTGGTCGGGTTCAATGCGGCGGATATCTTCCTTCCAACGCTGCTGGCCACCGGTGGCTCGTTCGTGGCAGGCCTGCTGGCGGTTGCATGGGTCCAGCGGCTGAACCTGTTCCGGCCGGCGGTGCTCGCCGCCTTTGCCATGGCCGCGCTAGGCCTGGGTGGACTCCTGGCCTGGCTTCGTCATGCGTCACCGGACAAGGTGAGCCAGCTCACAGCACTGGCAGGCAGCGGCTTCATTCTTTCGCTGATCACCCTCTTCCTGGTGTGCGGCGCCATACGCCGCATCAACGTCTATGAAGCCTTTATCGATGGCGCCAAGGAAGGCTTCGGCGTCGCCGTGCAAATCATTCCATACCTTGTTGCGATCCTGGTGGCAATCGGGCTATTCCGAGCTACCGGCTGTATGGACATTCTGATGCACGGCCTGACCGCCGGCTTCGCCTGGCTGGGCCTTGATACGGAGTTCGTGCCCGCGCTGCCCGTCGGGTTAATGAAGATCCTCTCCGGCGCCGGCGCCCGCGGACTGATGGTGGATGTGATGACGACCTATGGCGTAGGTTCCTTCCAGGGCCGGCTTGCAGCCATCATCCAAGGATCGACCGAGACCACGTTCTATGTCCTGGCGGTCTATTTCGGCAGCGTCAACGTGCGCAATACGCGGCAGGCGCTCGCATGCGCGCTGGTGGCCGATGTCGCCGGCTTGTTCTGCGCTGTCGGGGCTGCGTATCTGTTTCGATAGAACTTGAAAGAAGCGCCGCATTCGCCGCACGACAGCAAAATTCGGCCGCGCTCGTTGTAGTGACACAACACAATGTGTCAAAAGCAGAACATTCCCTGATCACTACTTGGTGCGTCGCAACAAGACGTGTATAGTGAAGTCTGTCTCCTCCACCACCTCGGTGGATTCCAACCCGCGCAGAACACTGCGCGGGTTTTTTTTGCCCGAAATCTGGCAAAGCTGACCCCGTCATTGGCTTTCCGCCGCGACCGCAGGCGCAATCCGGACGCGGCCCGAACTTGAGGCGATTGCCTCGCGATGATGCAACAGTGCTGCGGATCGTTGCGGACGACACATGGATTCGCTGATTTGCCGCATCGCACCAATTCTGCCGTCGCGGAGCGGAGCCAGTTGTTTCACCGTGCCCGATTCGACGCAAGGGCGATTTGCAGCCTTTACCACGCCGACCAATGTCCTAGACTGTTGTCATTGATTCGTCGACCGCACGAGGGGTACGTCATGTCCGCTGTCTCGTTTCCTCGCGCCACCCCGACCTACTGCGCGGTCAGCCTGAGGCTGTCCTGCCCGGCAACGGTCAACGGCAGTCCAACCCGGTATTCCGTCACAGCCGAAGCGCTCGAAGCGCACTTCGGCGCGCGTTCGCCGCGCGAGGAGGACCTGCTGGCTGCGTTTACCAGCAATCGCCAGCGCATCGAGCAACTGGCGGAAAGCCTGTTCGAACTGACCGAAGCCCGCGAGATCGTGCTGCGCAGCGGACATTTCCGCTTCGCGGGCTGACCGCCGGCCCCTGTAACTCAGTCCGCGGCGCCTTCACCACGCACCAGCAGCACCGGCATGGTGGATTGCCGGATCACCGCCTCGGCCACGCTGCCCAGCACCAGCCGGCGCACGCCGCGCCGCCCATGCGTGCCAATCACGAGCAAATCGGCCCCCCACTGATGCGCCGCTTCATTGATGGAGGCCCCGATGTCGCCCGGTACGGGTGCTTCGCTCACCAGCCTGGTTTCGTGCTTCACATTGGCGGCGGCCAGGTGCCTGGCGGCCTCTTCGAGCGCGCGCTGCCCACTCTCTACGAACGCCTTCTGAACCTGGCTTGGATCGTAGAAGCCCGCATCGAAAAGCGGCGTCGCGCTGTCCACGACATAGAGAGCGAGCACGGTTGCGCCGCCCGGGCCCGCCACCCGAACCGCCTCATCCAGGGCCAGGGTGGACGTGCTGCTGCCGTCCACCGCTACCACGATCTTGTTGTACGCCGCGCCGGTCATCTTCGTTACCTCCGTGGACAGGAAAAGGGAATGGCGGCTGCAAGCCGCCTTTCCCATACTACACGTGCTGCCTGCGGCACGCGGCGGACAGCCGCATGCTAGATTACGCGCGATCACCAACGATGAGATGAGAAGCGTGGCGGAATCCGGATGGACTCGCTAATCACAGCTGCCGCTTGCGCGCTTGCGTCAGGTGATCCGCTCGGCGCGCTCAACCGCGTCGCCCTCCGTGACGATGCACCGGCGCTGGCGCTCCGCGGGATCGCCATGGCGCAACTGGGCGATTTTGCCCGGGCCAAGGCACTGTTGCGTGCCGCCGCGCGCGCGTTCGGCCCGAAGGAGGCAGTGGCTGGCGCGCGTTGCATCGTCGCCGAGGCCGAGATCGCCCTCGCCTCGCGAGACCTGGGCTGCCCAGTCCGGGCGCTGGACGCGGCGCGCGCCACGCTGGAAGCGCACGGCGACCGAGCCAACGCAGCGCATGCCCACTATCTGCAGGTCCGTCGCCTGCTGCTGACCGGCCATCTCGATGAGGCTGAACACCGGCTTGCCGGACTGGATCTCGCTACGCCCCTGCCGCCCGCCCTGCGGGCCGCGCACGAACTTGTCGCGGCCGGCATCGCAATCCGGCGCCTGCGGACGACGGCGGCCCGCGTCGCGCTCGGCCGGGCCGCCGACGCGGCGCGTCAGGCCGGCATTCCTGCCTTGATGGCCGAGGTGGAAAACGCCTCCGTCGTCCTCGATACGCCTGCTGCACGCTTGCTCACGCGCGGCAGCGAGCGGTTGCTCCGGCTCGACGAAGTGGAAACGCTACTGGCCTCCGGAACACTGGTGGTCGATGCGTGTCGCCTCGTCGTGCGCAACAACCACAGCGTGGTCGCGCTTGCCCGGCGCCCGGTGTTGTTCGCCCTTGCACGCATGCTTGGAGAAGCGTGGCCGGACGATGTGCCGCGCGACACGCTGATCGCGCGCGCGTTCCGCACGAAGTTCTCCGATGCTTCGCACCGTGCGCGGCTGCGCGTGGAGATCGGCCGGCTTCGCGCGGCGCTTGGGCCGCTGGGTGACATCACGGCGACTGGCCGCGGATTCGCGCTCGCGCCCCGCGATGCAACCGATGTCGCCGTGCTGGCACTCCCCGTCGAAGACGCCTACGCCACCGTACTAGCCTGCCTGGCCGATGGCGAGTCGTGGTCAAGCTCAGCTCTGGCGCTTGCGCTCGGCGCCAGCCAGCGCACCATGCAGCGCGCCCTCGATGCCCTGGCGGCAACGGGCAAGGTGCAGCCCGTCGGCCACGGCCGCGCGCGTCGCTGGATGACGCCCCCTATCCCTGGATTCGCGACGACCTTGTTACTCCCTGCGCCGCTGCCAGGCAGCTAGCATGAAACGCACATCAACCCGTGACGAGGACAGGAACATGAAGCGATCATCAGCAGCGGAAATCATTCGGGAATACGGCCCGTTCCCGGGCGTCGACGCCATCCACGGCGTCACCTACGACGGACGCCAGGTATGGTTCGCCTCCGGCGACAAGCTCAACGCGCTCGATCCGGCCAGCGGGCAGACAGTGCGCGCCATCGAATTGCCCGCGCATGCGGGAACAGCGTTCGACGGACAACACTTGTTCCAGATCTCCGAGAGCCGCATCGAGAAAATCGATCCACAGACCGGCCGCGTGCTTGCCACCATTCCCGCGCCCGGCGGCGGAGGCGACTCGGGTCTGGCCTGGGCGGAAGGATCTCTCTGGGTGGGGCAATATCGCGAGCGAAAGATCCACCAGCTTGACCCGGAAACCGGCAAAGTGCTTCGCACCCTGGAGTCGAACCGCTTCGTAACCGGCGTCACATGGGTCGATGGCGAACTATGGCACGGCACATGGGAAGGCGAAGCCAGCGATCTGCGGCGCATTGATCCTCGCTCCGGCGAAGTCTTGGAGCGGCTCGAGATGCCAGCGGGTGTCAGCGTGAGCGGGCTCGAATCCGATGGCGGGGACCAGTTCTACTGTGGCGGCGGCAGCAGCGGAAAGCTCAGAGCGGTGCGCCGCCCTAGGAAGGATGCCGCGCAGGCATGACCCACCTACCTTGAACTGAGCTGCATGCGCGCCAGCAGCGGCAGGTGATCGGAGGCGAGCCGCGCGAGCGGGCTGCGGTGGCTTGCCACCGCGACCAGGTGCGCGCGCGGCGAGGTCCAGATCCGATCGAGCGCGAGCAGCGGGCAGCGCGACGGAAACGTCGAGACATGCGGCGTGCGTTCGAAATACGCATGCAACCAGCGCAACGGCCGGCCCCACAGGAACCATTCATTGACATCGCCCAGCAGGATGGTCGGCTGGGCCGGGACTTCGGCCAGCGCTGTAAGCAGCTTGCGCACCTGCGCACGGCGCTCGCCGGGTCGCAGGCCGAGGTGCGTGGCGATCACGCGCAACGCGAAGGTGCCGGACTCGACCGCATTGCAGGCGAGCTGCGCATCGATCGCGCCGCGTGGTTCGTACCCGTTCACGCTGAGATCGATGTGACGAACGGCCATCGGTGGGTAGCGCGTCAGCAAGGCATTGCCATAGTCGCCGCCATCGCGCACCAGCGTCGGTCCCGGTATCGCGTGCAGCCCGGTATGTTCGGACAGAAAGCGCAGCATGTCGAAGCCGGTGGCGCGGGTTTCCACCTCCTGCAGCGCGACCAGGTCGGCGCGCAGTTCGCGCAGCACTTCGCAGATCCGCTTGGGTACGAAATGCCCGTCAGTACCGACGCCGCCGTGGATGTTGTAGCTGGCCACCATGATTTCGGCATGCCTGGCCGCCACGGCCGGGGTGGGCGCGTTCATTGCGGCCGCTCGCTCGATGCGGCGCGCGTGCCGCTCGTGTGGACGACGCCTGTGCCGCATGCAGGGCCTTGCCGGGCCCGTGTGCGGCGCTGCCGTCTTCGCCGCAGGAACAGCCACAGGCCGGCCGGCAGCAATAACACAAGCCCCAGCAGCGCGAATGTCGCGGCGCCGGGATTGTGCGCCACGGCGGCGATGCGGTCGACCAATGACGCCGACACGATGATGCCCGGCGACATGCCGATGGCGGTCCCCAGCAGGCAATCGCGCAGGCGGATGCGCGACGCGCCGACCACGAGATTGACCAGCGTGAACGGCGCCACCGGCACGAGTCTTAGCGCCACCATCGCCAGCACGCCGTGCTGGCCGACCCGCTGGCTGAGCCGGTTCAGCCGCCGGCCGCCAAAGCGCTGCACCGCATCGCGACCGAGCAGGCGTCCGGCCGTGTAGCCCGCTGCCGTGCCCAGCACCGTGCCGGCCAGCGCCACCGCGGCCCCATACAACGGCCCGAACACCACCACCGTCACCACGATCAGCACGGTCACGGGGAACATCATCAACCCGCCAACGACATACGCTCCCAACATGACGAGCGGGGCCAGGGGCATGTCGTCGACCCGTTCCATCAGCGCCAGCAGATGCCGGAAGTCGGTCCACTCGCGCAGCGGCGTGTAGCGCCATGCGAACACCACGCCGGCCAGCGCGAGCACGAAAACCACCAGCATGGCCACGTGGCTGGCCGCGCGCGGCCGCGTCTCGTGGCCGATGAACTCCGCCATCACCTGGTCGGTGTCGATGGGCTCGATCGGGTCGAGCAGCGTGGCGTCGGGCAGCACGGCGTCGACATCTTCGGCAACGCTCGGCGTAAAAGGCTCCAGCGTGCGGCCTTCGGTCCGATGCAGCGCGCGCAGCGCGTCATGCAGCCGGGGATGCGTTGCCATCGCCCGATGCAGGACCTCGGGCGTGACCGCAAGGTGTTCGCAAAGCAGCCGGTCGCGCATCGCGCGGATCGAAGCCGCGATACGGGCGTCGCCGTTCGATTCGATAACCAGGTTGCATTCGGTATCGAGCCCGAAGGACCGGTTGCTGAGGTTCGCCGAGCCGATCGTCAGCAGGCGGTCGTCCACGACCATCACCTTGCTGTGGACGTTGACGCAGGCGCTTCGCAAGCCGGGCACTTCCGGACAATAGAGCCGGAAACGACCATGCGCATCGGCCGCGCGCAGGTCCCGGCAGAGTCGCGCCCGCAGTACGCCCATGGTGGCCTCCTCCAGCCAGCCGCTTTCCGAGCGGCGCGAGACCAGGGCGATGTCGGGCCCCTCGGGGTCGCGCAGGCGCGACGCAAAGGCGTCGGCAATCAGTCCCGAACTGAAGTACTGGTTTTCGAGATAGAGGCTGCTTTGCGCGGCGGCGATCGCATCGGCGTGGAGTGCGCGAACTTCGCTGACGGCGGGCGCATCGTCGCGGGCCGGATACGTGCGGCTGATGCCGACCGGCATCTCGGTGGCGTCCGGTGAGACCGCGCTGGGCCAAGGGTCCGACTGCGGCATCTCCGGTACGTGCGGATGGCGTCCCGTCGCGTGCAGCCAACGCTCGGCCGCGAGGTCGCCCAAGGCGCGCGCGGCCGCGCCGTCGACCATGCACTGCACGTCATGGAACGGCGCGTAAGGCTTGCCGTCCGGATCGATCCGGCGCGGGTCGTCGGCACGGTGGTCCGGCGTATCCCAGCGGCGGATGGTCAGGTCCAGCCCGCCCACGAACGCAAGACAGTGATCGATGACCACCACCTTCTGGTGGTGCGATGCGCCGGCAGGGTGACTTCCATCCAGGCAGAACGACAGCCGGCGGTGTGCCTGCCAGTGCTGCCGCGCCGCGGGCAGGAACTGGCGCTCGAACGCAAACACCATGGCGAAATCCCAGCTCAGCACATAGATGTGCAGGCCGCTGCGGCGCTCGCACAGGGCATTGAGAAAGTCGCGAAGCTCGGCCGGCAAGCCATCGTCCGGCGCGTCGTACGTCAGTCGCATTCGGCTGTCGATGTCCCACCCGAGGATGAAGATGGTTTGCTCGGCACGCATGAACGCCTCGCGCAGCGCGGTGAAGTAGGCATCCGCATCGACCAGCATCGCAAAGCGCGCGCATGGCTTCACGCGCCAGCAGTTGTGCCCGGGACGTAGCAGCGAAGCTTGAGCATCGTTTGTCATGGCGAACAGTACGCCGCGCAAGTTTCGTACCGATCGCCCAGTCATTGAAGCGAGCCCGCACGCGAGCCCATGTCGCGCCGGCTTTGCTTGTCTTTGTAAAAGTTGCCAGGACGCTGCTTCCGAGCCAGGTCGCGTGGCGCGCATTCCGTTTAATTGACCGACCGGTCGGCTTATATATAATGGGGCCGAACCCAGGCGCAAGCCGGTCGCGAGAACCGGGCGCCGCCAAAGGAGGCTCCCATGTACACGCAGAGTCTGGACTTGCCCGGCAATCCCGCTGCGGTCGCTCCATCCGAGCCTGGCCTCGACGACGCCAGCCGCCAGGCGGCGTTCGATGCACGCATGGCCGCCGACAGCAAGATCGAGCCGCAGGACTGGATGCCGCAGGCGTACCGCAAGACGCTGGTCCGGCAGATCTCCCAGCACGCGCACTCGGAAATTGTCGGCATGCTGCCCGAAGGCAATTGGATCAGCCGCGCGCCATCGCTCAAGCGCAAGGCCATCCTGCTGGCCAAGGTGCAGGATGAAGGCGGCCATGGCCTCTATCTCTATTCCGCCGCCGAAACGCTGAACGCCTCGCGCGACGAAATGATCGATGCGCTGCACACCGGCCGGGCCAAGTATTCGTCGATCTTCAATTACCCGACGCTGACCTGGGCCGACGTCGGCGTGATCGGCTGGCTGGTCGACGGCGCCGCGATCATGAACCAGATTCCGCTGTGCCGCTGCTCGTACGGGCCGTACGCGCGCGCGATGATCCGCATCTGCAAGGAAGAGTCGTTCCACCAGCGCCAGGGCTTCGACGCGCTGCTGGCGATGATGCGCGGCACCGACGCCCAGCGCGAGATGGTGCAGGACGCCGTCAACCGCTGGTGGTTCCCGGTGCTGATGATGTTCGGGCCGCCTGACGCCGCCTCCACCAACAGCACCCAGACCATGGCCTGGGGCATCAAGCGCATCTCGAATGACGACCTGCGCCAGAAATTCGTCGATGCGACGGTCGAGCAGGCCAAGGTACTCGGCGTCACGCTGCCCGACCCGGGCCTGCAATGGAATGACGAGCGCGGCCACTACGACTACAGTCCGCTGGACTGGGACGAGTTCTGGCGCGTGATCAACGGCGACGGGCCGTGCAACCGCGAGCGCCTGGCTACGCGCGTGAAGGCCCATGACGATGGCGCGTGGGTGCGCGAAGCCGCGCTGGCTCACGCCGCCAAGCAGGCTGCGCGCGCGGCGCGGCGTGAAGCCGCCTGAGGCAACGGACAAGGAGACCAGCATGACCCGGAACGAATGGCCGCTGTGGGAAGTGTTCGTGCGCAGTAAGCAGGGCCTGGAGCACAAGCATTGCGGCAGCCTGCATGCGGCCGACGCGCAGCAGGCGCTGCACATGGCGCGCGACGTCTATACGCGCCGCCAGGAAGGCGTGTCGATCTGGGTGGTGCCGTCGACCGCCATCACCGCCAGCGCGCCCGAGGAAAAGGCCGAGCTGTTCGACCCGATGGCCGACAAGATCTACCGGCATCCGACCTTTTACCAGCTGCCCGACGAAGTCAATCACATGTAAGGGCCCGCCACCATGACGACCCCGACGCCCGACCTCGCGCTGTCGCACCTGCCGCCCGAGCGCACCGCGGCGCTGCGCTACGTGCTGCGGCTCGCCGACAATGCGCTGATTCTGGGCCAGCGCAATGCCGAGTGGTGCGGCCACGGCCCGGTGCTCGAAGAGGACATCGCGCTGGCCAATATCAGCCTGGATCTGATCGGCCAGTCCCGGCTGCTCTACGCCCACGCCGGCGAACTCGAAGGCGCACTGACCGGCCGGCCGCGCCATGAGGACGACTACGCGTACTGGCGCGGCGAACGCGAGTTCGGCAACTGGACGCTGGCCGAGCTGCCGCATAGCGGCCCGCTGGCCGGCACCGCGAGCAGCGACCGCGACTACGCCGTCACCATCACGCGCAATTTCCTGTACAGCGCGCTGATGGTCGAGCTGTGGAACGTGCTGCAGGCCAGCACCGACTCCGGGCTGGCCGCCATCGCGGCGAAGTCGGCCAAGGAAGCGCGCTATCACCTGCACCACGCCGCCGGCTGGATGGTCCGCCTTGGCGACGGCACCGGGGACTCGCACCGGCGCATGCAGCGCGCGCTCGACCATCTGATGCCGTATATGAACGAGTGCTTTGCGGGCGATGACGTGGAGCGGATCGCTGCCGCGCAGGGCGTGGCCGTGCCCACCTCGGACCTGCGCGACGCATGGGAGGCAACGGTCGACGAGACCCTGGAGGTCGCCACGCTCGACAAGCCGGTGCCGAGCGCCTTCGTGTCCACCGGCAAGCACGGCCTGCATTCGGAGCATATGAGCTACCTGCTGGCCGAGATGCAAAGCCTGGCGCGCGCCCATCCCGGCGCGCAGTGGTAGCGCGCGAGCGGCAGCGAACGGGGAGCCGACATGAGTACCGTGGCCAAATCCGACCATGCCAAACGCACCGCGCGTGCCTGGATGGTGCTGGAGGCTGTCCCCGACCCGGAAATCCCGGTGGTGTCGATCCGCGACCTCGGCATCCTGCGCGAGATCGCGGTGGCCGACGGTGCCGTGCTCGAAATCACGATCACGCCGACCTATTCCGGCTGTCCGGCCATGTCGCAGATCGCGGAGGATATCGGCCACGCGCTGGACGCGGCCGGGCTCGGGCCGTGGCGGATCCGCACCGCCCTGTCGCCGGCATGGACGACCGACTGGATCAGCGACGCTGCGCGCGAACGCTTGCGCAAGTTCGGCATTGCCCCGCCGCAGCCGTGCGGCGCAGCGGCAGCAACGCCCGCCGTGCAGCCACTGAACTTCGTCCCACGCGCGGCACGCGCGGGGGCGCCTGACACGGTCGCGTGCCCGCGCTGCGGCAGCTTCCACACGCAGGAAATCTCGCGCTTCGCGTCGACGGCCTGCAAGGCGCTCTACCGCTGCCTGGACTGCCGCGAGCCATTCGACTATTTCAAGCCCTACTAAACCACTGATCCACCGTCCCGAGCGAGCTGCCATGACCCCACAGTTCCATCCGCTGCGCGTGGCGCAGTTGCGCCCCGAGACGGCCGACACGATCTCCATCGCGTTCGAGGTGCCGGAATCCCTGCGCGACGCCTACCGCTTTACGCAGGGCCAGTTCCTGACGCTGAAGGCCCCGGTCGATGGCCAGGATCTGCGCCGCTCGTACTCGATCTGCTGCGGGGTCCAGGACTACGCCGAGCGCGGCGAACTGCGCGTGGCGGTCAAGCTGGTGGAGGACGGCGTGTTTTCCAGCCACCTGCACGACTCCCTCGCGCCCGGCCAGCTCGTCGACGTCATGACGCCGGACGGCCGCTTCTACGTGCCGCTCGACGCCAGCGCGGCGCGCCACTATGTCGCCTTTGCCGCGGGCAGCGGCATCACGCCGGTGCTGTCGCTGATCCGCACCACGCTGGCGGCGGAGCCTCGCAGCCGCTTCACGCTGGTCTACGGCAACCGCAACGTCGACAGCATCATTTTTTCCGAAGCGCTCGAAGACCTGAAGAACCAGTACCTGGCGCATTTCACGCTGTACCACGTGCTGTCGCGCCAGCCGCAGGAAGTCGACCTGCTGCACGGACGCCTGGACCATGCCCGCGTCTCTGCCTTCCTGGCAACGCTGATCCCGGTGGACGATATCGACGCCGCCTTCGTGTGCGGCCCGGCGTCGATGATCGACGAGGTGGAAGCCGCGCTGCGCGACGCCGGGCTGGACCCGCACCGCATCCACGCTGAACGGTTTGGCGTGCCGTTGGATCGCCAGAAGCGCGCCCCGGCCCCCGCCCACGCCGATCATGCCGGCACGGCCGAGCTCGTCGTCGTGCTGGACGGCAAGCAGCACACCATGCGCCTGCCCATGGAAGACGGCAAAGTGCTCGACACCGCGCTGGCCGCAGGCCTGGACCTGCCATATGCGTGCAAGGGCGGCGTTTGTTGCACCTGCCGCGCCAAGGTGCTGGAAGGCCAGGTCGAGATGGAGAAGAACTACACGCTGGAACCGTGGGAAATGGAGAAGGGCTTCGTGCTGACCTGCCAGGCCCGTGCGCTCACGCCGCGGGTCGTGGTCAGCTACGACGAACGCTGAAGCTGCACCATCTAGCGAAGTTGCGCCGTGATTACAATAAGAAAGGGGCGCATTGCCGGCCCACGCAAGGTGACTGAGAACCGTCCCACGCATATACAATCACGGCCATGCAATATATCCACGTCGTCAACGGCGATGTCGCCGGAAATACCCTGCGCCAGGCGCTGGCCCAGGCTGCCCGGCCCGATCCCGTGATCGTGCTGCGCGACGACCTGGCCGTGGGACCGCTTGTCGACGTGGACGGCATTGGCCAGATCCGCGCCGGCTTCTGGCAACGGGTCGCCCCGCACACCGACATCGACTTTCCCGCCGAAATGCGCCAGGCACTGGAGCAGCTGCAGATGCTGCGCCAGAGCGAAATGGAAATCGCGATCTGGCACGGACAGAGCGCCGCCGACCAGCTGATGCTGCGCCGCGTGGTGTTCCACCTGTACCAGGCGCCCCAGCGCATCAATGAAGTGGCCATGGACCTGCGCGAGCTGGAACTGCCGCCGCAGGCCGGCCTGGCCGCGATCGGCATGTACTCGCCGGCGCGGCTGGCGCGGCGCTTCTCGACCATCGCGCCGGTGTCGGTGCTGCGCCTGGGGCGGCTCGGCTACGAATGGCAGCAGAACGTGCGCGAGAATGCCGACGTGCGGCTGTGGAAAGGCAATACGCTGGTACCGGCGGCCTACCACAGCATCGACGACATCATCATGGACCGGGCCCCGGCCGACTGGACACCCGCCGCCCAGGTGGTGGGCAGCGTGATGGGCGCTATCGAAGGCTTGCTGGCCAGCGACTGGTTCGTATTCTGGCGCTGCCGGGAACTGATCTCCACGGGCCGGCTGGTCCTGCGCGGCAACGCGGATTCCCTCGACACTTGCGAACTGCGCCGGCACCTGACGTCCGGCGCGGAATAACGCGCCCTTCCCTTCCCCCTCCCCGGACACCCTGCCGGACCGATATGGCGCGAACCAAGGCCCCCGACTTCGAAGCACAGCGCGAGCAAATCCTGGAACTGGCGGCCGCCGCCTTTGCCAACAGCAGCTATCCGAGCACCTCGATGGCCGACCTGGCCGCCGCCTGCGGCACCTCCAAGGCGCGCCTGTACCACTATTACGAGAGCAAGGAAGCGATCCTGTTCGACCTGCTGGACCGCTACACGCGCCGGCTGATGCTGATCGTCACCGAGGTCGAGGCCGATTCCGAGCGCCAGGGCCGCACCGACCGCGAAAGCTTCGCCAGCCTGATCCGCGCGTTCCTGGCCGAGTACGAGAACTCCCAGACGCGCCATATCGCGCTGATCAATGACGTCAAATTCCTGGCCGAAGAGCAGCGTGTGGTCATCCTCGGCCGCGAGCGCGACGTGGTCGCGGCGTTCTCGCGCATGCTGCGGCGTGCGTACCCGGAACGCGTCACGCGCGAGAACCAGACCGCGCTGACCATGACCGTGTTCGGCATGATCAACTGGACCTTCACCTGGCTCAAGCCGGGCGGCAAGCTGTCCTACGCGGCGTTCGCCGACATGGTGGTGGACCTGCTCGAAGGCGGCCTGCCGGGCAAGACGGGCGCCCCCGCCGAAGCACTGGCCCGCCGCTGAAGGCGGGCCGTCCACGGGATCAAGACCACTCCGCCTCTTCCTGCTGGCGCCGCTGCTCGCGGTCCTGGCGGAACATTTCCTCCAGCTCGTCGCGCGCCTGGCGCGCCAGCGACACCAGCTTCTTCTGGTCGGTGTAGTGCGGATAGAAGCGGTCGATTGCCTGGATGTTGTGGCGGCGGAAACGCAGCGCGACGCTGCGCGCCTGCGCCGGGTCAAACCCCAATCCTTCCAGCACCCGCCGGCCCAGCATCAGCGAGCCCTCGAACATCTCGCGCTCGAACAGCTGCACGCCGCGGTCCTTGAGCTGGTAGATATGCGACACATGGCGCGCCCGTGCGTAGATCTGCAGGTCCGGATAGCGTTCGCGCACGCGGTCGATCAGTTGCAGGCTGTCGTCCATGCCGTCGATGGCCACGACCAGGATGCGCGCCTTGGCGATGCCGGCGGCCTCCAGCAGGTCGAGCCGGGTGGCATCGCCATAGAAGATCGTGAAGCCGTACTGGCGCAGGAACTCGATCTGGTCGGGATCATGGTCCAGCACGGTGACGCCGATGCCCTGCGCATACAGCAAACGGCCGATGATCTGGCCGAAGCGCCCGAAGCCGGCGATCAGCACGGGGTTGTCCTGCGGCGTGATGGCATCGTCGGGGCGCCGGTTCATGGCGCCGACATGCGGTGCTACCAGGCGGTCATAGGCAAGCAGGAGCAACGGCGTGGCCACCATCGACAAGGCCACGATCAGCACCAGCAAGGCTTCGGTTTCGCGTGGCAGCAGGCCGGCGGAGCCGGCCACGCCGAACACGACGAAGGCGAACTCGCCACCCTGCGAGATCAGCAGCGCAAAGAGCAGCCGCTGGCCGCGCGCAATGGCAAAGTACCGCGCCAGCAGCACCAGCACGGCGGTCTTGGCGACGACGAATGCCGCCACCAGGCCGAGCACAGTCGCCGGCGACCGCGCCAGCACCGCGAAGTCGATCGACATCCCGACCGCCATGAAGAACATGCCGAGCAGCAAGCCCTTGAACGGCTCCAGGTCGGCCTCGAGTGCGTGGCGGTACTCGGAATCGGCCAGCAGCACGCCGGCCACGAAGGTGCCCAGCGCCATCGACAGGCCCACTGCGTCCATCATCAGCGCAATGCCCACCACCAGCAGCAGCGCAAACGCGGTGAACATCTCGCGCATGTCCGTGCGGGCGATGAAACGCAGGGCCGGGCGCACGAGGTAGCGGCCGCCGAACACCACGGCGGCAATCACCGCCACGCCCTTGGCCGCCGCCTGCCAGCCGCCTGCGCCGCTGGCGTCGGTCGCGCTTTCCGCCGCCAGCAGCGGCAACAGCGCGATCATCGGGATGGCCGCGATATCCTGGAACAGCAGGATGCCGAAGCTGGCCCCGCCCGCGGGCGTGCCGAACAGGTTGCGCTCGGCCAGCGTGGCCAGGGCGATGGCGGTGGACGAGAGTGCCAGTCCCAGCCCCGCCACCAGCGCCACCGGCCACGGCGCCCCGACCAGCACCGCCAGGATGCCGATCACCAGCGCGCAGGCGGCAAGCTGGACACCGCCATAGCCAAAGATGCTTTGCCGCAGCGCCCAGAGCTTGCGCGGTTCCAGCTCCAGCCCGATCACGAACATCATCAGCACGACGCCGAATTCCGAGAAATGCAGGATCGACTCGACATTGGTCACCATCCGCAGCGCGAACGGGCCAATCGCCGCGCCGGCCAGCAGGTAGCCCAGCACGGCGCCCAGCCCGGTGCGGCGCGCCAGCGGTACCGCCACCACGGCCGCCACCAGGAAAACCACGAGCGCGATCAGGAAATCATGCTGGTTCATGCGCGCACCTCCGCGCCTGCCGCTGCCGGGCCGCCTTCATGGGCGCCGATGCGCCGGCAGACATGGGCAATGTGCTCGGCCAGGACGTGGGCATCGGTGTTGTCGGCATCGTGCAGCACCAGCGGCGGCAGCCAGTCCATGCCGCACAGCCGCGCGGTCTGCTCCAGCGGCAGCAGGAAGGCTTCGATCGCGTGGCCATGGTTGCCTTCGGGCCCATAGGAATCGAACGTGCCGCCGGTACTCGCCACCGCGAGCACGGATTTCCCGCGCAGCGCCGTGCCGCCCGGGCCGTAGGCCCAGCCATATTCGAGCACCTCGTCCAGCCAGAGCTTGAGCAGCGCGGGCACGCTGTACCAGTGCACCGGATATTGCAGGACGACCGTCTCCGCAGCGGCCAGCGCGCGCTGTTCGGTGACGACGTCGATGTCGTAGTCGACATAGCGGCGATAGAGGTCATGGACAGCGACGTGTGGCAGCGACGCCAGCGCTTCCGCCAGCGGACGGTTGACACGCGAATGGCGCGGCTTCGGGTGCGCGTAGATCACAACGATGGGGGATTCGGTCATCGGCACGGAGGTTCAGTCTGGAATATCAGGCGTACCCGCTTCAGCGCGAGCGCCGCGGCCAGAGGAATGCGGCGTTGCACCAAATCCACAGGCAGAACGGTGCAACAATTCATCACATTTTCTTAAACTTTTGATTTTACTCATTATTTTTTGAAAAAACCGACCCGATAGAACCTGTTGCGGCGCAGGAAGCTTACGCCTAACTGACAGTTCCGCTACAATACTTTTCACGTCGCATCAATATAGTGTTTTCCCCAATCCGGCATATATGGAAGCAAAAAGTGCCTGGCGAAACACCGCGACAATGCTATTTTTATCGCTGATTGCACCGGATTGCACCGGGAAGGAAACATCGTGAATCCGCTCGAACTGAGCAAGGCCGTCGGCGCCGTTACCGACGAAGATCTGCGCAAGGCAGCCGCCGCACAGGCCGCCCAGCGCGCCACCGTTCTGGTGCGCGAGTTGGCCGCCCATCACCGGTCGCGCCTGCTGAAGCATTTCCTCGCCCTGGGCGAGGAGGATCGCCTGCTCCGTTTCGGCCAGTCGGTTGGCGATCACGTGATTGAAGCGTATGTCGACAGCATCGACTTCGACCACGACTCCGTGTTCGGCGTGTACGACGAAAAGCTCGAACTGGTCGGCGTCGGCCACTTCGCCAACCTGCGCGACAACGCGCAGGGCCGCGTGGCGGAATTCGGCGTGTCGGTGTCCAAGAGCGCGCGCGGTCGCGGCATCGGCAGTGCGCTGTTCGAGCGCGCCGCCATGCACGGCCGCAACACCAGCGTGCGCACGCTGTACATGCACTGCCTGTCGCGCAACGCGGCGATGATGCACATCGCCAAGAAGGCCGGCATGAAGGTGCAGTACGCGTACGGCGAGGCCGACGCCTACCTGGAACTGCCGCCCGCAGACACCATGAGCCGCCTGACCGAGGCCCTGGACGAGCAAGTCGCCGACCTCGACTACCTGGTGCGCCGCAACCTGCGCGACGCGCGCCGCTTCGGGCTGCGCTTCTGGCGCTCGATGGTGCCGCAGAAGGGCACCGCCTGATCCGGTCGCCGAGCGCCGGCCAGGCCCGACCCCACGCCAGACGGCGCATCGTGACGATGCGCCGTTTTTGTTTGGCGCGGCAGCTCAGCCGCCAGCAACCGGCAGCGCCGTGGTGTCCTTGATGCTTTCCAGCGCAAAGCTCGAACGCACGTCGATGACCGACGGGTGGGCCAGCAACTGTTCCTGCATGAAGCGCGCGAAGTGCTCCATGTCTTCCACGTAGACCTTGAGCAGCAGGTCCATCTCGCCCGTCATGGCATGGCACGCGGCCACCTCCGGCCACGTGGAGATGGAAGCGCGGAACAAGTCCAGCGGTGCCTTGCCCTTGGGCGCGCCCCCATGCTTCTCCAGCCGGACGTTGATATAGGCCAGCAGGCCCAGGCCGATCTTGCCGGGCTCCAGCAGCGCCGCATACTGCCGGATCACGCCGATCTCCTCCAGCCGGCGGATGCGCCGCAGGCACGGACTCGGCGAGAGGTTCACGCGCTCGGCAACCTCCAGGTTGGTCAACCGGCCGTTGGTCTGCAGGACCTCAAGGATCTTCCGGTCGATCTTGTCCAACTCCACCTTGCTCACGATTTCGTTGCTCCGCAATATGTTTATTGGCAATTTTTTTGCGCAAATTTAGCAAGTTGTGCACAAGTACGCAATTTTTTGTGGCATCTCTTCAGATTTGCGGCCGCATCGATCACTCTTGGGGCGGAATGGACGACGAGATACCGGTCTGCCGTACACGCTTTCGCGGGACCGGCCTGCCGTGGCAAAACCACTCGGGTGCAGGCCAGGGAGGACGCCAGGCCTGTTGCACGGGCAGCGGGCATTCTACGGTTGTTCGGCGGTTTTCCGGCATGCCATCCCGTATTTCGACCATCGCGACGCACGAAAACAAAAACGCGCGACCGGCGAAGGTCGCGCGTCCGTATCAGGCAACGCCCCGGGACAGGGCGCGCGTGGCTGGTCAGCCGCCGCTGCTGGAAGGCGCCGACGGCGCGCCCGGTCCGCGCGGCATGCGCTGCATGCGTTCCTGATGCATCTTCTCCATGCCCGCCTTGATTTCGTCCAGGGTCAGCTTGCCATCGTGGTTGGCGTCGAGCTGATCGAAGCGCTGCGCCAGGCGCGGCAGGCCGGCCTTGACTTCATCCCTGGTCAGCGCGCCGTCACCGTTCTTGTCGGCGGCCTTGAACCTGGCCTCGAACTCCTTCTGCATCTCGGCGCGGCGTTGCTCCATCGAAGCCTTGCGGAAGGCCGACAGTTCGCTCTTGTCGAGCTTGCCGTCGTGGTTGGTGTCGATGCGGTTGAAGAGCGCGTCGGCTTCAGCCTTGGAAATCGTGCCATCGCCATCGGTGTCGATCGACTTCATCCACATGCCACCGCCGTGTTCCATGTGGCGGTGCATGTCGCCGCGTTGCCCCGGTGCGGGCGCGGTTCCCGGTGCAGGCGCCGCGGCCTGGGCGAACGCCCCGCCGGCAACGAGGAATGCGGCAGACGCGGCCAGGAAGTGCTTGAGGATCTGCGACTTGGATTTGCCTTGCATGTCTTGCTCCTTTTCATCACGTGGGCATGTACGGATTAGAACGCGGACGATGCAGCGAAGTTGGCGCTTTTAATACGATGTTACGCGGCTCACAGAAAGGGCTACCTGGCGTAAGCGATCGCAAGCGATGACGAATATGTGAATACGTGCCGGCACCGGCAGCGCGGCCGGACTCAGTTCTTGGGCACGAGCGGGTTCAGGGGCGCGTGTGGCGCCACGGCGGGCTGCAGCTGGTGCGGGTCGATGTCTTGCATCTGCGGTTGTGCCGGCGCTTGCTGCAACATGGTCGCCGGTGGTGGTACCGGCTGCGGCGTCTGCGCAGGCGGCTGGCTCACCGCGGGTGCAGGTGCAGGCGCGGGTGGCGGCATCGGCGTGGCAAGGGGCGCCGCCGCGCCCGAGGGGGGCGTAGCGGGCAGCGGCGCCGCACCGGCCTTCGGCACGCCGGCCTGCAACGGCAGCACGATTTCCTGGCGCACGCCATTGCGCTCGATCACCACGGAACGGCCGTGGATTTCCACCAGGCGAATCTGCTGCGACAGTGCCGTGCCCGCCCGCACGGCCTTGGGCGGGCCGCCGTCGAGCGACACGATCGCGGCGCCCGCGCCGTCGGACACATCCGCCACGACGCCGATCAGCTGCACGTCGCGCACGCCGCCCTGGGCCGAGCCGCCGAACAGCGTGGCCACGGCGCCCGTCTCCACCGCTTCGGTCTGCGCCACGCGCGCGGCTTGCGGGACCGGGATGGTCCGCATCGCGCTGAAGGTCAGCATCCAGCGTGTCGCCAGCGCGCAAAGCGCGACGAAGAGAACCAGGGCCGCTGCGCGCGGCAGCCAGGCCGCGGCATCGAGACGGAAAACAGGCCGGACGGAGAGTTGCACGGGATGGGCGCGGTACGCTCGAAAGGAACGCGCCAAGCGTACCAGAGGCCCATGACCGTGTCTGTGACGGCTTACAGCAGATCGTCGAGCAGATCGGGGCCGAACACTTCGCGGTGGATATGCCCGACCGGAACGCCGGCGCTGATCAGCGCATGACGCTGTGCCTGCATGAAGCCGAGCGGACCGCACAGGTGGAAGTCGCCATCGACGAACAGGCTGGTCTCGGGCGCGCCCAGCAGCGCGGCAACCGGCATGGTGCCAGCATGGTCGTAGTCGCGGCCGGCCACG
Source organism: Cupriavidus sp. 22TCCZM04-2 (assembly GCF_057798895.1). Lineage (NCBI taxonomy): Bacteria > Pseudomonadati > Pseudomonadota > Betaproteobacteria > Burkholderiales > Burkholderiaceae > Cupriavidus > Cupriavidus sp. 22TCCZM04-2. The sequence continues at coordinate 20,560 of NZ_JBYOJS010000005.1, forward strand.
TCGGCGGCCTGCGGCTGTTCATAGCTGACATGGGTACGCAGTTGCGGCAGGCGCTCCCTGGCCCACGCCACGTCGGCGCGGTGCGCGTGGTGGCGGCCGTCGCGCGCGGCATGGGCGAAAAGGATTTCACGCCTGGAGCCCTGCAGGGCCAGCGTGCGCAGCACCGACAGCATCGGCGTGATGCCGATACCGGCCGACAGCAGCACCAGCGGGCGGTGGCCGTCCAGGCGCGGCGCGAATTCGCCGAACGGTGCGCTCACCCGCAGCTCGGTGCCGGGCTGGGCGTTGGCGTGCAGCCAGTTGGACACGGCGCCCGCCGGCGTGGCATGGTCGCCATCCTCGCGCTTGACCGAGATCCGCCACGTCGGCAGCCCGCGCTCGGCGGACAGCGAATACTGGCGTTGCTGGCGGTTGCCGTCGGCGAGCGTGACTTCGACGCTGACGTACTGGCCGGGGCGGAAATCGCGCAGCGGCTGGCCGTCGACGGCCGCCAGGGTGAGCGCGACCACGTTGTCGCTCTGCACATCGCGGCGCTCGACGCGCACTGCGATGCGCTCGCCGGCGGCCAGGCCCGTGCTCTGGTACAGGCGCGCTTCGGCCGCGATCAGTTCGCCGGCCAGCAGCCAGTAGGCTTCGTCCCAGGCGGCCAGCAGGTCAGGCGTGGCGGCGCCGCCCAGCACGGCGGAAATGGCGCCCAGCAGGTGCTTCCCGACAATCGGATAGTGCGCGGGCGTCAGGCCCACGGCCGCATGCTTGTGCACGATGCGATCGACCACCGGCGCGAGCGCGCTCGCGTTGTCGATATTGGCGGCGTAGGCGAATACCGCGGACGCGAGCGATTGCTGCTGCGAACCGTTGGCCTGGTTGCCCATGTTGAAGAGCTGGGTCAGTTCGGGCCGGTCCGCGAACATCTCGCGGTAGAAATGGGTGGTGATGGCGAGGCCATGTTCGCGCAACACCGGTACGCTGGCATCAATGTAGGGGCGGGAAGCAGCAGACAACATCAGGTAAGGCTCCGTTTAATTCATGCAAATTAAATGCATGTTTTTACTCACAACAAAGCCGGCGCGCGGGGCGTCTGAACGGACGACTCAGGGAGTACCGTTCAGGCCGTACGCCGGCTCATAAAATCGCGATGCAGCCGGATGATCGACTCGGCGGTCTGGCTGCCGGTGACATCCGCCAGGGTGACGGTGTCGAGTGCGCCGTAGAACGCCTGCTCTGCCACATCCAGCGCCCGGCGCAGACGGCAATTGCCGTTCAGCGCGCAGGGCGGGTTGTCACAGTCGATCACCGGCTTGTGGCCTTCCAGCTCGCGCAGGATCGTGCCGATGGTCAGTTGCTGGGCTTGCGGACCCAGTTCCAGACCGCCATGGCGACCGCGCGTAGCGGTAATCCACCCCAGCTTCGACAGGCGCGCCGCCACCTTCACGAGGTGATGGTGCGAGATCTCGAACTGCTGCCCCACCTCGGCAATGGTGATTTGCCGGCTGCCGTCGGCGCGCGCGACGTACATCAGCAGCCGCAGTGCGTAGTCGGAGAAGCGGGTCAGTTGCATCGTGGTGACATGGTAGATAAACAGTATTTGGAATGCAAGTTATTGTTGCGCCGCGCAATGCCACGACATCCACCAGACTACGGCGTGCGAGAATCGGACGCCACAAAAAACAGTCATGGCCGGCGGTTATACTGGCTGTCGAACGCCGGGCGCGCGGCCAGCGGGCCGCCCCGAGATCCAGCAAGAGGCCCAGATACGATGCGCAGACTCTCACCCCTTTCCGCCAACACCCGCTCCTCGAGTTCGCTCCGCGCCCGCGGCAGCCGTGGCTTCACCCTGATCGAAATCATGGTGGTGATCGTGATCCTGGGGGTGCTGGCGGCACTGGTGGTGCCCAAGATCATGAGCCGTCCCGACGAAGCCCGCATCGTGGCGGCGCGCCAGGACATCTCGTCGATCATGCAGGCGCTCAAGCTCTACCGGCTCGACAACAGCCGCTACCCGACCACCGAGCAGGGCCTGGCCGCGCTGGTGGCCAAGCCGACCACCGAGCCCGTGCCCAACAACTGGAAGGGTGGCGGCTACCTGGAGAAGCTGCCCAAGGACCCGTGGGGACATCCGTACCAGTACCTGAACCCTGGCGTGCGCGGCGAGATCGACGTCTTCAGCTTCGGTGCCGACGGCCAGGCCGGCGGCAGCGGCAATGACGCCGACATCGGCAACTGGGAATAACGCCGCCCCCGCAGCATGAAACCGGCCCCGCGCCGCCGCGCCGCCGCTTGCCGGCCACGGGGCTTCACCTTGCTGGAACTGCTGGTGGTCATGGTGATCGCCGGCATCGTCATTTCGCTGGTGGCCGTCAATGCATCACCCAATGAGCGCGGGCGCCTGCTGGACGACGGCCAGCGCATCGCGCGCCTGTTCGAGCTGGCGCAGGAAGAAGCCCAGCTCGGCGCCCGGCCGATCGCCTGGGAAGGCAACACCAGCGGCTGGCGCTTCCTTGAATCCACCCCCAACGGCTGGGTCCCCATGCGCACCGATGTGTTCGCGCCGGGTCATTGGCGCCTGATGCCGGACCAGGTGATCGTCGCCGAAGGCGGCCGCAACGCCGGCACGGGCGGCCCGCTCCGCCTGGTCTTCGGGCGCGAGCTGATCGACGGGCCGCAGCGGCTGATCCTGGTGCGCGGCGATATCCGCGTGGAGGTCGCCGGCGATGGCGGCGGCCGCTACTTCGCCAGCGCGCCATGATGCAGCGCGCGCATCCCGGCCACCGCGAGGCAGGCGGCTTCACGCTGATCGAAGTGCTGGTGGCGCTCACCATCCTGGCCGTCGCGCTGACCGCAGCCATGCGGGCCATGGGCAGCATGGTCGATGCCAGCGCGGCGCTGCAGTCGCGCATGCTGGCCGAATTCAGTGCCGAGAACCAGCTGGCCACGTTGCGCCTGACCAAGACCTGGCCCGAGCCCGGTGTCAGCGGTTATGCCTGCCCGCAGGGCGGCACGCCGCTTTATTGCGAGCAGACCGTCTCCGGCACGCCCAATCCCGTGTTCCGGCGCGTGGAAGTCGCGGTCTATCCGTCCGCCGCCGACCGCTCGGTGCGCCTGGCGTGGCTGGTCACCATCATCCCCAATGAAACGCGCAACCTGCTCTGAGCGCCGCCAGGCGGCCGGGCGCGGCTTCACGCTGCTCGAGATGCTGGTGGCCATCACGCTGCTGGCGGTCATGGCCGTGATCGGCTGGCGCGCGCTGGACAGCATGACGCGCAGCCGCGAACGGCTCATCGACCATGACGCCCGGCTTGACGCCCTCAAGGTGCTTTATGGCCAGTTCCAGTCCGACTGCGAACACCTGGCCAGCGCGGACCTGCTGCAGGCAAGCCCGGTGGAAGTCGGGAACGGCCAGGTGTTGATGGTGCGCGACCGCCGCGAAGAGAACCAGCCGCCAATGTGGCAGGCGCTCAGCTACCGGCTGGACGGCAACGCGCTGGTCCGCCTCGCGGCCCCGCCGGTCGACAGCCGCGCCGCCGTGCAGTCCGCGCTGCTCGGACTGCGCCAGGCCGGCCGCCAGAATAACGTGCAGGTGCGCCGCGTGCTGTCAGATGTGGACAGCCTGGGCACGCGCGTATGGATCGATCCGCAGGGCTGGCTGGCGGACAACGGCCGCATCCGCAGCGCGCTGTTCAATCCCTCCAGTTCCAATGCCAATGCCAGTTCCGGTGCCAGCGCCGTAGCGGCGCCCACACCGACCAGCGCGGTCGTCCGGGCCGTGGAGCTGTCGGTCCAGGCGCGCATGGGCGACGGCGACGCACCGCGTAACTTCCTCAAGATCTGCATGACGGGCCTGTGACCATGCGCCAATGCTTCCCGTCCCTGCCCCGCCGCCGTGCTCGCGGTGCCGCCGTGGTCACGGCGCTGCTGATGGTCACGCTGGCCGTGGTGGTGGTGTCCGGCATGCTGTGGCGCCAGCAGGTGCAGATCCGTTCGATCGAGAACCAGCGCCTGCTGGCGCAGGCGACGTGGATCGAGCGCGCGGCCGTGGACTGGGCGCGGCTGATCCTGCGCGACGACCAGCGCCGCAGCAGCGTGGACGAGCTGGGCGAGCCCTGGGCCGTGCCGATCGCCGAGACCCGGCTGTCGGACTTCCTTGGGGCGGCGCTGCGCACCGACCAGTCAGGCGAGACTTCGTTCCTGTCCGGGCGCATCCTGGACGCACAGGCGCGCTTCAACCTGACCAACCTGGTGCTGTGGACCGCCACGCCGACCGGGGGCCGCGCCGCCACGGTGGACCCGGCCGGGCTGGCGGTCTACCGCCGCCTGCTGCAGACCGTGGGCCTGAATCCGTCGCTGGCCGACACCACGGGCCGCTTCATGCTGCGTGCCGCGCAAGGCGGCACCGACGGCCAGCCCGTGCCGCGCCCGCCCGACAGCGCCCAGAGCCTGCTCGCGATCCCCGGCTACACGCCGGAGATGGTCACCGCACTGGAGCCGTTCATCACGGTGCTGCCCGAGCGCACCCTGGTCAACGCCAATACGGCCGATCCCGAAGTGCTGTCGGCCGTGATCAACAACCTGGCGCTGGATCGCGCGCGCGAACTGGTCCGCGTGCGCGACCGCGCCTACTTCAATAACGTCGGCGACCTGCAGACCAAGCTGGCCAGCGTGGCGCCGCAGGCCGACACCAGCACCCTGAGCGCCATGCTGGACGTGCGCACGCACTATTTCCTGATCTACGGCCTGGTGCGCCATGAACGGGCGAGCCGGCTGCAGGTCTCGCTGGTCTACCGGGGCGAGGTCCTGGGCAACGCCAACACCACGCGCGTGCTGTGGATCCACGACACCGACCGCCTGCCCGACCTGCGATGACCCATATCCGCGATTTGCGCGCGACCAGGCGGGCTGCTACCGATATTGGCGGCCGGGATACCGGGGGAGAATGCTATTGACGCGGATTAGTCACACAGGCAAGGTATGCTGCGGCGCTGCCGCGACCGTGGCGCCATGCCGAGCGGCGCCACGCCAGTCCGTATCCGCCGGTCGGCATCTCCGTACCCCGGCACTCCCGCTGCCCCGGCACGCCACCCCAACTCACGGCCTCACTGACGTCAACGCTAGGAAACCTTGAGTACCATCCTGTACGTTCGCCTGCCGCACCGGCCGCACGACCAACCGCAGCCCTGGCATTTTGGCGCACTGCCGTTTGCCCTCGTACGCGACCCGGCTAAGCCGGCCGCCCGGCGCACGGGCGCCGCGCAGGCGCCGGAAGTGTTGCGCGAAGGCCACGCCCAGATTGCTGCACTGCCCGCCGCGGAGCGCCTGGTGCTCATCCTCGCCGCCAGTGACGTACTGCTCACCACGGCCACCGTACCCCCGCTGCCGCCGGCGCGCCTGAAGCAGGCCTTGCCCAACCTGGTGGAAGATGCGCTGGCCACCGACGCACAGCCATGCCACATCGGCGTGGGGCCCGCGCTGGACGCCGACGCCGCGCGGACCGCGCGCGGCCCGCAGCGCCGCCTGCTGATGGTGGCTGACCGGGCCTGGCTGCGCGCGGTACTTGATGCCTTTGCCGAACACCGCCATCGACGCCGCCATATCCTGCCGGCACAGATGTGCCTGCCGCTGGCGACGCCGCCGCAAGCCGGAGACGACGAGAGCGTCCCGGCGCAGCCGGCCACGCTGGTCGTCGAAGCCGCGGCCGCTTCGCTGGCCCAGCCCGAAGGCCTGGTCGAGCCGACGCTGGCGCCTTCGACCGCGCCTGGCAGCGGCCAGTGGCAACTCACGGTACGCACCGGTCCCCATGAAGGCTATGGCCTGTTGCTTGGCAATGACGCGCTTGCCGCATGGCAGGCGCTTGCGCCCGATGGCAACTGGCATGGCGACGCCAGCGCCGTGGCCAGCGCACCTGCGCCAGCGCTGCGCCAGGCTCCCGCCGCCGACTGGCGCCTGTGGATCGCCGGCGCCCAGGGCTGCCTGCAAGAACCCGGGCTCGACCTCGCGCAGTTCGAGTTTGCCCAGGGTCGCGCCGATCGCTGGAACCTGCTGGCGTGGCGTCTGCCGCTGGCGCTGGCTGCCGGCGTCGTGCTGGTCCAGTTGCTCGGCATGAACGTGCACTGGCTGATGCTGCGCCACGAACAGCAGCGACTGGAAGCCGCACAGCTGCAGACCCTGCACACCGCCTTCCCGCAGATCCAGACCGTCCTCGATGCCCCGCTGCAGATGCGGCGGCAGGTGGAACAGCTTCGCCTGGCCAGCGGGCGCAGCACGCCGGACGACTTCCTGCCGCTGGCCGACCGGTTTGGCCAGGCGGCCCGCCAGCTCGCCCCGGATGCGCTGCAGGCGCTCGAATATCGCGGGCACGCGCTGGTTGCCACACTGAAGCCCGGCACCGATACCGCCGCGCTGCGTGGCGCCGTGCGGCAGGCCGGCCTGCAGATGGAAGAAGACAAGACGGACGTGGCCACGCGCCCCGCCGGCCCTGCCGGCTCGCGCTGGCTCATCAAGCCAGGCCTGTGAACCGAATCATGAGCCCGAGCCAAGACAACCTCCGCCCACAGACATCACAGGGCTCCGCGAAGCGCCGCCCCGCCGCCGCCTGGTTCACGCGCATGAAGCCGCGCGTGCCGCAAGCCTGGCGCGACCAGTTCGACGCGTTCTGGTCCGCGCGCAATCCGCGCGAGCAGGCCATCCTCGCGGGGGGCGCCGCGGTACTGGGACTGGTGCTCATCTATACCGTGCTGTGGGAGCCCGCCGCGGATGGCCGGGCGCGACTGTCGCGCAGCCTGCCGGCGCTGCGCGCCGAACTCGCGGAAATGCAAACCCTTGCGCAAGAGGCTCGCGGCCTGAACGCGAGCCCCGCGCCTGCCTTGCGCGGCGAGGCCCTTACCCAGGCCTTGCAGGACAGCCTCGGCAAATATGGCCTCAAGGCGACACGGCTGGCCGCCGGGGCCGACAACAGCGTCCAGGTACAGCTCGACAAGGCGCCGTTCGGCGCGGTGGCGGGCTGGCTGCAGGACGTGCGCCAGCAGCAGCGCCTGAAAGTCACGGATGCGCGCATCGTCTACGTCGGCGCCACCGCGCTGGTCAATGTCAGCGCGACCCTGCAGGGTCCGGGCGGCCGCAGCTGATGGTACGCCTGGAGTCCCTGCGGCTGCCCCGACGCAAGCTGCGCCAGCCGGCGGGCTGGCGCAGCGCCGGCTGGCTGCTGCTGGGCCTGGCCACTGCCGGCATTACCGTGCTGGCCATGCTGCCGGCGGCCTGGATTGCCGATACGGTGGCAGCCCGGACGCAACGCCGGGTGCTGCTCGCCGACGCCTCCGGGTCGATCTGGCACGGCAGCGCCACGCTGGCACTGTCGGCGGGCGCGGGCAGCCAGACCGCGGCGGTGCTGCCGGGCCGGCTGCAATGGTCGCTGGCCTTCTGGCCGCTGCTGACGGGCCGTGCGCGCCTGGTCCTCACGCATACCGAAGCCATGCCCGCGCCAGTCGCACTGACCGTCACGCCGGGCGGCTGGACCGCACAGTCCGGCGCCATCCGCCTGCCGGCCGCGCTGCTGGAAGGCGTGGGCGCGCCGTTCAACACGCTGCGCCCGGACGGCCTGATGCGCGCGGACTGGTCCGCGCTGCAGGGCAAGTTCGCCGGCGGACTGCTGTACGGCCATATCACGCTGCGCATCGAACAAGTATCGTCGTCGGTCAGCCGGCTGCGCCCGCTGGGCAGCTACCGTGCCGAAATCGACTGGAACGGCGCCGATGGCAAGCTCGCGCTGAGCACCATTGCCGGTCCGCTGCACCTCGATGGCAGCGGCACGCTGGGCCGGCAGGCGCGCTTTGAAGGCACGGCCCATGCCGAGCCCGAAGCCGCCACCCCGCTGAACAGCCTGCTGAGCCTGCTGGGACGAAGAGAGAACAATGTGACAAGGCTGAGCTTCTGATGCCTGCCTACGCCAGGAGCCGACCGGAACCAAACATGAAAACCGAAGCCACCCGACCCTTTTTCCACACCGCCAGTGCCCGCGCCGTGGTCCTGCTATGCGGGCTTTCACTGCTGGCGCCCGCGCCGCTGTGGGCGCAACAGCCCGCCAGCGCTGGCGTGCCCCCGCCCCCGGACATCACGCCGCGCAACCGGGACCAGGTGGTGCTCAACTTCGTCAACGCCGACCTCGAATCCGTCGTCAAGGCCGTGGGCCAGGCCACCGGCAAGAATTTCGTGATCGATCCGCGCGTGAAGGGCACGGTCAACCTGGTGACCGAGCAGCCGGTTTCGCGCGCCCAGGCGCTGGAGACGCTCGGATCGGTGCTGCGCATGCAGGGCTATGCGATGGTGGAAAGCAACGGCTTCACCAAGGTCGTGCCCGAAGCCGACGCCAAGCTGCAAGGCTCGCCGATCGTGGCCGGCGGCGCCGGCGGGCGCGGCGACCAGGTGGTGACGCAGGTCTTCCGCCTGAACTACGAGTCGGCCAACAACCTGGTGCCGGTGCTGCGGCCGATGATCGCGCCCAATAACACGATCACCGCCTACCCGGCCAACAACACGCTGGTCATCACGGACTATGCCGAGAACCTGCGCCGTCTGGGCCGCATCATCGCCGCGATCGACGCGCCGGCCTCCGGCGAGGTCGAACTGGTACCGCTGAAGAACGCCATCGCCAGCGACACCGCGCTGGTCCTGCAGAAGCTGCTCGATCCGGCAGCGTCCGCGACCGGTGCGGGCGGCGCAGCGGGCGTCGACAGCAGCCTGCGCACGACCGTGGTGGCCGAACCGCGCAGCAACTCGCTGATGATCCGCGCGTCGAGCCGTGCGCGGCTGCAGCAGGCACGCATGCTGATCGAAAAGCTCGACCAGCCCTATGCGCGGCCCGGCAATATCTGGGTCGTGCCGCTCAAGAACGCGGATGCGGTCAAGCTGGCCGCGACGCTGCGCGCCATCGTCGCCGCGGACAGCAGCTTTGCCGCCAGCACCCAGCCCGGCGCGGCCGGTGCCGCCGGCGCGGGCGGCCTGACCAACGTTTCCACGCCGGCCGGCAGCCAGTTTACCGGCGGCACCACGGCGAACCAGACCGGCATGCGCGCCAGCGGCACCAGCGGTTCCGGTTCTGGCGGCGCCTATGGCAATTCAGCATTTGCTGCATCGTTCAACCAGAACACCCAGCCGACCACGGGCGGCATCATCCAGGCCGACCCCTCCACCAACTCGCTGATCATCACGGCCAGCGAGCCGGTCTATCGGAACCTGCGCGGCGTGATCGAAGACCTCGACGCGCGCCGCGCGCAGGTCTACATCGAGTCGATGATCGTCGAAGTCACCTCCACGCAAGCCAGCGAGCTGGGCATCCAGTGGCAGGGGCTGATCCGTTCGGACAGCGGCAACAACAATGTCTTCGCCGGCACCAACTTTGGCAAGGGCGGCCAGAACATCGTTAACCTGACCCTGGCCGGCGCCGCCTACAACGCCAACCATGCTGCGGGCATTGCAGCGGCCACGCAGCTGGTGCCCGACCTCGGCGGCCTGAACCTGGGCGTCGTCAACAAGGCGCTCGGCCTGGGCGCGCTGCTGCGCGCGCTAGGCACCAACGGCAGCGTGAACCTGCTGTCGACGCCGAACCTGATCACGATGGAAAACGAGGAAGCGAAGATCCTGATCGGCCAGAATATCCCGATCACGACCGGCTCCTATGCGCAGACCGGCGGTGCGGCTTCGGTCACCCCGTTCCAGACCTTCGACCGCAAGGACGTCGGCATCACGCTGCGCGTGCGGCCGCAGATCACTGACGGCGGCAGCGTCAAGATGCAGATCTTCCAGGAATCGTCATCGGTGGTGCCGGGCACACTGGCACAGGTGCAGGGCCCGACCACCAATGTGCGTTCGATCGAGACCAATGTGCTGGTCGACGACGGCCAGATCATCGTGCTGGGCGGGCTGATCGAAGACTCCTACGGCGACGGCGTGCAAAAGGTGCCGGTGCTCGGCGATATCCCCTGGATCGGCGGCCTGTTCCGCTATGAGAACAAGAACCGCTCCAAGACCAACCTGCTGGTGTTCCTGCGCCCGTATGTAATGCGCACGGCGGGCGCCGCCGACCGCCTGACGGCGGACCGCTACGACTACATGCGCAACCAGCAGGGCAGCTTCATCTCGCCTAACATCATGGTGCGCGACGAAAACACGCCGGTGCTGCCGCCGGCAGATGCGCCCGCCACGCCATTTGTGGACCCGCGCAATACCGGCCCGGTGCCGGGCCCGCTGCCCTTGCCGCAATCGGTGCCGCAATCGGTTCCGCAGACAGCACCGCAGTCCCCGCAACCCGTGCCGCAGCCGCTGACCCAGCAAGGCAGCAACGGTGCGTTCGCCGGGACGGCGTCCGGACGCGGCAACTGAACCCCATCATGGCAAGCGAAGCCCCAGCCGTCACCGAACTCCAGGAGCCGCCGTCACCGATCGCGGCGCGACTGGTCCCGTACAGCTTTGCGCGCGAAGCGCCGCTACTGATCGCGCACCAGCGCCCTGACGGCCTGGAAGTCTGGGTCAGCCGCGCGACCTCGCCGGCGGCACTGGCCGAAGTGGCGCGCGTGCATGGCGCGCTGCGCCTGAGGGTGATGGAGCCCGACGCGCTGGAGCGGGCCATGTCCGATGCCTACAACCGCCAGGACGGCAGCGCCGCACAAGTGGTGGGCGAAGTGGAAGGCGAAGTCGACCTGTCGCGCCTGATGCAAGACATTCCCGCCGTGGAAGATCTGCTCGAATCCGAAGACGATGCGCCGATCATCCGCATGATCAACGCGCTGCTCACGCAGGCCGCGCGCGAGGGCGCGTCGGATATCCACATCGAGCCGTTCGAATCGGCGTCGGTGGTGCGCTTCCGCGTCGATGGCACGCTGCGCGATGTGGTGCGGCCCAAGAAGGCGCTGCATGGCGCGCTGATCTCGCGCATCAAGATCATGGCGCAGCTCGACATCGCCGAAAAACGCCTGCCGCAGGACGGCCGCATCACGCTGCGCGTGGGCGGGCGTCCGGTGGACGTGCGGGTGTCGACGCTGCCCACCGGCCATGGCGAACGCGCGGTGCTGCGCCTGCTGGACAAGGAGGCGGGCCGCCTCGACCTGGCCAAGCTCGGCATGTCGCCGCGCACGCTGGGCGGCTTCGACGACCTGATCCGCCAGCCGCACGGCATCGTGCTGGTCACCGGGCCGACCGGTTCGGGCAAGACCACCACGCTGTATGCGGCGCTGTCGCGCCTGGATTCGCGCACCACCAACATCATGACGGTGGAGGATCCGGTCGAGTACGACCTCGACGGCATCGGCCAGACCCAGGTCAACGCGCGCATCGACATGACCTTCGCCAAGGCCCTGCGCGCGATCCTGCGCCAGGATCCGGATGTGGTGATGATCGGCGAAATCCGCGACCTGGAGACCGCGCAGATCGCGGTGCAGGCGTCGCTGACCGGCCACCTGGTGCTGGCCACGCTGCACACCAATGATTCGGCCTCGGCCATCACGCGGCTGGTGGACATGGGCATCGAGCCATTCCTGCTGTCGTCGTCGCTGCTGGGTGTGCTGGCGCAGCGGCTGGTACGGCGGCTGTGCCCCCATTGCAAGCGCGAGGAAGTCATCGAAGTCACCGCCGGTGAGGCGGAAACCCTGCATACACAGGGCAAGCCACTGCAGCATGTATGGCATGCGGTGGGCTGCGACAAGTGCGGCAACTCGGGCTATCAGGGGCGCATGGGCGTGTACGAACTGCTCACCGTCGACGATGAGATCCGCACCATGATCCACCGCCAGCAGCCCGAATCGGAGATCAAGCAGGTCGCGCTGGCGCACGGCATGCAGACCATGCGCGGCGATGCGCAGCGCTGGATCGACAGCGGCGCCACGTCGCTGGAAGAAGTGCTGCGCGTCACGCGCGACTGACGGGACGCCGCCATGCCCGCATTCCGCTACGAAGCCGCCGACGCCCGGGGCAAGACCGACCGCGGCGTGATCGAGGCCGACAGCCCGCGGCAGGCGCGCACGCAACTGCGCGCGCGCGGGCTGACGCCGCTGACAGTCGACCCGCTCGCCGGCGCCGGGCAGGCGCCGCGCAGCGGCACGCAGCTGTTCACGCGCCGGCTGTCCACGCAGGAACAGGCGCTTTTCACGCGCCAGCTGGCCAGCCTGATCGTTTCGGGCCTGCCGCTGGACGAAGCGCTCGGCGCGCTGGCCGACCAGTCCGAGCGCCCGTACGTGCACGAATTGCTGGCCGGCATCCGCGCCGAGGTGATGGGCGGCAGCGCGCTGTCGGTGGCGCTGGCCCAGCATCCGCGCGATTTCCCGGACATCTACCGCGCGCTGGTATCCGCCGGCGAGCATTCCGGCCACCTTGGCCTGGTGCTGGAGCGGCTGGCCGGCTACATCGAATCGCGCAATGCGCTGACGTCGAAGATCCGGCTGGCGTTCACTTACCCGGCCATCGTCACGGTAGTGGCGTTCGCCATCGTCATCTTCCTGCTGTCGTATGTGGTGCCGCAGGTGGTCAGCGTGTTCGCCAACACCAAGCAGAAGCTGCCGACGCTGACGATCATCATGCTGGCGCTGTCGGATTTCGTGCGGAACTGGTGGTGGGCGGCGCTGATCGTGATCGGCATCCTCGCCGCGATCGTGCGCAGCCTGCTCAGGCGGCCCGCCGTGCGGCTGGAATGGCACCGCTGGCTGCTGACCGCGCCGCTGCTGGGCAAGCTGATCCGCGGCTACAACACCGCACGCTTCGCCGGCACGCTGGCGATCCTGGTATCGGCCGGCGTGCCGATCCTGCGATCCCTGCAAGCCGCGGGCGAGACGCTCACCAACGAGGCGTTGCGGGCCAATGTGGAGGATGCGAACACCCGGGTGCGGGAAGGGGCATCGCTGGCGCGGGCGCTGGCGGCACAGAACCAGTTCCCGCCGGTGCTGGTGCACCTGATCCGGTCCGGAGAAGCCACCGGCAACCTGCCAACGATGCTCGACCGTGCCGCGCAAGGCGAAGCCCAGGAACTGGAGCGGCGCACGCTGTTTCTCACCAGCCTGCTTGAGCCGCTGCTGATCCTGACGATGGGGGTTGTGGTGCTGCTGATTGTCCTGGCAGTGCTGATGCCGATTATCGAGATCAACCAGCTGGTCAGATGAATCGTGCCCGGTATGCCGGGCACGACGCCTGACGTTCAGGCCTTCGCTTTCCTGCGTGGCTTCCTTGCAGGCTTGGCTTCTTCTTCGACCACCGCCGGCGCTTCGGCAAACCCTTCAAACGCTTCCTGCACCTGCGCGGTCAAGACCGTATCACCGGGTGCAGCGAAAACCGACTGGTCGATCGGCCAGGGTGTCTCGCTGAGGCTGACATCAGGCCGGCGCGGCGCCCGCTTGCGGGTTTTCCTGGCCGGAGCAGCCGGTTCCTCCTGAACGGCATCCGCGACGACCGGAGGCTGAGGTTCTGCAACCGGCGCGGGCGCAGGTTCGGGTACGGCCTCCGGAGCAACCGGAGCCGCTTCCACAGCTGCGCCCACAGGTTCCGGTTCGGGCACGGAAACCGGGGCCGCCACGGCTTCCACCTGAGCCACCGGCCGGCGATTGTCCGGCCGCGGCGCAGTCTGGGATTGCTGCGGCTGCTGCTGCGGCTGCTGCGGCTGGCCTTGCTGCTTCTCCGGCTGACGCTGGCCCGCAACAGCGCGGCCATCGCCGTCCTGGCCGCCCTTGCCGCGCTTCTTCAAGCGCACCCAGATGGTCTTGTTGTTGCCGCCGTTGCGCGTCTCGACCTCGAACAGGCCCGTGGCGACCACCAGTTCCGATAGCTTGCCGTAGCCGTAGTTGCGCGAATCGAACTCCGGCGCCTGCTTGGCGATGTGGTTGCCCATGCCGCCGAGCGTCGACCAGCCGTCTTCATCCGACACCGCCTGCGACGCGCTCTGCAGCAGCCGCACCAGGCGCGAATCCTGGCGCAGTTCGCCGGTACTGCGGCGGCGCGGCGGCGGGGCCGCCTCGTCCACCTCGGTTTCGGCGCGCAGCACGTCGGAATAGATGAACCGGTCGCACGCCGTCACGAACGGCTTGGGCGTCTTGCGTTCGCCAAAGCCATAGACCGTCAGCCCCTGTTCGCGGATGCGCGAAGCCAGGCGCGTGAAGTCGCTGTCGCTCGACACCAGGCAGAAGCCGTCGAAGCGTCCGGTGTACAGCAGGTCCATGGCGTCGATGATCATCGCGCTGTCGGTGGCGTTCTTGCCGACCGTGTAGCGGAACTGCTGGATCGGCTGGATCGAGTGCGACAGCAGGCAATCCTTCCAGCCGGACAGGTTGGGCTTGGTCCAGTCGCCGTAGATGCGCTTGACGGCGGCGACGCCAAATTTGGCGACTTCGGCCAGCAGTCCTTCGATGATGGCCGGCGCCGCGTTGTCGGCGTCGATCAGTACGGCCAGGGTCGCGGTGCCCTGGCGGGGGGAGTTGGTCATGTTCTGTCCTGCTCGGAGGAGATTCCCGGCCAGGTTGCCGGGTGAAGGTTGCACCGGACCAAGCGCGCGCCGGTCCGTCACAGGGGCGCCTTGGGCCACATCGTAGTGCATGCGGGCGCCGCGTTGGATGCAACGCAGTGTACACGCGAAGCCTTGTCCATACGGGAAACCACGGGCGGCGGGCGCGCCTGTATTGCTGCATTGCAAGGTGCCCCGGCAATTTCAGCGGTGCTACCATGCCCCGCAGAGACACAACCTGCCGAACCCTTCACAAGAGGCTAAGGTCGGTTGCCCCACGCATGTAGGAGTCGGTGATCCCGACCACACACCCCATAGAGGAGCACCTATGAATGCCCCCCTGACCACCCCGGTCAGCGACGCCATCCGCCGCGCGCTCGCTAACGTTTCCCTCGACGACAAATACACGCTGGAGCGTGGCCGCATCTACATCAGCGGCACGCAGGCGCTGGTACGCCTGCCGATGCTGCAGCAGGAACGCGACCACGCCGCCGGCCTGAACACGGCCGGCTTCATCTCCGGCTATCGCGGGTCGCCGCTGGGTGCGCTGGACCAGTCGCTGTGGAAGGCCAAGAAGCATCTCGCCGCGCACAACATCGTGTTCCAGGCCGGCCTGAACGAGGACCTTGCCGCCACGTCGGTATGGGGCTCGCAGCAGGTCAACATGTATCCGGATGCGAAGTTCGATGGCGTGTTCGGCATGTGGTACGGCAAGGGGCCGGGTGTGGACCGTACCGGCGACGTGTTCAAGCACGCCAACTCCGCGGGTTCTTCGCGCCACGGCGGCGTGCTGGTGCTGGCGGGCGATGACCATTCGGCCAAGTCGTCGACGCTCGCGCACCAGTCGGAGCACATCTTCAAGGCCTGCGGCCTGCCGGTGCTGTATCCGTCGAACGTGCAGGAATACCTCGACTACGGCCTGCACGGCTGGGCCATGAGCCGCTACTCGGGGCTGTGGGTGGCGATGAAGTGCGTCACCGATGTGGTGGAGTCTTCCGCATCGGTGGAACTCGATCCGCACCGCGTGCAGATCGTGCTGCCCGACGATTTCGCGTTGCCGCCGGGCGGCCTCAATATCCGCTGGCCCGATCCGCCGCTGGAGCAGGAGGCGCGGCTGCTCGACTACAAGTGGTACGCGGGCCTGGCCTATGTGCGCGCCAACCAGATCGACCGCATCGAGATCGATTCGCCGCATGCGCGCTTCGGCATCATGACGGGCGGCAAGGCTTACCTGGATACACGCCAGGCGCTGGCCGACCTGGGCCTGGACGATGCCATGTGCGCGCAGATCGGCATCCGCCTGTACAAGGTCGGCTGCGTCTGGCCGCTCGAAGCCCATGGCGCGCGCGCGTTTGCCGAAGGCCTGCAGGAAATCCTGGTGGTCGAGGAAAAGCGCCAGATCATGGAGTACGCACTCAAGGAAGAGCTGTACAACTGGCGCGACGACGTGCGCCCGAAGGTCTACGGCAAGTTCGACGAGAAGGACAACGCGGGTGGCGAATGGTCGATCCCGCAGAACAACTGGCTGCTGCCGGCGCACTACGAGTTGTCGCCGGCGATCATCGCCAAGGCCATCGCCACGCGGCTGGAGAAGTTCGACCTGCCCGTGGATGTGCGCGCGCGCATTGCCGCGCGGCTGGCGATCATCGAGGCCAAGGAAAAGGCGCTCGCCACGCCGCGCGTGACGGCGGAACGCAAGCCGTGGTTCTGCTCCGGCTGCCCGCACAATACCTCGACCAACGTGCCCGAAGGATCGCGCGCGCTGGCCGGCATCGGCTGCCACTACATGACGGTGTGGATGGACCGCAATACCAGCACCTTCAGCCAGATGGGCGGCGAAGGCGTGGCGTGGATCGGCCAGGCACCGTTTGCCGGCGACAAGCATGTGTTCGCCAACCTCGGCGACGGGACCTACATGCACTCGGGGCTTCTGGCCATCCGCGCGTCGATCTCCGCCGGGGTCAACATCACCTACAAGCTCCTGTACAACGACGCGGTGGCCATGACCGGCGGCCAGCCACTGGATGGCCAGCTCTCGGTGCAGGACATCGCCTGGCAGGTCCACAGCGAAGGCGCGAAGAAGGTCGTCATCGTCACGGACCAGCCGGAGAAGTACAACGCGGCGATCAAGCTGCCGGACGGCATCACGGTCTACCATCGCGACCAGCTCGATACGGTCCAGCGCGAACTGCGCGAGATCCCGGGCTGCACGATCCTGATCTACGACCAGACCTGCGCCACCGAGAAGCGGCGCCGCCGCAAGCGCGGCATCATGGAAGACCCGCCGCGCCGCGCCTTCATCAACGATGCGGTCTGCGAAGGCTGCGGCGACTGCTCGGTCAAGTCCAACTGCCTGTCGGTGGAACCGCTGGAGACCGAATTCGGCACCAAGCGGCAGATCAACCAGTCGTCGTGCAACAAGGACTTCTCGTGCGTGAACGGCTTCTGCCCGAGCTTTGTCACGGCCGAAGGCGCGCAGGTGCGCAAGCCCGAGCAGCACGGCGTGGCGATGGACAGCCTGCCCGCGCTGCCAGAGCCTGCGCTGCCCGAGATCCGTCGCGCGTACGGCATCCTGGTGACCGGCGTAGGCGGCACGGGCGTGGTGACCATCGGCGGCCTGCTCGGCATGGCCGCGCACCTTGAGAACAAGGGCGTCACGGTGCTCGACATGGCGGGCCTGGCGCAGAAAGGCGGCGCGGTGCTTTCGCACGTCCAAGTCGCGACGCGGCCGGAAGACCTGCATGCGACGCGCATCGCGATGGGCGAGGCGGACCTGGTCATCGGCTGCGACGCGATCGTCTCGGCCAACGACGAAGTCATCTCGAAGACGCAGCAGGGCCGCACGCGCGCGGTGGTCAACACATCGCAGACGCCGACCGCCGAGTTCATCAAGAACCCGAAGTGGCAATTCCCGGGGCTGTCGGCCGAGCAGGACATCCGCAACGCCGTCGGCGCGCAGTGCGACTTCATCAACGCGAGCGCACTGGCCGTGGCGTTGCTGGGCGATGCCATCTATACCAATCCGCTGGTGCTCGGCTATGCCTGGCAGAAGGGATGGATTCCGCTGACGCTGCAGGCGCTGGAGCGTGCGATCGAACTCAACGGCGTGGCCGTGGAAAAGAACAAGGCCGCCTTCGACTGGGGCCGCCACATGGCGCATGACCCCGAGCATGTGCTGTCGCTGACCGGCAAGCTGAAGGTGTCGGCCGAAGGTGCGGACGTGGTGAAGCTGCCGACTGCGTCGGGCGCGCTGCTGGAAAAGCTGATTGTCCGACGCGTCGAGCATCTGACCGCCTATCAGGACGCGGCCTACGCACGCACCTATCGCGAAGCCATCGACCGCGTGCGCGCGGCCGAAAGCGCGCTGGCGGGCAGCGGCAAGCCGCTGCCGCTGACCGAAGCGGCCGCGCGCAACCTGGCCAAGCTGATGGCCTACAAGGACGAGTACGAGGTCGCGCGCCTGTACACCGACCCGGTCTTCCTGGACAAGCTGCGCGAGCAGTTCGAAGGCGAGCCGGGCAAGGACTACCAGCTCAATTTCTGGCTGGCGCCGCCGACCACCGCCAAACGCGACGACAAGGGCCAGCTGGTCAAGCGCAAGTTCGGGCCGTCGACCATGACGCTGTTCCGCTTGCTCGCAAAGATGAAGGGCCTGCGTGGCGGCATGCTCGATATCTTCGGCCGCACCGAGGAACGCCGCACGGAACGCGCGCTGATCGGCGAATACCGTGCGTTGCTGGATGAGCTGACCGCTGGCTTGAATGCGGCCAACCATGACACCGCCGTAGCACTGGCCAACCTGCCGGATGATATCCGCGGCTTTGGCCACGTGAAGGACAACAACCTGAAGGCTGTGCGTGCGCGCTGGGCAAAGCTGCTGGAGCAGTTCCGCCATCCGGAGACGGCGCAGCGCGTGGCGTGATGACCGGTGGCTCCCTCTCCCGCTGAGGGGAGAGGGAACACAAACGGTCGGCTTGCGGTTGCGGCTTTCCCTACGCCTTCGCCAGCGCCTTCTCCCCTGGCTTCACATACATCGAGTTGCGCGGGTGGGAAAGCACGCGCCGCACCATCGGCTCGAAGAACGACAGCGGCAGCGTGTCGTAATCCGTCATGAAAGCGGCCGCGTCATATTTCTGGCAAAACTCCGCGGTACGCTCGAACAGTTCTTCCTGGCCGCGGAATTGCTCGCGCAGGTTGCGGTCCAGCCCCAGGTGATGGAAGAAGTAGTAGCCCTGAAACACGCCGTGCTTCTCAACCATCCACAGGTTCTCCGCGCTGACGAAGGGCTTGAGGATGGCGGCGGCGATATCGGGGTGGTTGTAGCTGCCGAGCGTGTCGCCGATGTCATGCAGCAGGGCGCACACCACGTATTCCTCATCGCGCCCATCGCGGTGCGCGAGCGTGGCGGTCTGCAGCGAGTGCGTGAGCCGGTCCACGGGAAAGCCGCCGCAATCGCCTTCGAGCAGGCGCAGGTGCGCGAGCACGCGGTCCGGCAAGGCCTTGGCGAACGGCATGAACTCGGCGGAGATGGCGGCCCAGTCCTCACGGGTGCCGTGCTCCATGTGGCTGAAAGTGGCGTGCGCGGGCACGTGAGTGTCGCTCATGCTGGTCTCCTTGGCGGCTGGGTCGCCTGTCGTGATTGATGCGTGCGGGCATTGTGGCACTGGCCGCGCGACTAAACTGTCAAAAACTGAACAATGCGCGGATTGATGCGACGCATCATGCGTCCGGCCAAAACAAGGAGACGACATGACTTTCCACGGCAGCTGTCATTGCGGAGCCATCGCCTTCGAGGTGGAGGCCGACAACATCCCCAGCGTGATTCGCTGCAATTGTTCGATCTGCCGCCGGCGCGGGCACTTGCTGTGGTTCGTGCCGCGCCTGGAGTTCAAGCTCGCGACGCCGGAAGAAAACGCGTCGACCTACCGCTTCAACACCATGAAGATCGCGCACCGCTTCTGCGCGGTATGCGGCTGCGGGCCGTATGCGGATGGGCAGGACAAGGACGGCAAGCCGATGGCGGCGATCAATGTGCGCTGCCTCGACAACGTCGACCTGGACGCGCTGAAGGTCATCGACTACGACGGCCTGCACCACTGAACGCCGCACCGGGAGCCTGATATGTTCCGCATCCTCGGTATCGACCACCTGGTGCTGCGTACCGCCGACGTGGACCGGCTGCGGCGTTTCTACGTCGATGTCCTTGGCTGCAGCGTGGAGCGCGAGCAGCCCGCGTTCGGCCTGACACAGTTGCGCGCGGGCAGCGGACTGATCGACCTGGTCTCGCTCGATGGCCCGCTTGGCCGCGCCGGCGGTGCGGGCCCCGGCGCGGAGGGCCGCAACCTTGACCATTTCTGCCTGCGCATCGACCCGTTCGATGCCGACGCCATCCGTGCCGCGCTGGCACGCCACGGCGTGGAGACCGGTGCGGTGGAGCAGCGTTTCGGCGCCGAGGGCAAGGGGCCGTCGCTGTACCTGAAGGACCCGGATGGCAATGTGGTCGAACTCAAAGGCCCGGCCGAAAGTGCCTGAGCGTCACCACGGCGCGCCGGTGGTCGCTACAATTTCCGCTTAGCCCGCAGCGCCAGTTCCCCAAGCGCCGGGCGCGCCATGATCCGAACCGACGCCACGCCCGACGCGGACTCCGCCCCGCCTGCCGTTCCCGCCGACACCGCGAGCACAGCCGCGCCGCCACGCCGGCTGGTCTGGATTCTCGGGCTGACCGAGACCATCTCGTGGGGCACCCTGTACTTCGCCTTCACGGTCTTCATCGAGCCCATGACGCGCACGCTGGGCTATTCCAAACCGTTCCTGGCCGGCGGCTATTCGCTCGGGCTGCTGGTGTGGGCGCTATGCTCGTTTGCCGTAGGCCGGCTGCTGGACCGCATGCCGGCGAATCGCGTGATGGGCGCCGGCTCGCTCCTGGGCGCGGCCGGGCTGCTGCTCTGGGCGTGGTCGCCCTCTCCCACGATGTTCCTGCTGATGTGGGTACCGCTGGGCCTGGCCATGGCCACGACGCTCTATGAACCCGCCTTCGTGGTACTGCGCCAGGCGTACGGAGATGGCTACCAGAAGCCGATCGTGACGGTCACGCTGATGGCCGGCTTTGCCAGCACGATCTTCGTGCCGCTGGCGCAATGGCTGGTGCTGCTGGTCGGCTGGAGGCTCACGCTGGTCGGCTTTGCCGCGCTCAACCTGCTGGTCTGCGCGCCGCTGCATGCGCGCCTGCGCTACACGCTGCACGCCAGCTACGCGGCCGTGCAGCCGGCCTCGCCGTTGCCCACGGGCGATGCCGCCGGCCACAGCATCGCGCGCGCCACGCTGCGCCAGCCGGTGTTCTGGGCGGTCGTGCTGGCCTTCACGGCAACGATCATGGTGGCGTCGCTGCTCGGCGCGCACCTGATCCCGATGCTGACCGAAAAGGGCCTGCCGCTGGGCCAGCAGCTCGCGGTCGCCGCGCTGATCGGCCCGGCGCAGGTGGTGGGCCGCCTGCTGATGATGCGCGCTTCTGTGCGGCACCGGGTGCGGCTGTCCGTGCCGGTCTACGCGCTGATGACCACCGGCTTGCTGTGCATGGCGCTCGGGCACGGTGCCTGGCTGATGGTCGCGGCGGTGCTCTACGGCTGTGCCAATGGCGTCAACACCATGCTGCGCGCCATGGCCATGCCGGAGCTGATCTCGCGCCATCACTACGCCACCCTTAACGGCCTGATGATGACGCCCGTGCTGCTGATGCAGGCCGCCTCGCCGTGGCTGGGCGCGCTACTCTGGCGCGCGGTCGGGGGCTACTGGCTGATGCTGTGGGCGATGGTGGCGCTGGGGTTGGCGGCCCTGCTGTCGTTTGCGTTCGCGCTGCACCGGCGCGGCCTGCTGCGCGTGATGGACTGAAGCGGGTTTTTGCGCTTTCCCTTTCACACGGCCATCATGGCAATGCGGGACAATGGCCCCTTTGCCAAAGGCCGCGCCTGGCGCGCGCGCCATGCAGTTCTCGCCATGTCCGAGTCGAGTCCCGGCGTATCGCCGCCGTCCACCGTTCCCGCCGCATCGCCCCAACGCGTGTCCCGCGCCACCCGGGGCACCATGGCGCTGTTCTTCGTCAACGGCGCCACGTTCGCGACGTGGGGCGTGCACATCCCCACCATCAAGGCGCGCTTCGGCCTGTCCGACGCGATGCTGTCCATCGCCATGCTGGCCGTGGCCGGCGGCGCGATCGCCGCGATGGGGCCGGTCGGGCGCTGGGTCGCGCGCGTGGGCAGCGCGCGGGCGTCGATGGCCAGCGGGCTGGCCTACGCGCTGGCGACGGTGGTCATCATGGCCATGCCCGACTTCCGCCTGCTGCTGCCCGCCCTGCTGGTCTTCGGCATGGCCAACGCGGCGTTCGACGTGGGCATGAATGCGCAGGCCGCCACCGTGGAGGCCAGCCGCACCCGGCCCGTGATGTCGGCGCTGCATGGCATGTTCAGCCTGGGCGGCATGGCCGGCGCTGCGGTTGGCGGGCTGATGCTGTCGCTGGGCGTGCCGCCGCTGGTCCATGCCGCGATGATGGCGGGCCTGACCGCCGCTATCGCTCTTGGTACGGCGCCGGGGCTGCTGGCCGACCATCCGGTGCTGCCGACGGCCGGCCACCATCGGGATCACGCGGTGCGCGCGCTGTGGCTGCTCGGCCTGCTGGCGTTCCTGGGACTGATCGGCGAAGGCGCGATGTACGACTGGTCCAGCGTCTACATGCGGGAGGTCGCCATGGCGCCGACGGACTGGATCAGCTTTGGCTATGCGGCATTTTCGGGCGGGATGGCGTGCGGACGCTTCGGCGGCGATCGCCTGCGCGCGCGTTTCGGCGAAGCCGGTACGCTGACCGCCAGCGCCTGGCTGGGCTTTGCCGGCATCGCGCTGGCGCTGGCCGTGCCGGTGCCCGTGGCGGCGCTGGCGGGTTTCAGCCTGATGGGGCTGGGGGCGGCCAATATGGTGCCGATCTTCTTCGTGGCGGCGTCGCGCCTGCCGGGCGTGGCCCCGGCCGAGGCGATCGCGCGCGTGGCGCGCTTTGCGTACCTGGGCCTGCTGCTGGGCCCCGTGCTGATCGGCGGCGTGGCGCACCTGGCCAGCCTGCGCGCCGGACTGGCCGTGGTGGCGCTGACCATGGGGTGGATCGCACTGGCAGGCGCCCGCTCGGCGCGACGCTACCTGCCTGCGCGCAAGCGCTAGACTCAGGCGGCGGCGCGCACGGGTGGCTGCGCACCGGCGCCCAGGCCGTTGAACACGAAGGTGTCCATGGCCAGCACGCCATATGTCACTTCGTCCGCGACGCGCGCCACATCCGCGGGCGCTTGCGCAATGCCGGCCTCGCGCGGGCCCAGCGCGGCGCCGAGCGCCACGTAGAAGGGCAGCAAATGCTCGTCGGTCGGATGCGCGCGGCGCGCGTGCGGCGCCTGGGCGCGGTAATCGGCGATGCGGCTGGTATCGCCGCTCGCCAGCGCCTCGTCGAGCGCGTCGAGCATCCAGTTGCGGAAGGCATCGACATACGGCTCCGTCGCGGGGCCGTGCTGGGCGCGCCGGCCGCCGCCGAACACTTCCTGCAGGTTGTGCGTGAAGCTGCCCGAGGCAAGCACCAGCACGCCTTCGTCGCGCAGCGGCGCCAGCGCCCGGCCGATCTCGATCTGCACGGCCGGCGCCAGGTACGGGTTCAGCGCCAGTTGCACCACGGGGATGTCGGCATCGGGGACAAAGTGGCGCATCGGCATCCAGGCGCCGTGGTCCAGCGGACGCTCTTCGTCAAAGCCGACAAAGCCCGCGCCCGGAATGTGGGCGGCTTCGACCAGCGCCTTGACGCGCGCGGCCAGGTCGGGCGAGCCCGGTGCGTCATAGCGCAGCGCGTAGAGTTCGCGCGGAAACCCGCCGAAGTCGTGCCACGCCTCCTGCCGTTCACGCGTGCTGACCGCCAGCGTGCTGTAGATCCAGTGCGCCGAGATCACCAGCACCGCGCGCGGCCGCTGCGCGCGCAAGCTTGCGCCAAGCGCGTCGAAGATGGCCCCGGTCGGGCCCGGGTCGATCGCCAGCATGGGCGAACCGTGGGAGACGTAGATCGAGGGAAGCATGGCAATCACCTTCAAAGCCTTTCGTGGAATGAACTCAGTTTGACAAAGAAGGGGCTGCCCGGCGGATCGCATTTGCGGACACTTCGTGCAAAAAAATTGAATGGGCTTGCATCAGCGTTCGTGGGATGTCCCACACAGCGCATCGTCCCTGTGTCCCGGGGGCCGGGCAGAAGGCATACGATGCCTGCGAGGAGCCTGTTCCGGCTCATCCGGCGCGCGGCCCACGACGCACGCCGCCAACCATCACCCGGCGAGAGGGAGATCTTCGTGGTCCAGCGCATTCCGCGCCGCCACAGGCGGCCCGCACCAATCCCCGCCCCTTGGTGGCGGCCCGGCGCCTATGCCAGCGCGCCGGCTGTCGCGCTATGGATTGCCGCGCGGATGCCGGCCGCCGTCCTGTATGCCGTCTTCGGCACGCCCGGCGCGTCCTACTGGATCAACCATGCGGGAGACACGGTATTCGTCGCCGGGTGGCTGGCCAGCGCCGCGCTGCTGTGGTTCACGCGCAAGCGCGCCGCGCTGCCGCCGCAGGCCGAGCCGGACCCGGCATCCCATCCGCCACGCCGCCGCCCTGCGGGATAGCCGCGCAGCATCCATGTGAAACCTTGCGACGGGTGATCTGAAAAGATTCGTGCAGGCGCACCAGACCTCATACAGCAGGCATCATCCCTAGCTAGAATGCACCACCGGTGAGGCGCGCGCAGCACGGCGCCGGATTCGGAACCCTACCCGGCAACTCGAATGTCCGCATTCCAGCAAATTCGCAGGGCCGCGGCGGCCCTGCCGGCCTGCCTGGCCCTATCGGGTTCGCTCTCGCTGATTCCGGGGCAGGTATGGGCACAGGCGCAGGGTTCGAACGGCTTCCAGGTCATCGGCACCAATGTGCAGAAGCATGCCAACGGCGTGCTCACGCTGATGTCGTACTCGGTCGTGCCGGACCTGGCTTCCAGCTCTTTGTCGATCAACAACGCGGCCACCGACAATCCCGGCGTCTTCATGTGGCAGCTGGGCGGCGGTTTCACCTGGAGCAAGTCGTTCCCGCTCTACCTGGAAGGGGCGATCGCCTACAGCCGCTACGACCCGACCTTCGTCGCCACCCGGGGCGCCGAATCCCGCCCGCTGCCGGTCAGGTGGAACACGTTTTCCGGGACCATCGGCGTCGGATGGGACTTCCCGCTGACCGAGAACAAGGAACTGGTATTCCGGCCGATTTTCAACGCTTCGCTCGGCAACGTCTCCAGCGACCTCCGCGTGGGCGAACTCGTGATCGAGCGGAACACCGATGCCAGCATCAATTTCCTTGAGCACGGATCCCTGAACGCCTACGGCCTCGGCGGCTCCGTCATGCTCGACTGGGAGCACTACCGCGATACCCACGAGATCGACCTGGAACTGCGCTACACCAATATCCACCTACAGAGCTTTGGCGGCTCGTCCTCCGGCGTGACGGGCACGGCCACCGCGCAAACCGCCAACCTGTACGCCCGCTGGCGTGCGCCGACAGGCTGGCACGCGCTGGACCGGCCCGTGCGCTATGTGCTGGAGCTTTCCCATTCGCACTATCTCGGCAGCCAGGCCGGCGTGCTCGGCTTCAACTACCTGACCACGCTCGGCACCGGGCTGGAACTGGACACCAGCGCCCATGAGGTTTTCGTCACGCGGATCCGGGCGGTGGTGCGGTATGTGTTCGGCAATAACGTCTCCGGCGTGTCGTTCGGGCTCGCGGCAAGTTTCTGAGCACCATTGCCGCAATCGGCATGTCCGATTCCGGCCTTCCGCAAACAGCTGGCCAGGAGCATGATCACCGGCTGGCGCCGGCACCGCGCAAGCGCGCCGCCGGCCATGACAAACCCGGGGCCATGGAAAGGCACGCATGACGAGTAAACAGGAAGCCGCCGCCGAACGCGTGCGCTGCGGCTGGTGCGGCACGCTGGAAGACTACTGCCACTACCACGACAACGAATGGGGCTATCCGGTCGACGATGATCGCCGGCTGTTCGAGAAGCTCTGCCTGGAAGGCTTTCAGGCCGGGCTGAGCTGGCTGACCATCCTGCGCAAGCGCGAGTCCTTCCGCAAGGCGTTCGCCAATTTCGACATCGAGAAGGTGGCCCGCTTTGGCGAGCGCGATATCCAGCGCCTGCTCGGCGATGCTGGCATCGTGCGCCACCGCGGCAAGATCGAAGCCGCCATCAACAATGCGCAGCGGGCGGCGGAACTGCTCGAAACGGAATCGTCGCTGGCGGCCTATTTCTGGCGCTACGAGCCCGACCCGGCCAGCCGGCCCAGGGTGCTGACGCCGGAAGTCCTGCGCACCATGGCGACCTCGCCGGAATCGGCGGCGCTGTCCAAGGACCTGAAGCGGCGCGGCTGGCGCTTTGTCGGACCGACCACGATGTACGCGCTGATGCAGGCGATGGGGCTCGTCAACGACCACCAGGACGGCTGCTGGGCCCGGGCCGAAGCACTGCGCGCGCGCAAGGCGTTCAAGGTGCCGCGCTAGGGAACCTCATGCCGGCAGACTGCCCGGTACTCAGGGCAGGCAGAACGTGACCGCCGGGACATCCCCCACTGACACCGGCGCTGGCATCGAGTAGACGCTTTCGAGGATCTGCGGCGTCAGCGCCTGCGCCGGCACGTCATGCGCTACCGTGCGGCCCTTTGAAAGCAGCAGCAGGCGGTCGCACCAACGCGCCGCCAGGTTGATCGCCACGACTTCGAGCACCCACAGGTCAAAGCTGAGCGTGGCCGATTGCGGCAACACCGCGCGGCAAGCTTTAGGGAGCAACGCTTGGAAAGAAGAGGTGCGGCACGTATACGCCGCGGTTGGCACGAATCTGTAAACCTGATTCTTCGGCGACAGGAATGATCTGCCTGCTGTCTTTAATACTGTTTACGTATACGTAGATAGTAGTAGTAGGTAAACGTCTCCCTTGGCGTGGATAACCTCTCTTTTCCCTTTCGGATCAAGAGGTTGCAATAGAGATAACCCTTTGGAGCGATGGCCGGTGCACCGGGATATCCGGGACCATCCGTATACGTCGGCAAAAACGACGCTCGTCTTGTCCGTATACGGCTCACAGCGCACCCCCAGGCGGGGCACAGCTTTCCCGTGGAGTTATCCCCAGGCCGGAGCGTGGATATCCACAGGACGCTCAGCGCGGCGCCCGGGACGCGAAGGTGTATACCGGATCGACATGGGTCATGACGTTCAGCACGCCGTGGGCGACCACGGTGCGCCGATGCGCTTCGGCCGCGATGGCATGGCCCTGGGCAACCGTGAGGGTGGCATCGATTTCCAGATGCACGTCGACGAGTATCTGGTCGCCCATCTTGCGCGTGCGCAGGTCATGGACGCCCAGCACGCCCGGCGTTTCGAGGATGGTGTGCCGGATAGCCTCGACGGTTTCGGCATCGGCGGCGCGGTCCATCAGGTCATTGAGCGCATCCCAGCCGAACTTCGCGCCCATGCGCGCCACCATCAGGCCCACCACGACGGCGGCCACCGGATCGAGCACGTGATAGCCGAGCAGGTTGCCGCCAATGCCCAGCGCCACCACCAGCGAGGACGCGGCATCCGAGCGCGCGTGCCAGGCATTGGCCACCAGCATGCCAGAGCGCACCCGCTTGGCCACGGCCAGCATGTAGCGGAACAGCAGCTCCTTGGACAGCAGCGCGACCGCGGCCACCCATAGCGCGATCGGCTTGACCGCCTGGGCACCCTGCGGATGCTGGATCTTGCCGACTGCCGACCACAGCATGCCCAACCCGACCGCCAGCAGCAGGCAGCCCAGTACCAGCGAGGCGGCGGTTTCGTAGCGTCGGTGGCCGTACTGGTGATCGGAGTCCGGGTCCTTGCGGCCGTGGTGCCCGGCCAGCAGGACCACGAAGTCCGACACCAGGTCGGACAGCGAGTGCAGCGCGTCGGCAAGCAGCGCCTGCGAGCCCGCCCACAGCCCGGCCACGGCCTGGGCCAGGCTTAGCCCGATATTGAGCGCGACACTGACCAGCGTGCTGCGCCGGCCGGCAAGGTAATCGGCGTGTGCGTCCGCTGCGCGGCGCACGGAAGGATCCTGAAGGGGCATGATGATTCAGCGCTCCACCGCGTCGACCAGGTTGGCGCGCACGCGCTGCAGCAGGGTGATCAGTTGTTCTTGCTCTTGGGGCGTGAAGCCGCGCATGGCTTCGCCGGCGATCTCGTCGCCGACGCGCCGCGCCCGGTCCAGCGCCTTGCGGGCCTTGCCGGTCATCTGCACGAGACGCTCGCGGCGGTCGTCCGGGTTGGGCCGGCGCAGGATCCAGCCGCCCTCCTCCATGCGGTCGAGCAGCCGCCCCGCCGAAATCGGCGCCACCTCGAGAATGTCGGCCAGGCTGGCCTGGTTGATCTCGCCGTGGTGAGCCAGGTAGGCGAGCGCGCGGCATTGCGCGCGCGTGAGGTCCAGCGTGGACTTCGCCAGGTCGTCGAAGCGCTTGCCGCACAGGCGGCCCACGTCGGTGACCAGGAAGCCAAGGCGTTTTTCCGATTCCGATTCCATCGCGCGACTATAGCCGAAGAACCATGACAGTGAACGGGCCGGCACACGGCTCGCTGGAAGCCGGCGTACAACGCCTGACCGGCCATATAATAAGCACGCTTATCAATCGCGCACCCCACGCCCTCCATGTCTTCCATTGCCCGGCAGGCCGGCGCCGACACGCCACTGAACCGGCCGATGATCACGGTATCGATCATGCTGGCCACGCTGATCCAGACGCTGGACAGCACCATCGCCAACGTCGCGCTGCCCCATATGCAGGGCGCGTTGTCGGCATCGCAGGACGAAATCACGTGGGTGCTGACCTCGTACATCGTGGCGGCGGCCATCGCCACGCCGCTGACCGGGTGGCTGTCGGACCGCCTGGGCGTGAAAAAGCTGCTGCTGCTCGCCATCGGCGGCTTCACCGTGGCCTCGGCCCTTTGCGGACTGGCCGACACGCTGCCGCAGATCGTGGCAGCGCGCCTGCTGCAGGGGATCTTCGGGGCGTCGCTGGTGCCGCTGTCGCAGTCCATCCTGCTCGACATCAACCCGCCCTCGCGGCAAGGCCAGGCCATGGCGGTCTGGGGCATGGGCGTGATGGTCGGCCCGATCCTCGGCCCGACGCTGGGCGGCTGGCTGACCGACAGCTACAACTGGCGCTGGGTGTTTTTCATCAACGTGCCGATCGGCGCGTTTGCGATGTTCGGGGTCATGACCTTCCTGCCCGACCGGCCGCCGCGCCGGGAAGTCCGGTTCGACGCGTTCGGCTTTGCCACGCTGAGCCTGGCCATCGGCGCCTTGCAGGCCATGCTGGACCGCGGCGAGCAGCTCGACTGGTTCAGCTCGCTCGAAATCCGCATCGAGGCGCTGCTGGCGGTCGTGAGCTTCGCCTACTTCGTCGTGCACACGGCCACCGCCGGTTCGAAGTCCTTCTTCCGCTATGAACTGCTGAAGGACCGCAACTTCGCCACCGGCACCTGCTTCATCTTCGTCATCGGCGCGGTCATGTACGCGACGCGCGCGCTGCTGCCGCCGATGCTGCAGGGCCTGATGCAGTATCCCGTGGCCACCACCGGCCTGGTCACCGCGCCAAGCGGCGCCGGCACCATGGTGGCGATGCTCTTGGCGGCCCGCCTGCTGCGACGCATCGACGCGCGGCTGCTGCTCTTGTCGGGGTTCCTGATCTCCGCGTTTGCCCTGTGGCAGATGATGCACTACACCATTGTGCTGTCGATGTCCGATATCGTCTGGCCCGGCGTGATCCAGGGTTTCGGGCTTGGGCTGGTATTCGTGCCGCTCAGCGCGCTGACATTTTCCACGTTGCGGCCGGATCTGCGTGCCGATGGCACTGCCACCTACAGCCTGGTGAGAAATATCGGCAGCAGCATCGGAATCTCCGTGTTCCAGTCGCTGATGACGCGCAACACGCAGGTCGCGCACGCCGACCTGGCCGCGCATGTCAGCGTCTTCAACCCGAACCTGCAGTCGATGGTCGCGAACGGCTCGCGCACCGACCTGCTGGCGTTGAACCATGCCATCAACCAGCAGGCATCGATGATCGCCTACCTCAACGATTTCAAGCTGATGTTCATCGCCACGCTGCTGGTCGTGCCGCTGATCCTGCTGATTCGCCCCGCGCGGCAGGTTCCGGCCGACGTGGCGCACGCGGCGACGGACTGAGCGGCTGCCGTCGCCTGCAAGAGACGAGACAGGTGTATGGAGACGTAACAGCACTGGCGATCCTGCTGTGACGTACTACCGTACAAATTGCGCCCCCGATGTCGACGTCCAAGGAGTTCGCATGGCAATCCGGTCGCTTGCTTCGCATAGCACATCCCAATTGCGCCGTTTGGTCGGCCAGATGCAGGCTGAGGTCGATGCGCTCGAGCATTTGTCCGCGCCGGACCCGGATATGCAAAGCCGGCTGGGCTATGCCACGGCACGGCTGCGTGACGGGATCGAGGCGGTGGAGGATGCGCTGCAGTCGTTGCGGGCGCTGCAACAGGTACGGCCTTCGGCGCTGAAGGCGCGGCGGGGACCGCGGGTGGCGTGAGGCACGGCGAAGAAAGCGGTAGGCAAAAAGCAAAAGGGCTCGGAACGAATTCCGAGCCCTTCTTGTATCTGGTGGACCGAAGGAGGATCGAACTCCCGACCTCTGCATTGCGAACGCAGCGCTCTCCCAGCTGAGCTATCGGCCCGTCGCGGATGATTGTAGCTTACTTCCGTTTGGCGCTTCAATCCGTACCGGCCGGGTGATGACCGCACGCAACATCACGCCGCCATGCCCGGATTGCGCTCCATGCCGACCACGCGCGGCTGGTTCAGCGGGCGGGCGCTGACTTCCTTGCTCTGGCGTAGCCACTGGGCCATGACATCCCAGATCGGCGCGCCGCCGGTCTGGCGCGCCTCTTCGGCCACCGGCGCCCAGCCGGCCACCTTGTAGGTCTTGCCTGCATCCAGTGGCTGGCCGTTCAGGCGCATGTCGCTGATGCGCTTGCCCATGCCGGCGTTCGGATCGATGGTGTACTGCAGGCCGCCCACCCGCACCATGTCGCCGCCCTGCTGGTAATACGGGTCCGGGTTGAACAGGTTGTCGGCCACGTCTTCGAGGATGGTCTTGATGGTCTCGCCGCTCATGTCCGTCACCGTGGTGTACGGATAGGTGATGGCGGTCTGGTCCATCAGGTGCTCCATGGTAATGGCCTCGCCCGGCAGCAGCGTGGTGCCCCAGCGGAAGCCCGGCGAGAACGCGATCTGCGCGCCCTGCACCTCCATCAGTCCGTCCAGGATCAGCTGGTCGAAGGTGCCGTTGAAATTGCCACGCCGGTACAGCAGCCCGCGGTTGACGGCAAGCACTTCGCCGAGCTTCTGTTCATACGGCGCGCGGACCTTCTTGATCAGCGCGTCCATGGCAGGATCGGCCGGCAGGTAGTTGGCGAACACCGGCAGCAGGCGGTAGCGGAAATCCGTCACCCTGCCGTTCTTCACGTCGAAGTCAAGCACGCCTAGGAACTTGCCGTTGGAGCCCGCGTTGGTGACCAGCGTGGTGCCGCCGGCATTCTTCACCGGCACCGGCGCCGGCATGCCGTCATGCGTATGGCCGCCCAGGATCGCGTCGAGCCCGCGCACGCGCGACGCCAGCTTCAGGTCGACATCCATGCCGTTGTGCGACAGCAGCACCACCACCTGCGCACCCTTGCTGCGCGCATCGTCGATGACCTGCTGCAGATTCTCTTCCTGGATGCCGAAGGTCCAGTCCGGCACGAAGTAGCGCGGGTTGGCGATCGGCGTGTACGGGAAGGCCTGGCCGATGATGGCCACGGCCACGCCATTGATGTCGCGCATCACGTATGGATCGAAGACCGGATCGCCGAAGTCGTTGGTCTTGATGTTCTGCGCCAGGAAAGAGACCTTGTCCTTGAAGTCCTTCTCGACGATTTCCTTGACGCGGTCGGCGCCGAGCGTCATTTCCCAGTGCGGCGTCATGACGTTGACGCCTAGTGCCAGCGCCGCGTCGACCATGTCCTGGCCCTTGGTCCACAACGCGGTGGCGGAGCCCTGCCAGGTGTCGCCGCCATCGAGAAGCAGCGCGCCAGGCCGGCTGGCCTTCATGCGCTTGACCAGCGTGGCCAGGTGCGCAAACCCGCCGACTTTGCCATAACGCTGCGCGGCCTCGTTGAAGTCCAGGTAGGTGAACGCATGCGCCTGCGGCGTGCCGGGGCGGATGCCGTAGTGGCGCAGCAGCGCGTCGCCGACCAGGTGCGGCGGCTTGCCGGCATAGGTGCCGATGCCAAGGTTGACGTTGGGCTCGCGGAAGTACACCGGCCGCAGCTGCGCATGGCAGTCGGTGAAATGCAGCAGGTGGACATTGCCAAAGCGCGGCAGGTCGTACATGGCCTCGGCGGACTTCGCCGCCTGGGCCGCGCTGGCAGGAAAGCTCATGCCACCGGCGCCGGCGATGGCCAGCACCTGCAGGAACTCGCGTCGGTTCATGTCGTCTCTTCCTGGAATCGGCGTGCCGGTTCGCGCCCCTGCAAGGCATGCGGGGCGTCACGGCATCGTTTCAAGTTGGCCGAGCGCGGATCGGCGTCCGCGCGCGGCAAGGCAATGTTCAGGGCTTCGCGTACCGGTCGAGCGCCGCGACCTCGTCTTCGAGCATCTCACCCACTTCCTTCTGCACCACGCGCCCGCGCGCGTCGATCACATACAGCTCCGGCAGGCCCTTGCGCGGGCTGATGGCGCTGCGCAATGCCGGCGAATCCATCGTGACCGGAAAGGTGTAGCTGCGCTTGCGCAGGTACTCGGCCGCCTCGCGCGGATCCTTGTCGATGCTGATGGTCAGCACTTGCAGCGGCGTGCCGCGCGTGCGCTCGTAGAGCTTCTGCAGGCGCGGGTTCTGCATGGCGCAGAACGGGCACCACGAGGCCCACACCTCGACGATCAGCGGCTTGCCGGCCAGCGACGCGGCGCTGACGGTGCGGCCATCGAGCGTCTGCATATCGGGCAGCCGCACGGTGTCGCCGACCTCCAGCGCGCCCGCGCCGCCGGCGCCTGCCATCAGGCCAACGGCCAGCAGCCACGCGATGAAGGCGGTGCGAGCGCGCAGCATGCCCGTGCCCTTACTGGTTGACCGGCGAAGCCGGGTCCAGCAGCAGCGCCATCACGTCGCGGATCTGCGTTTCGGTCAGGATGCCCTTGTGGCCGAAGCGCGGCATGTTGGAGCAGGCCGCATAGGCGCTGGAGTCCCAGATCTTGCCCCAGGTGTACTTGACCACGTCTTCGGAATTGCCGCGCAGCTTGCCGTACTGGTACAGCGACGGGCCGATATTGCCGAACGAGATCTCCGCCTTGGTCATCTGGTGGCAGGCATAGCAATTGCCGCCGTTGGTGCCCCCGACCTGGTCCGTGAACTGCATGCCACGGCCGTTCTGCGCAACCTTCTCGCCTTCCTTCCAGTCGCCGAGCCACTTGCCGTCGGCCGGATACCTGACCTGCTTCAGCTCTGCGGCTTCGATCTTCTTGGCCGTCGCCGCCGGCACCTTGGAGCGGTCCGGGTACTGGCTGCAGGCCTGCTGCATGGCGTCCTGGCTGAGCACGCCCTCGACCGTGGCCGGCCCCTTCGAAGTGAACGAGCCTTCGATCAGGTGCTTCATGTCGGCGCTGCTGACGGCGGCGACCTTGGCCTTCGCCGCCGGCTTCGTCCTGGCGCTGTCCTGCGCGATCGCGCCGGTGCTCGCGGCCAGCGCCAGCGCGGCAGCCGCCCACACCCCGTGTTGCTTGGTGAATCGTTGCATGTCTGTCTCCCGTGCTGGTCAGCGCTTCATGGCGGGGCCATCGTAGGTGCCGCCGTTGGCGTTCCTGGCCAGGAACATGGTGAGGGCGGTGATCACGTCCGAGCCGTAGGCCGGTTCGGGAAAGCGCTGCTGGCGCAGGCAGTCATACAGGCGGTGCTGCATGGTGCGTACCTCGCCCTGCGAGACACGGTAGGCCGGCCACGTCGTGTAGGCGGCCTGTGCGCCCTTCTCGGTCAGCAGGTTGGGCAGGTCTTGCAGGCGGATGCGCTGGCCGTCCACCGCGTGGCAGGTGGCGCAGGCAAAGTCATAGGCGCCGCCGCGGTAGAAGAACATCTTCTGGCCGAGCGCGTAAGTGCGCTGCTCTTCGGGGTGGCTCAGTTGCACGTTCATCTTCACGCCGCGCGATTCGGCGCTCAGGTACGAGACCAGGCGCTCGATGTCCGACGGCTTGCCCGACGACGAGAACGGATTGGCCATCGCCTGTTCCTGGGTCAGGCCCTGCAGCGTCACGCGGCAATAAGCCAGGCGCTGCTCCAGGTCCATCACCTTGCCGGTGTCCTTGAAGTAGCGCGGCAGTTCGGCGTAGGCGCCCTTGGTCACGCCCGGGCCCTTGCCCAGGTCGCACTGTTCGAGCGAGACGTTCTTCGGGCCGGCGGGCTTTTTCCACAGCTCTTCGCCGGCGGCTTCCCACAACTCGGCGGGGTTGCCTTCGGCCAGCATCTGCCGGTACTTGGCGATTTCGTCGGCGGTGCTGCCCTGCGCGTGCACGGCGGCCGCCAGGGTCAGCGCAGCCGCACCGGCCGCGGCCAGCGCGGCGCCCGTGGCAAGGCGTCGGATCTTGGTCATTGGGGGCTTCTCCTCCCGGCCGCTCGTGCGCCGGGTCATTCTTCTGTTGCCGGGCCGTCCCTTGCCCGGGGCATCCTCAAGGCTTGATGTAGGCGTAGCCTTCGTCAAACTGCAGGCGGGCGATTTCCACCACGCCGGCCGGTACGATCTTCGACTCCATCAGCAGGCTCGATTCGGAGATCTTGCGTGCGTTCAGCGTATTGCGGCAGACGCGGAATTCCACGCCGGCCGAAGCCAGCGCGCCCACCGGCCCTTCAAAGGTGTTGCCGCGCGAATCCTTGGCGCCTTCCACCAGGAAATCCACGCCGTAGCCGAATGCGACCACGACGATCTTGGCCCCCGGTGCGCCGTTCAGGTGGTTGCGCAGGTTGCCCATGGCGCGCACTGCCTGGTCGATGCCTTCCGAAAGCTGGTACACCACCTTGACGGGCCTGCCCTTGCCTGCCGGCGCGGCCGGCGCTGTCTGCGCCGCCGCCTTGGCCGCCAGTCCGATGGCGGCCAGTGCCGCCGATGCCCGAATGAATGCTCGCCGCATGATTGTTCCCGAGGTCAGTTTCCGACCCGAACCATAGCAGACGACAGCCGTGCGCGCCGGGCCGCCTATCCGTCGATGATCAGGCGATCGTCGCTTCGTCGGTGCGCTTGTCGCCGCGGTTGTCGACCCAGGTCACGGTGACCTTGTCGCCCTTGGCGCCGCCCTTGAACTTGAAGTTCAGGAACGGGTCCTTGGACACCGCCGGGCCGAACTGGGCACGGAACACTTCCTTGCCCTTGCACTGGGCGATCACAGTCTGGATATGCCACGCCGGAATGGTCTTGCCGGCGCTGTCCTTGCGCTGGCCGGTTTCCATGTCGTGCTTCATCAGAATCTTGACGTCTGTCACGCCGCCGTTTTCGGTGGCGCGTACGCGCATCGGGTCTGCCATGGTTCTCTCCTGTTGCAGATGTTCGTGGTGTCGCGGGGCGCGGGGCTCAGCCGCCGCAGCCACCCAAGGTGACCTTGATTTCCTTGGATGCCACGTACCACTTGCCGCCGGCCTTGACCGCGGCATGCACCACGGAGGTCTGGCCCATCTTCACGCGCGTGGAGACGAACGGTTCGGTGCCCGCCGGGATCACGAAATCCGCGGCCAGCGTGTTCGGATTCTTTTCGACCAGGATGGCGATCTGCTCGGTATCCGGGATCGTGCTGGTCACGGCCACCGGCACCACGGCGCCGTTTTCGGCGATATCCGGGGCGTTGAAGGTGATCGCGGTGCTCTTCTCGGTGCCACTGCCGCCGAGGGCCTTGATGACGTCGGCCACGCTCTTGCCGTCAAAGGCGGTCTTGTTCCACTCGGCTGCCTGCGCCTCGGTGATCAGGCCCGTTGCGGCCATCAGCGACAGGACAGCGGTGACCCGCAGTACTTCTCTTCGTTTGGAATTCATTGGGCTTTGCTCTCCGGCTACTCCGTTCCCAGTCGTGGTTGACCGCCAGGGCGGTGCTTGCTGCATGCGGCCGGTGCTTGGCCGGCCGCTGTGCTCTGTGTCCAGGGCCGCGCGGCGGATGCCCGCGGGCCTGTTGCATCGGTGCGCTGGCCCTTGCGGGCCGGTGCTTACTTGGCCGGCGCGCCAGCCAGGACCCACTCCACCACGGTCTTCGCCTCGGCGTCGCTCAGACCGGTGTTGGCGGGCATCGGCACAGGACCCCAGACGCCCGAACCACCGGTCTTGACCTTCTTGACCAGGGTCGCCAGGGCGTTCTTGTCGCCCTTGTACTTGGCGGCCACGTCCTTGTAGGCGGGACCGACCAGCTTCTTGTCGACCTGGTGGCAACCCATGCAGGCGTTCTTGTTGGCAATCTCCTGTGCCTTGGCGGCATCGACCGCGTGGGCCGATGCGGCGGCGCCAAGCATCAGCGCTGCGATGACAAACTGCTTCATTATTAAGCTCCAAGCTTTGTAAAGCCGTGGGGACGGCAAAGGCAACGCCACAACCGGACCGCGCTGCGGCGCAACACACGCTGGCCGCCGCCTGGGGGCACTCCAGCGGCCAGCCCGCTATTTTGCCTCAAGAATCCACCCCACCATGGCGCGGATGTCCGAATCGGGTATCTGTGGCTGCGGCGGCATCGGCACGCTGCCCCAGGCGCCCTGCCCGCCCGCCTTGACCTTGCGTTCCAGCGCGGCGTGGGCGTCACCCTGCCCGCGATACTTGCCGGCGATATCCGAAAATGACGGTCCCACCACTTTACGGTCGAGTGCATGGCACGCCATGCACTGGTACTGGCCGGTTAGTCGGGCGCCGGGCGCTACCGGCCCCGCCGCCACCGGTACCGCTTGCGCGGAAGCCTGCGCCGCCACGCCGCGCGTCGGCCCGAAGGCACGCTGCTGCTGCGACAGGTCGCCGTGAGAATCGCGCGCGTAGTCCGGCATGGCCGAGACTACCTTCACCGTCGCTTCGCAGTTCTTCATGCACGCCGTATTGTGCGTATCCGGCCGGCCCCGGCCCGGCCACATGCCGTGGTCCGTG
The DNA here is from genome assembly GCF_057798895.1 of Cupriavidus sp. 22TCCZM04-2. Taxonomy (NCBI): domain Bacteria; kingdom Pseudomonadati; phylum Pseudomonadota; class Betaproteobacteria; order Burkholderiales; family Burkholderiaceae; genus Cupriavidus; species Cupriavidus sp. 22TCCZM04-2. Next base: position 57,281 of record NZ_JBYOJS010000005.1, read on the forward strand.
GTCATGCCGTTGCGGTTCGGCATCTTGCGCTGCACCTCGGCGATGTTCGTGTCCGACAGCGTGAAGTCGTTCGGGACGATTTCGCCCAGGTTCAGCAGGTACGCCGTGACGGCATAGACATCGTCGGCGCTCAGGCTGCGCGGCGCATTCCACGGCATGGCGCGATGGATGTAGTCCCACAGCGTGCTCACCGTGCTGACTTTCATCAGCGTGGTGCGGTACGGCTGGTTGCCGGTCATCGCCGCGACGCGGCCGCTGCGGATATCGTCGGCCGTGGTGCCGCCCACGATAGGCGAGAACACTTCGTTCGATTCGCCGAAGTCGCCGTGGCACGATGCGCACTTGCCGTCCCAGACCTTCTGACCCTGGGCCACCGTGCCGCTGCCCTTGGGCAGTCCTTTGAAATCGGGGCGCACGTCGATATCCCAGGCCGCAACTTCCGCCGCGGTCGCGGTGCGGCCCAATGCCGCGCGCGCCGTGTCTGCCGTACCGGCCCAAGCCGCCGAGGCCAGGCAGCAGGCCGCCAGCGCCAGCGCCCGCGTCGTGTCAGCCCACGTGGACATTGGACACCTCCCCGCTCTGGGCCACCTGCCAGCTCTGGATGGCGTTGTTGTGATAGATCGAGCGCGTGCCGCGCACCGCGCGCAGCTGCGCCATCTTCGGCTGCACGTAGCCGGTCTCGTCAATCGCGCGGCTTTGCAGGATGGCCGGCCTCCCGTCCCAGTCCCAGTCGAGGTTGAAGCGCGTGAGGCACTTCGACAGCACCGGCGCTTCCAGCCGTGCCGTGCGCCAGTTGCGCCCGCCGTCGGTCGAGACATCCACGCGGCGCACGCGCCCGCGTCCGGACCATGCCAGCCCGCTGATGTTGTAGAAGCCCTTGCCGACCATCTGCTGCCCGCCCGATGGCGAGGTGATGACCGACTTGCATTCCTGGATCGAGGAATACTGGCGCAGCTTGCCGTCCGGCATCATGTCCACGTAATGGATGGTCTCGTCCTTGGCGTTCCAGGGCTGCTCGCCCAGTTCGAGCCGGCGCAGCCACTTGACCCACGACACGCCCTGCACGCCCGGCACCACCAGCCGCAGCGGATAGCCGTTCTCCGGGCGCAGCATTTCTCCGTTCATGCCCCAGGCGACGATGATCTCGTCGGCCAGCTCCATCGGGATGGTGCGCGTCATGCCGGAGCCGTCGCCGCCCTCGGCCAGCAGGTATTTGCCGCGGCGCAGGTCGGCGCCGGCGTCGTCCAGCAGCACCTTGAGCGGCACGCCGGTGAATTCGCAGCACGACAGCATGCCGTGGGTGTACTGCACCGTCGGCACCGCCACGTTGCCCCACTCCATGCCGGTATTGGCGCCGCACTCGATGAAATGCATGCGCGACACCGACGGCAGGCGCATCAGGTCGTCCATCGTATAGACGCGCGGCGCCTTGACCAGTCCGTTGATCATCAGGCGGTGGCGGGCGGGGTCGATGTCCTGCCAGCCCTGGTGGTGCCGCTCGAAATGCAGGCCGCTGGGGGTGATGATGCCGAACAGCCCCTGCAGCGGCGCGAATGCGACCGAGGCCGCCGAGACGCGCGTCAGGCCCGGAGACTCGCGCCGCACGAGGTTCTTCTCATGGATCGAAGGCTGTCCGTAAGGCCGCGCCGCCACCGGCTGGCCCAGTGTCGTGGCCCACGGCTGCGGCTCAAGGATGGCGGGATCGCCGTCGGCGGCCAGCGCGCGCCGGCCCAGTCCGGCCGCGGCGATGCCGGCGGCTGCGCCAAGGAAGCTCTTGCGCAGGAAGTCACGGCGCGGACTGTCCAGGCCGTGCCGGTCGATGTCCTGCTGCAGCGTGGGGCTGACGAAGTGTTCGGGCGCTGGCACGATGCGCCCGCGCGGATTCCGTTCCTGCAATGCCGTCTCCTCCGGCACGCTCGCCACGGCGGCGCGCCTGTTCTGATGCGGTCTGCAGGAAGAGCCAGGCTACTGCGCGGCCTTGCGACGCCGGGCCGGTGGCGGTTCGGGCTGGGCCATGAAGCGGTCCACCGCGCCGGAGGTCAGGGCATTGTCCTCCAGCCGGCTGGCCACCTGCACGCAAACCGTGCGGCACAGCTCCACCACGCTTTCGTCCGCAATGGCGTAGTACACCAGGTTCGCCTCCTTGCGGCGCGATAGCACGCCCGAGCGGTACATCGCGTTGAGATGCCGCGACACGTTGGTCTGGGACGAGCCCACCGTCTCGACCACCGTATTCACCGGCTTCTCGCCGTCGCACAGGGCGTGCAGGATTTTCAGCCGCGTAGGCTCCGCCAGCAGGCTGAAATAACCCGACACCTTTTCGAACACGCGATCCAGCTCTTCCATGGCGTCCAATATATTCGTATATGCGTGATTGCGCATATAGTGTTTACCCATTGATGCAGAACAGCATGATTGTGCCGCCAGTGGCATGGCGGCACGAGAACCCGCGCTTCTTCAGCGGCGTGCGAAGCGCCGGCCGACCCACAAACGGCCACCGAAGACATTGAGCAACAGCCCCGCCATCACCACGGCGGCGCCGGCCCACTGCGCCAGCGACAAGTCTTCGCCGAGCAGCCCGTGCGCGGCCAGGAGCCCGACCACCGGCACCAGCAGCGTGAGCGGCGCCACCTGGCTGGCCGGATACCGGGTCAGCAGCCTACCCCACATGGTGTAGCCGAAGATGGTCGCGGCGAAGGCCAGGTACAGCACCGCGAACACCGCGCCGCCGGAGACATGGGTGAGGCTTGCAGCGATGCGCGCCGGCCCCTCGAACCACAGGGACAGCAGCGCGAACGGCACGATCGGGATCAGCGCCGCCCACACGACCAGGCCCAGCAGGTCGACCGGACCGATCTTCTTGCTCACGATATTGCCGCTCGCCCAGCAGGCCGCGCCGCACAGCGTCAGCAGGAATCCGGCCACGCTCATGCCGCCGGGTGCCGTACCCGTTGCCGCGCCCGAACCGATCAGCACCAGTCCGCAAGCGGCCACCAGCATGCCGGCCACATTGTGCCAGCGCACCGGCTCGCCCAGCCACAGCGCGGCGATGCCCACCGTGAAGAAGACCTGCGACTGCAGCACGAGCGACGCCAGTCCCGCCGGCATGCCGACCGCCATGGCATAGAACAAGAAGGCGAACTGCCCGAGGCTGATGGTCGCGCCATAGGCCAGCAACATGCGCAGCGGCACGCGCGGGCGCGGGACGAAGAAGATGGCAGGAAAGGCAACCAGACAGAAGCGCAGCGCGCCGAGCAACATCGGCGGAACGCCGGCCAGGCCGACCTTGATGACAACGAAGTTGACGCCCCAGACGCAGACGATGGCTAGGGCGAGTAGGCGGTCTCTGGCTTGCATTGGGGGCCCGGATAATTTGTCCTGGAAACCCTCAAGCGTATCAGCCGGCTCGGGCGCCGCGTTGCATGTTCTTGCGGTTATTGCGGAGCCAGCTAGCTCAACATATCCGCCCAGATACCCTTCGCCCATGCTAGGGCGAAATCCCCCTCCGGCACATTGGGCGCCGCCGACAGTCCCCCCGATCCGGGCACCGTCACCATAGTCTTCTGCGCGGCATCGTAGCGATGCACGCTTGCAACATGCACTGCTTCGCGATCCGACGTGAAGCTGTAGCAGGTGTTGTTGTAGAGCGGCTCGGCGTCAGGCGTGCCGCCCGAGAGCAGCGCGACAATGGCCGCGGCCGCGACCTTGCCATGCTGGTTGGCCATGTGCCCCGATTTAGGCATCAGCGGCGCAATCTGGATGGCATCGCCGAGCACGTGGATATTCGGTACCGCGATCGATTCGAAGGTCAGGAAATCCACCTCGCACCAGCGGCCATTGGCCGTGGCCAGCCCGGCCGACACGGCGATCGCACCGGCCCGCTGCGGCGGCAGCACGTTGAGCACGTCGGCCCGCTCGTCGTCCTGCACGTCGAACTTGAGTGTGCGCGTGGCGGCGTCGACGTCGACCGCGTTGTACTGCGGCCGGTACTCCACCATGCCCTTGTACTGTGTGCTCCAGACCTGACGGAACAGCGCCGCCTTCGAGGTGATGTCCGGATTGGCATCGAGAACCAGCACCTTGCTGCGCGGCTTGTGCCGGCTGAAATAGTGCGCCACCTGGCAGGCGCGCTCGTAGGGCCCCGGCGGGCAGCGGTAAGGCGCCAGCGGGATGCTGATGGCAAAGGTGCCGCCGTCCGGCATGGCTTCGAGCTGGCGGCGCAGCGCCAGCGTCTGCGGACCCGCTTTCCAGGCATGCAGGATCTGGTCGCCGCCGGGCTGCTGCAGCCCGGGCAGCGCGTCGCTCATCATGTCCACGCCGGGCGACAGCACCAGGCGGTCATAGGGCAGCGTCGCGCCGCTGGCCAGGCGCACCGTGCGCCTGGCGGCGTCGATGGCCAGCGCGCGGTCGCGCACCAGCTTCACGCCATGGCGGCGGACCAGCGCGTCGTAGGGCACGGTGATGTCCTCTATCCGCCGGCTGCCGCCGATCACAAGGTTGGACAGCGGACACGAGATGAAGGCGGCATCGGGCTCTACCAGCGTGACGTCGATGGTGTGGCGGCTCCACTCGCGCAGGTAGCGCGCCGCGGTGGCGCCGCCATAGCCGCCGCCGACCACCACCACCTTCGCCGGCGCAGCGGCGTGCGCGCCCAGCGTACCCAGAGCAGCGGCGCCGGCCGCCGCTATCAGGAAGTTACGTCGTTGCATGGCACCCCTTACTTGACGGCGGCGAACCAGCCCGCAATCGCCGTGATCTGGTCGTCGCTGTAGCCCCTGGCAATCTGCTGCATGACGGTGGCCGGGCGCTTGCCGGCCTTGAATGCCTGCATCTGGGAGACGAGTTCGGATTGGGAGCGTCCGGCCAGCGCCGGAATGGGGCTGCCGGCGGGCGGCCGGCCCTGCGGGCCATGGCAGTTGGCGCAGGCCGCGGCATGGTTGCGCGCGCGCAGCGCCGATGCATCCGTGTCGGCCGCGGAGGCGGTGCCGCACGCGATCGGCAAGGCCAGCGCGGCCAGCGCCGCGGGCAAGGGGATCCTGGTCATGGTCACGCTCCGGGGTCCGCCCGGCGGGCGGCGCGTGGCTACCGTATCACATTGCGCGCGGGCGGGCGGAACGAAATCCGCATGATGTCAGGCAGGCGTTGCTGCCCGACGGCGAGGCAAGGTCCTGCTCAGGGCAGGCTGCGGCCCGGCGGCAGCGCCACCGGGGAAGCCACGGGCGACGTCACCGGCGTTGCAACAGCGCCATTGGCGGCAGAGGAGTCGGCCGGCGCATTGACGGGGCCACCCACGCCCGGCACCGATTGCACGGGCGCCGGCGTACCGACGGTGCCATCCAGCTGCGGGTTCTGCGAGGTGGAGGCCTGGTCCAGGCGCGCGCGCTCGGCTTCGTTCACGTAGTCGAACGCCTTGACGACCTTGGTGACACCGCTGGTGTTACGGGCCACTTCGGTGGCGCGGTCGCCTTCGGGCGTAGTGACGATGCCAAGCAGGTAGACCACACCCTTGTCGGTGGTGACCTTGATGGAGTTGGATGGCACGCCTTCGGCGGCCATCAGCTGGGTCTTGACCTTGCTGGTCAGGTAGGTGTCCTCGCTCGTCGTCATGAACGACGGCGACGACGCGATCTCGAGCTCGTTGATCACCACGCGCGCATTGGGCAGACCGCGCACGTACTGGTCGACCTGCTGCTTCACGTTGTCGTTGGCGGCCTCGCCCGTCAGCAGCACCTTGCGGTTGAATACAGTGACGCTTACGCGCGCCTGGCCGTTGTAGCGCGAGCTGAGCGTGCTGTCGGCCTCCATCTGCAGGCCGCGGTCAACGGTCTGCGTGGCAGTCGGGCGGCGGTCGGTGGCAACCGCCACGCCACTGGCCACGGCGCCGGCCATGACCGGGAGGCAGCCGGCGAGCTGCGTGGTGCCGACGGCGAGCACGGCTGCGGTGAGCGCGATGCGGGTCAGCCGGGAGGCTTGGAAAGGCAGTTTCTTCATGCTGTCCTTGCTGGTGCTTGGGGTAAGTGGGTCAGGCTTCGCCGAGCAATGCCTCGTCGATACCATCGCACAGGCAATGCAGGGTGAGCAGGTGGACTTCCTGGACGCGCGCCGTTCGCTCGCTCGGCACGCACAGGTGGATGTCGAATTCGTCGAGCATGGCGCCGATCTGGCCGCCGCCCTTGCCCGTCAGCGCGATCACGCTCATGTCGCGCTGGCGCGCGGCTTCGATCGCGGCGATCACATTGGCGGAATTGCCCGACGTGGACAGCGCCAGCAGGATGTCGCCGGGCTGGCCCAGCGCCTCGACCTGCTTGGAGAACACCATGCTGAAGTCATAGTCGTTGCCGATGGCGGTCAGGATCGAGCTGTCGGTGGTCAGCGCGATCGCCGCCAGGCCGGGCCGCTCGCGTTCGAAGCGGCCCACCAGTTCGGCGGCGAAATGCTGGGCGTCGGCGGCCGAACCGCCATTGCCGCAGGCCAGGATCTTGTTGCCGCTGGTCAGCGCGCCGACCATGCGTTCGATGGCGGCGTCGATGTGCGGCGCCATCATGTCCGCGGCCTGGCGCTTGGTGTCGGCGCTGTCCAGGAATTGCTGCTGAATGCTTTCGATGCTCATCGCTCGATGGGGGCCTTGTTGTTGCTGTCGCGGCACGTGCCGCGCGATATCGCGCATTATGAACCAGCGCGGCCGCCAGCCGCGCTCAGAAAAGGTCGCCCGCGGCATCCAGGTCGAAGGCGTGCGGCAGCCATTCGAGCCGCCCTGGCGCCAGGGCCACTACGTCGAACCGGCATGGCGGCTGCTGCGCCAGCGTACCCAGGTAGTGCAGCGCCGCCAGCACCAGGCGCCGCTGCTTGGCCGGCGTCACGCTGGCCGCCGCGCCGCCAAACGCGGCCGCGCTGCGCTGGCGCACCTCGACAAACACCAGCGTGTCGTCCGGCGCGCGCATCACCAGGTCGATCTCCCCGCCTTTGCAGCGATAATTGCGCACCACGGGCTGCAAGCCGTGCCGCTGCAGGTGGGCCAGCGCGCGGTCTTCGGCCAGCGCACCACGCGCCTGCGTCGTGCTTTTGAATGATCGAATCAACGGAAGTTCTCATGAGTGACTGGATCTCGCTGGCGGCCGGCCAGTCGTACCCGGCCGGCACGCTGTATGTCGTGGCGACCCCGATCGGCAATGTGGCGGACCTGTCGCTGCGCGCGCTGCATGTGCTCGGCCTGGCCGATGCCATTGCCTGCGAAGACACCCGCAATACCGGGCAGCTGCTGTCGCGCGTGGGCCTGCAGCGCCCGCTGGTCGCGGTGCACGAACACAACGAGCGCGAGGCCGCCGGCCGCATTGTGCAGCGCCTGGTTGCCGGCGAGCGCATTGCCTATGTGTCGGACGCCGGCACGCCGGGCATTTCCGATCCCGGCGCGCGGCTGGTCGAGGCGGCGCGCGCCGCCGGCCTGCCCGTGGTGCCGCTGCCCGGCCCGAGTGCCGCCGTGGCGGCGCTGTCGGTCGCCGGCGAAATGCTCGAACCTGGCGCGGGCCGTTTCACCTTTGTCGGCTTCCTGCCGAGCAAGGCCAAGGCGCGCGCCGAGGCAATCGCCACGCTCGCTGCGCTTGACCACGCCTGGGTCCTGTACGAAGCGCCGCACCGCATTGCCGAAACGCTGGCCGCGCTGGCCGCCGGCCTGCCGGGCACGCGCCGGCTGCTGATCGGGCGCGAGCTGACCAAGCTGTTCGAGGAAACCCCGGTGATAACCGTCGGCGAGGCGCCCGCATGGCTGGCCGCCGAGGCCACACGCGCCAAAGGCGAATTCGTTCTGGTGGTTGAAGGCGCGGCGGGAACCGCGGACGATGGCGCGCCCGACGCCGAAGCGCAGCGCGTCCTGTCGTTGCTGCTGGCCGAGCTGCCCGCGAAGCGCGCGGCCAAGCTGGCCGCCGCGATCACCGGCGCGGATACCGATGCGCTCTACAAGCTGGCGCTGGCGCAGCGCGGCGGGGACTGAGGAAAAGCGGGGAAAGCCGGGAAGACGGGAAAGGCAGAGACAGGCGGAAGGGAGGACCGGCGCGCGCGGCGGCATGCTCGGCCGCGCTGTTCAGTGGCGCTTGCGCCTGGCCGTCGATCGGCCCTTCGCGGACGCCTTGTGCGATTTGGCGGGCGCGAGCGAGTTCGCCAGTTCGGGCACCGCGACATCGTCATCGCCGGCGCCGTCGCCGGCTTCATTGCCGCCGGCGTCGAACTGCGGGCCCAGCGCGGCCACTTCGGTGCGCGACAGGCGGCGGATCTCCACCTGCGTGGCGCCGTGGTCGACAAAGCCCAGGCGGCGCGCGGCGCCGTAGGAAACGTCCAGCACGCGGTTGCCGTGGTACGGGCCGCGGTCGTTGATGCGCAGCACGGCCACCTTGTTGTTGCGCAGGTTGCGCACCAGCACCCAGCTATCGAGCGGCAGCGACGGATGGGCCGCGGTCATCGCGCGCATGTCGAAGCGTTCGCCATTGGCGGTCTTGCGGCCATGGAAGCCCTTGCCATACCAGGATGCCATGCCGCGCTGCTCGAACGAGCCCATGTCGGCGCGCAGGCCGTCCAGCGACCGGCCGCTCAGGCTGCTGTCTTCCTGCTCGACACCGAACAGGTTCCAGCTGCCGGTGTCCGGCTTGTCGGCCTGGGCCGTTTTCGGGGTGCGCGCAGCCTTGGTCGGCACAGCGCCGGAAGTGCCGGCGCTCGAAGAATCGCTGCCTTCGGGCGGCGTTGCACAGGCGGCCAGCACTACGGCGCATGCCGTGCATGTGCCCAGTTTTGCCAGCCGCTGCCAGCCGGAGGAGATCGGCAGAATCCAATTCATCGCGGGAGTCTAACATCGTACCGCTGCAGCTATACCATTGATTTTGTTACGAATTATGTGCGATCTCGCACGAACGGCCCCTCAATTCCCCGGAATCCACCGCCTGGCAAGGGATTGCGGGCGATGGCGAGTGTGCGATCGGGGTAACTCAATAGTCACATTCGTGGCGATGAACGAGCCTCGAGGTCGGCCGGCGCTACAATGCCGGCACAACCCGCCGCATGCGACCGAGCCCCGTCGCGGCCTACGAAAAGACACTCATGAAAGTCCTGCTGATCCCCGTCACGCCCTTCCAGCAAAACTGTTCGCTGCTGATCGACGAGCACACCGGCAAGGCGGCCGTGTGTGATCCCGGCGGCGACCTGGATCGTATCCTGGAGGCGGTGAAGGAACAGGGCGTGACGCTGGAAAAGATCTTCCTGACGCATGGCCATGTGGACCACTGCGCCGGTGCCGCGGCGCTGTCGCGCCAGCTCGGCATCCCGATTGAAGGCCCCCAGGAGGATGAACGCTTCTGGATCGAACAGTTGCCGGAACAGACCCGCCGCTTCGGCTTTGGCCAGGCCGAGGTGTTCGAGCCCGATCGCTGGCTGCAGGACGGCGATAGCGTCCAGTTCGGCGGCGAAACGCTGGAGGTCTACCACTGCCCCGGCCACACGCCGGGCCACGTGGTGTTCTTTTCGCGCGGGAACCGGCTCGCGGTGGTCGGCGACGTGCTGTTCGCCGGCTCGATCGGCCGCACCGATTTTCCGCGCGGCAACCATGCCGACCTGGTCCGCTCGATCCGCACGCGGCTGTGGCCGCTGGGCGAGGACGTGACCTTCATCCCCGGCCACGGCCCGGTATCGACGTTCGGCGAAGAGCGCCGCAACAACCCGTACGTCGCCGATCACCTCATCGACGCGGCCTGAACGGCAGGCCAGTCCGCAAGCGCCATGGCCAAACGACAAGCCCCCGATACCCGCCCGGAAATCTACGTCAGCACCGACATCGAGGCCGACGGGCCGATTCCCGGCCCCCACTCGATGCTGTCGTTCGCCTCGGCCGCCATGCTGGCCGACAAGACCGTGGTGGGCACGTTCTCGGCGAACCTTGAAACCCTGCCGGGCGCGGTGGGCCATCCGGTCCAGATGCAATGGTGGGAGACCCAGCCCGAAGCCTGGACCGCCTGCCGGCGCGACCTGCAGCCGCCCGAGCTGGCCCTGGTGCGCTACGTCGAATGGGTCGAGAGCCTGCCTGGCAAGCCGGTCTTCGTGGCCTTCCCGGCCGGCTTCGATTTCACGTGGATGTTCTGGTACATGATGCGCTTCGCGGGCCGTTCGCCGTTCGGCTGGGCCGCGCTCGACGTCAAGACGCTGGGCTTCGCGCTGACTGGCCTGCCGTACCGCAAGACCATCAAGCCGGCCTTCCCGGACGCCTGGAAGGACCCGCTGCCCCATACCCACGTGGCGCTGGACGACGCGCTCGAGCAAGGCGCCTTGTTCTGCAACATGCTCGCTGAAGTCCGTGCGCGAGAAGCCCGATTGGCCTCTGACGAGGCTTTTGACGCAAGCGAACCCTCACCTCCACCCCTCGCTCCGTAGGTCAGGGGCCGCACTGCATGTGCGCGGACTGGCATCTGCGCCCAGCCCGCCTATAGTAAAGATGCAGGTGGCGACACCGGGTGAAACCAGACGACTTGCGATGCGCGGGCCCAGCGCAATCAACGCCATCTGCCAGCCTGATCCTGTCACCCGGCCTGCGCGGCTCCCGTCGAGGAGGAGTTGATCATGCGTATTCCAACCGACCTGCACTTCAGGGAACTGGCCGGCCGGATCCATTGGCCGCATCCGGCGCGCCATGAAACGCAGATCCAGCACCGCCACAGCCTGGACGAGGACGCCGAAGTCGCCAGGGCCACCCTGTACGTGAGCACGGTCGTGCTGGTCGTGCTGCTCGTTGTGATGGCGGCTATCTCTTTCGGTCAGGAAGCCGCGCACTGGCTGGGTGTTTATTAGACGACTCGCCTGAAGCGATTCCGCTTGACTGACCGGGCCGGCCTTCACGTTCGTGAAGGCCGGTTTTATTTGAGGGCTACCAACTTCTCAAACCCTCAGGCCAGCAACGGCACCACATTCTCCGGCGGCCTGCCGATCACGGCGCGGCGATTCCGTACCACCACGGGCCGCTGCAGCAGGACAGGATTGTCAGCCACCGCGGCCAGCAACTCCGCCTCGGTCAGGCCCGGGTCCGCCAGGTCCAGTTCCGCATAAGGCGCCTCGTTGTCACGCATCATCTCGCGCGCGGACACGCCCAGCATGGTCTGGAGTTGGCGCAGCGTCGTCAGGGAGGGCGGAACCTTCAGGTACTCCACGATCTCCAGCGGTTCGCCCAGGCGTTCGGCGGCGGCTTCGACCATGACCAGCGTTTCGCGCGATTTTGAGCAGCGGGGGTTGTGATAGATCGTGATCATGGCAGCTGTCCTTCTTGTCGAATAATGACGCACTATATACGTGCACCAGCGTAGTGCAAGTTCGCGTGTGTGCTCCGGCATGCAATGTGCTGGTCCCATGCACATCTACCCTTCCTTGGAGCGCGGTGTGCGCCCTTCCATCATGACGAATCCGCCCATGCCGGCCACCAAGGGGCCGCTAAGCAAGCCCTTCACCCTGCGTGACGCCAGTCCGGCCGACGTCCCGGCTATCCAGGCCATCTACGCCCATCATGTGCTCCATGGCCGGGCTTCGTTCGAGGAAACGCCGCCGAACGCCGATGACATGCAGCTGCGCATGGCCGAAGTCCTGCGCAAGGGCATGCCCTACCTGGTCGCGGAGCGCGATGGCGAGGTGCTCGGCTACGCCTACGCGTCTTCGTACCGTGCGCGCAGCGCCTACCGCTTTGCCATCGAGGATTCGATCTACATCGACCATCGATGTGTGGGTGAAGGCCTGGGACGGACGCTGCTGGAAGCGCTGATCGCGCGCTGCGAGACCGGTCCCTGGCGGCAGATGGTGGCCGTCGTCGCCTGCACGGCCAGCGGCGAAGGCGCCGGATCGCTCGCCGTGCACGAACGGCTCGGGTTCCGAACAGTCGGCCGGCTTGAAGCGGTCGGCTTCAAGCATGGGCAGTGGATCGATACGGTGTTGATGCAGCGCGAGCTTGGGATCGGGCGCGGTAGTTTGCCAGAAATCAGCCCGTTAGCACGGTCGGACACCAGTTTGGTGCATGGCGATCCCTAACAGGCGCGTACCCATTGCTGCAATGGCGTCGATTCCATCGACGTAATGAATGATTAATGTAATAAATTGGATAACATTATTCATACGGCGAAGATATCGGTTTGCCTCACGCGACACAAATGAAAACAGCCCGCATCGCTGCGGGCTGTCGTCACGGGTGATGCGGCTTTGACTTACTTCATCAGGTCCGACAGCGCCAGCGCCACCACCTTGGTCGCGCGGTTCAGGTCATTCAGGCGCAGGTTCTCGTCCGAGTTGTGGCCGCGCGCTTCCATCAGCGTGCGCGGGCCGGCACCGTACAGCACCGTCGGGATGCCGCGCTTGGTGTAGTGGCGCGCGTCGGTGTAGAGCGGCACGCCCTGCACCGGGATGTCCACGCCGAACACGGACTCGGCACGGCCCTTCAGCGCGCCGATCAGCTTTTCCACGCCGGGCAGTTCCGACAGCGGCTCGGCCAGGATGATGCGCTCGACCTTCACCTCGATGCCCGGGCGATCCTTGGCGGCTTTTTCCACCACGGCGCGCAGCTCGCCCTCGGCGTCGAAGCCGATTTCCTCCGGGATCATGCGGCGGTCGACGCGGAAGGTCACCAGGTCCGGCACCACGTTGGTGTTGATGCCGCCCTTGATCAGCCCGACGTTCAGCGTGGCGGTGTCGATGCCCGGCACCTTCGACTTGCGCGTGGCCAGCTCGGCGCGCAGGCCGTAGATGGCCTGCAGGATATGCGTGGCGGCTTCGATCGCGTCAACGCCGGTGTGCGGCATGGCGGCGTGGCCCTGCTTGCCCTTGACCGTCACTTCGACGTGCAGGCAGCCGTTGTGCGACGACGTGATGCCGTACGAGAAGCCCGCCGAGATCGCGTAGTCGGCCTTGCTCAGGTTGTTGTCGAGCAGGAACTTGGGACCGATGTCGCCGCCGGTTTCCTCGTCATAGGTGAATTGCAGCTCGACCGCGCCGTTGATCTTCGCGCCCTGCTTCTCGGCTTCCATCAGCGCCAGCACGGCGTAGGTGTAGGTGGCGAAGTCCGACTTGGACACAGCCACGCCGCGGCCGTACATGACCGGGCCGTGCTCGCTGTCCGCAATCTCGCCGCCGTACGGGTCCTTGGTCCAGCCCAGGCCCGGAGGCACCACGTCGCCGTGGGCGTTCATGGCGATGACCGGGCCGCCCGTGCCGAACTGCTTGCGCACGATCAGGTTGGTGGCGCTGATCATGCCGGCCGCCTTGACTTGCTCGTCAGGCACCTTGTGCGCTTCGACGGTGAAGCCCAGGCCTTCGAGCAGTTCCTTGGCGCGCTTGCCATGGGCGTCGCAGTCGCCCGGCGGGTTGTCGGAGGGCACCTTGACCAGCTCGGCCAGGAAGGCTTGCTGCTGCGGGCGGTGCTGGTCGATGAACGTCGTCAGCGTGGTTTCGGTCGGGTTCATATTGTCTCGTGCGGTCATGTCTTGTTCTCAGGGGTTGTGCTGTAGCTTAAGCGTTCCGGGGCGCAGCTTATTGCTGCCGTTGGAATTGCTCGACGAAATCGCTGAACACGCGCGCGGACAGTTCGGCGTCCTCGGCGGTCATGATTTCGGTGGGGTGGTGGCTGATGCCGCCGTTGCCGCAGCGCACGAACAGCATCGCGACGTCGGCAATCGCGGCAATGGCCATGGCGTCATGGCCGGCGCCGGAGGGAAGGTGGCGCACCGGCACGCCCTGGCGGGCGATGGCGGCGGCCCATTGTTCCTGCAGCCACGGGGCGCATGGAACACTCCTGGCTTCGTGCGTCTTGCGCACCTGCGCCCGCACGTTGCGGCGTGCGCACACGCGTTCGATCTCGGCCAGCACGTCATTGACGGCGGCCTCGCGCTCGGCGTCCTCGCCGCAGCGGATGTCGATGGAGAACACCGCGCGGCCCGGCACCACGTTCGTCGCGCCATTGGGCACGTTGAACTGGCCGACCGTGCCGACCAGCCCCGGCTTGCCGCCGCAGCGCTTCTCGATGTACAGGCCGATCTCGGCACCGGCCATGGCCGCATCGCGGCGCATGTCCATCGGCACCGTGCCGGCGTGGCCGGCCAGGCCTTCCAGTTCGACGAGGAAACGGCTCGCGCCGGAGATGGCGGTCACCACGCCGACCGGCAGGCCTTCATTCAGCAGGACCGGTCCTTGTTCAATGTGGACTTCGATGAAGGCCAGCACCTGTTTCGGATCGTGCGCGGCGGCGGGCAGGCCAGCCGGGTCGAAGCCGGCCGCGGCCATGACTTCGCGCATCGTCTTGCCGCTGTCATCGACGTTGTCGAGCACGTTGGCGTCAAAAGTGCCGGCAATCGCACGGCTGCCCAGCAGCGTGGCCTTGAAGCGCACGCCCTCTTCCTCCGCGAACCCGACCACCTCGATGGCGAACGGGAAGCGCTTGCCCTGGCGATTCCATTCGGCCACGCAGGCGACCGGCAGGATCACGCCGAGGTTGCCGTCATAGCGGCCGCCGTCGCGCACGGAGTCGAAGTGCGAACCGGTCAGCAGCGCGGGCGCGCCGGGCTCGGTGCCTTCATAGCGGCCGATCACGTTGCCGGCGGCATCGCGGCGCACGGTCATGCCGGCGGCCTGCATCCACTCGGTCAGCTGCGCGGCGGCGCCGTGGTGGGCCTCGGTCAGGTAGGTGCGGGTGAGCATGCCGGGCTGCTCGGTATGGACGGCCAGGGCGTCGTGCCAGGCCATGATGCGCGTGCCGATGTCTGCGGACGGCGACAGGTTTGCTGCCATGCGTTGTCTCCTGCTGGAAGGGCTTTGGAGCGGCGGCACGCGGTCTGGCGAGGGCGCCAGACGGAGTACGAAACCCCGGGCCGAAGCTCTATTCTGTGCGATTCATGGTAGCACAGTGAATTCAAAAATTGCATACAAAAATGATATGCACTATATTCGCTTCAACGTTCAGACAATCCGTTGCGGACAATCCGGTCCGAACAATGGATTGCGTGGATTCCGCCCCGACAAGGGGGGCATTCCGCGGGGTGATGCTTCCGAGACTCGACGGTGCGTCCTGAACGGCAGGCCGGCAGCCCGGGCAATAAATCAGTACCCGGCAGCCAGGCAATCCTGGAATCAGATAACGGGCGGGCCAGCGAACGGCGCAGGCGACGACCCGGTACGGAGACACAACCATGCAGCACGCAGTCCAGTCGCGCCCCGCCCCTGGTGGCCGCCTCCACACCCGCTTTACCCGCTCGTTGTTCGGCCAGGTGCTGATCGCCCTGGTGATCGGCACGGTGCTCGGCATGCTATTCCCCGAATTCGCCGCCAAGCTAAAGCCGCTGGGCGACGCCTTCATCAAGCTGGTCAAGATGCTGATCGGCCCCATCGTGTTCTGCGTGGTCGTGGCCGGCATCTGCGGCGCGGGCGAACTAAAGAAGGTCGGCCGCGTGGGCATCAAGGCGGTGCTCTACTTCGAGATCGTCACCACCATTGCGCTAGGGCTCGGCATCCTGCTGGCCTATGTGTTCCATCCGGGCACCGGCATGAACGTAGATCCACGTTCGCTCGACGCTTCCGCCATTGCCGGCTACATCGAGAACGCCACCAAGGTGAAGAGCGAGGGCACGGCCGACTTCCTGCTCAAGCTGATCCCGAACACGATCATGGGCGCCTTCTCCAGCGGCGACGTGCTGCAGGTGCTGCTGGTCTCGGTGCTGTTCGGCTGCGCGCTGTCGCTGGTCGGTGAAAAGGCCAGGCCGCTGGTCAGCCTGATCGATACCTTCTCGCACACGCTGTTCAAGATGATGGGCTTCATCATCAAGCTCGCGCCGCTGGGCGTGCTGGGCGCGGTGGCATTCACGGTGGGCAAGTACGGCATCGGCTCGCTCAAGCAGCTGGGCTTCCTGGTGGTGCTGTTCTACGGCGCGGTGACCCTCTTCGTGCTCGTGGTGCTGGGCACAATCATGCGGCTGTGCGGCTTCTCCGTGATCAAGCTGATCCGCTACCTGCGCGCGGAGCTGCTGGTGGTGCTGGGCACCGCTTCGTCCGACAGCGTGCTGCCGCAGGTGATGAAGAAGCTCGAATTCATGGGCATCAAGAAGTCCGTGGTCGGCCTGGTGATCCCGACTGGCTATTCGTTCAACCTCGACGCGTTCTCGATCTACCTGACATTGGCTGCCGTGTTTATCGCGCAGGCCACCAATACGCCGCTGGCCATGGGCGATCTGCTCGGCATCCTGGCGGTGGCGCTGATTACCTCGAAGGGCGCGCATGGCATCCCGGGCTCCGCGATCGTGATCCTGGCGGCAACACTGTCCGCGCATCCGGCCATCCCGGCGATTGGCCTTGTGCTGGTGCTTTCCGTTGACTGGTTTATCGGCATTGCCCGTGCCCTGGGCAACCTGATCGGCAACTGCGTGGCCACCGTGGTGGTGGCCGCCTGGGAAAAGGATATCGACCGCGGCCGCGCGCATGACGTGCTCAACGGCATGGTGCCGGCCACTGAACTGGACGAGGGCCTGCCGATGGCCGATGCGGCCGAAGTGGTGGCGCCTGTGCCGTCGCCCGCGGCGGGACGCTAGAATCTCGGCATTTCCTCCAACGCGCAGGCCCTGCGCCCATGCAAGCCATGCCCGAGCATATCGATCCCGACATGACCGCCGAAGCGATCGCCGAAGACATCGTCGCGGCGATCGTCTCGCACCGGCTGCCCCCGGGCACCAAGCTGCGGGAGGAAGCCCTGGCCAGCGTCTACCGCGTGAGCCGCACCAAGGTGCGCGCGGCGCTGCTGATGCTGTCCAAGGACAAGGTCATCCAGATCGTGCCGGACAAGGGCGCCTTCGTCGCCAAGCCGAGCGCCGAAGAGGCGCGCGAGGTCTTTGCGGTTCGCCGCATCCTGGAAGCCGCGCTCGCGCGCGAGTTCGTCGCCAAGGCGCGGCCGGCGGACTACAAGCGCATCGACAAGCACCTGGCGTCCGAGCGCAAGTCGATTGAAGGCATCGACGCCCAGACCCGCACCCGCCTGCTTGGCGATTTCCACATCGTGCTGGCCGAAGTGGTCGGCAACAGCGTGCTGACCGAGATGATGCGCGAGCTGTCCGCGCGCAGCGCGGTCATCACCATGCTGTACCAGTCGCGGCGCGACGCGGCCTGCTCGTCCGACGAGCACCGCGAATTCATCGAAGCGGCCCGCGCGGGCGACGTGGAGCGCGCCGTGGCATTGATGGTCGACCACCTGAGCCATGTCGAAGCCGCCCTGCACTTCGAGGAAAGCGCGCCCGCGGCGCGCGGCAAGGACCTGGTTGCGGCGCTGCTCGCCTGAGTGGTTGACCCCAATCAAAGCGCTTCCGGGTGCGGCGATGCAATATTGACCCCGCTCGTGAAGACGCGGGGGCGCACTTCACGGGCACTGCGCCTACCTGATACATCTCTGATTCATCCGGCAGGCCCGCCCGCACACCGCAACGGTGTGCGGGCTTTTTCTTTTTGGAAGCCTGTCTTTGCTGGTTGCCGCGCCGCCGCGTGGCGCCACATAATTTCCGGTGCTGCGGCGCGGTATTGCGCAGGGCGTGCATGAATCGAATCCGTCTTCGGGTTAGCATGTCGCAGGCCGAGCCAGCCAAAACTACAGACAGGAGACACCCATGCACGTTTGCGCCTACGCCGATCCCTGCAGCAATGCCTGGCCGACCCAGCGCGCATCGCGCTGAAACTGGCCACTTTTCCCCTGCATCCCCTGCTTCCCCTGCTCCCTTTACGTGAACCGCTGGCATGCCGTCCGCACGCCGGCGCCTTGCTTCGCTCACTCATTCAACAGAGGGAATCCCCATGTCCAGTGCATTTCGTCCTGACGCGCTCGCCGGCAAGACCGTGTTCGTGGCCGGCGGCTCGTCCGGCATCAACCTTGGCATCGCACAGAACTTTGCCCGCGCTGGCGCAAAGCTCGCGCTGATCAGCCGCGACCCGGAGCGCGTTGCCGCTGCAGCAGCCACCATTACCGAGGCCGGCGGCACCGCCATCGGCATGGCCGCCGACGTGCGCGACTACGCCGCCGTGGAAGCGGCGCTGAAACAGGCACGCGACACGCTCGGCCCCATCGACATCGTCATCTCGGGCGCGGCCGGCAACTTCCTTGCGCCGGTGGTCGGCATGTCGGCCAACGGCTTCAAGACCGTGGTGGATATCGACCTGATCGGCACGTTCAATGTGTTCCGCGCGTCGTTCGACTACCTGAACAAGCCGGGTGCCTCGCTGATCGCCATCACCGCGCCGCAGGGTGTGAACGCGATGATGTTCCAGGCCCACGCGTGCGCGGCCAAGGCCGGCATCAACATGCTGGTGAAATGCCTGGCGATGGAATGGGGCCCGGCCGGCGTGCGCGTGAACGGCATCTCTCCCGGTCCAATCGCGGATACCGAAGGCATGGCGCGCCTGGCGCCCACGCCGGAGATGGAAGCGCGCTACAAGGGCCGCCTGCCGCTGCGGGACTACGGCAGCAAGCAGGACATTGCCGATGCCGCGCTGTACCTGAGCTGCGACAACGCGCGCTACGTCACCGGAACCATCCTCGACTGCGATGGCGGCAGCAAGCTCGGCGACGCCTCGGCCGATGCCCTGAAGACCAACTGAACCACCAAGATCACCCGAAGGAAAATACCGCGATGACTTCCCCCGTCCTCTACCACGCCAGCGAAGGCGTGGCCACCATCACCCTGAACCGCCCTGAAGTCCTGAACGCGCTCAACGCCGAACTGTTGCAGGAACTGCGCGCTGCCGTCGATCGCGCCGCCGACGACGCGTCGGTGCGCGCCGTCGTGCTGACCGGCGCCGGCCGCGGCTTTTCGTCGGGCGCTGACCTGGCCGCGCGCCAGAATGCCGGCGGCGAGATGGCCGATTCCGGCGCGCTGCTGCGCGAGCGTTATCACCCGCTCATCCTCAAGCTGCGCGAAATGCCCAAGCCCGTGATCAGCGCCGTGAACGGCGTTGCCGCCGGTGCTGGCATGAGCATCGCACTGGCAGCGGATGTGGTGCTGGCCGGAAAATCGGCCTCGTTCCTGCAGGCGTTCTCGAAGATCGGCCTGGTGCCCGATGCCGGCAGCACCTACTTCGTGCCGCGCTACGCGGGCGAAATGCGCGCCCGTGCGCTGGCCATCCTGGCCGAGAAGATCGACGCCGAGGAAGCCCAGCGCATTGGCCTGGTGTGGAAGGTCCACGCCGACGACGCGCTGCAGGCCGAAGCCAGCAAGATGGCCCACCACCTCGCCAACATGCCGACCCTCGCCTACGGCCTGATCAAGGCGTCGCTCAACGCCAGCCTGGGGAATGACCTGGCGGCGCAGCTCGAGCTGGAGGCGTCGCAGCAGTCGGTGGCCTGCCGCAGCGAGGACTTCCGCGAAGGCGTGGCCGCGTTCACGGCCAAGCGCCCGCCGCAGTTCAAGGGCCGCTGATCCACCTGTTGTCGCCGTATGCAGTACCCCCGGGATGACTATCCCGGGGCATCACGAGAACAACACAAGGAGACGCATCATGCTGGGCCTCATGCAAGACCGTCCGTTGTTGATTTCATCGCTGATCGAGTACGCGGCGGCGTACCACCCGCAACAGGAGATCATCTCGCGCACCGTGGAAGGCGGCACGGTGCGCAGCAACTACGACCAGGTGCATCGCCGCGCCAAGCGGCTGGCCAACGCGCTGGCCAAGCTGGGCCTGAGCGAAGGGGACCGCATCGGCACGCTGGCGTGGAACACGCACCGGCACCTGGAGATGTATTTCGGCGTGTCAGGCTCCGGCGCCGTGCTCCATACGGTCAACCCGCGGCTCTTCCCCGAGCAGATCGGATACATCGTCAACCACGCCGAAGACAGCGTGCTGTGCTTCGACAGCTGCTTCGCGCCGCTGGTCGCGAAGCTCGCACCGCAGCTCAAGACCGTCAGGCACTACGTGGCCATGACCGATCCCGAACACATGGCGGTGCTGGCCGACGCGGGCATTCCCAACCTGCTCTGCTACGAAGACCTGCTCGCCGGCAGCAGCGAGGATTACGAGTGGCCCCAGTTCGACGAGCGCACCGCATCGTCGCTGTGCTACACGTCCGGCACCACGGGCAATCCCAAGGGCGTGCTGTATTCGCACCGCTCCACCGTGCTGCACAGCCTCAAGGCGAGCGGCTCCGACACCTTCGGCGTCAGCCCGGCCAGCAGCATCCTGATGATCGTGCCGCTGTTCCATGCCAATGCCTGGGGCCTGCCCTACGCGTGCGCGATGAATGGCGCGAAGATGGTGCTGCCGGCCCAGCATCTCGACGGCGAAAGCGTGTACCGCTTGCTGCGCGACGAGCGCGTGGACTATTCCACCGCGGTGCCTACGGTGTGGCTGATGCTGTTCCAGTACCTGGACGCCCACCCTGAGATCGATCCGCGCGAGCTGGCATTGCGCGTGGCTGGCGTGGGTGGATCGGCCGCGCCCCCGGCGATGATCGAGCGCTTCGAGAAGCAGTTCGGCGCGTCGCTGGTGCAGGGCTGGGGCATGACCGAGACCAGCCCGATCGGTGTGATCAACACCTTGTTGCCGCAGCATGCCGGCCTCAGCGAGGCCGAGCAGCTCAAGATCAAGCTCAAGCAAGGCCGCGCGCTGTGGGGCGTCGAACTGCGCATCGAGGACGACGAAGGCCGCGCGCTGCCGCACGACGGCAAGGCTTTCGGCCGGCTCAAGGTGCGCGGGCCGTGGATCGCGTCGGGCTATTTCAAGGCCGAGCACGACGCACTCGACAACGATGGCTGGTTCGATACCGGCGATGTGGCCAACATCGACTCCGAAGGCTATGTGCAGCTCGTCGACCGCGCCAAGGACGTGATCAAGTCCGGCGGCGAGTGGATTTCTTCGATCGATCTGGAAAACGCGACGATGAGCCACCCGGCCGTGGGCGAGGCCGCGGTGATTGGCGTGCCGCATCCGAAGTGGCAGGAACGACCGCTGCTGATCGTCGTGAAGCGGCCTGATCACGAAGTCACTGCTGCAGAACTGCTTGCCTTCCTGGCTGGCAAGGTGGTGCGCTGGTGGGTGCCTGACGACGTGGTGTTCGTCGATTCGCTGCCGCATACGGCCACCGGCAAGCTGCTCAAGCTGAAGCTGCGCGAGCAATACCGCAATTACGTGCTGCCGACCACGCGCGACGAGCGCACGGCGTAAGTCCCGCTGCCCGTGCTATCGCAGCGCGGGCAACGACCCCAACACTGAACCAAGACCGAAGGAGCCGCGCATGAGCGCCAGCAGCACCGACCGCATCATTGTGACCATCGAGGACGGCGTCGCCGATGTGCGCCTGAACCGCGCCGACAAGATGAACGCGCTCGATCCCGCCATGTTCGACGCGCTCATCGCCACTGGCGAACAGCTGCGCGAGACCCCGGACCTGCGCGCGGTGGTGCTGTCAGGCGAAGGCCGCGGGTTCTGCGCGGGCCTGGACATGGAAAGCATGGCCGGCATGCTCGGCAATGGCGCGGGCGGTGATCCCGGCATGCGCCCGGGGCGTCTTGCCGCGCGTGCGCATGGCATCTCCAATCGACCGCAGTACGCGTGCATGGTGTGGCGCGAGTTGCCAGTGCCGGTGTTTGCCGCCGTGCATGGCGTGGCGTTCGGCGGGGGCTTGCAGGTCGCGCTGGGCGCGGATGTGCGCTTCGTCACGGCCGACGCCAAGCTCTCGATCATGGAGATCAAGTGGGGCCTGGTGCCCGACATGGCCGGCATGGTGCTGACGCGCGGGCTGGTGCGCGCGGACGTGCTGCGCGAGCTGGTCTACACGGGCCGCGTGCTCACCGGCGTGGAAGCGTGCGAGTTAGGCCTGGCCACGCGCGTCGTGGTAGATCCGCGCAGCGCCGCGCTGG
Source organism: Cupriavidus sp. 22TCCZM04-2 (assembly GCF_057798895.1). Classification (NCBI taxonomy): domain Bacteria; kingdom Pseudomonadati; phylum Pseudomonadota; class Betaproteobacteria; order Burkholderiales; family Burkholderiaceae; genus Cupriavidus; species Cupriavidus sp. 22TCCZM04-2. The sequence goes on from NZ_JBYOJS010000005.1 coordinate 79,159, forward strand.
AAGCGGCGCGCCAGGTTGCGCAGAAGAATCCGCACGCGATTCGGGCCGCGAAGCGGCTGATGGACGTGGTCGAGGGTGGCGACAACGCGGCCATTTTGATGGCCGAGTCGCTGGAGCAGGACAAGCTGGTCGGCTCGCCGAACCAGCGTGAAGCGGTGCGGGCGAACCTGGAGAAACGCGCGCCGCGATTTGAGGCGGCGCAGAGCTAGGGTCGCCGGCGGCGCCACCATCCCGCGTAGATGATCAGATTGAGCGCCAGCACAAACACGCCCAGCCATAGCTGTATGGCTGGGGTCAGTCCCGCCGGATAAATCACCGGCAGCAAATACCGCTCGACAAACCCGCCGCCATATCCCGCCTCCCCCGCCGCGCGGCGCAACGCATTCTCCAGCGGCGTCAGCGGACAAATCCGCCCTGACCACTCCGCGAAGACGCCCCACGCTGCCGCCGGCAGATGCACCCACGCCACGCGAGGCCAGCGAAACAGCAGCAGCGCGCCACCCACCACGAACGCAATGAACAGGAGGTGGATCACGACCACCAGGTCCGCCAGCCACGCCGCCATCGCTTGCTCCCGTCGATCGGTCAGCCGCTGCGCCCGGTCCAGTAACCCGGCAGCGCGAACTGCGCCTTCAGGTGCTCGATGAAGAAGCGGATCTTGGCCGGTACCGGACGCTGCTGCGGGTACACGGCAAGGATGTCGTAGTCCGGCAAGGCGTACTCGTCGAGCACCGTGACCAGCTCGCCGCTCTCCAGTTGCGGCAGGATCTCCCATGTGGAACGCCAGCCCAGGCCCAGGTGCTCGCCGGTCCAGCGGTGCAGCAGCTCGCCGTCGTTGCAGTCGAGGTTGCCGTTGACGCGCACCGTCACGGTCTTGCCGTTCTGCTGGAAGTACCAGCCGCGCTGCTGGCCGCCCTGCAGGTTGAAGGCCAGGCAGTTGTGGTGCTGCAGGTCGTCGAGCGTGAGCGGGACGCCATGTTTCGCGAAATAGCCGGGCGTACCGCATACCACGCGCTTGTTCGTGGCGAGCTTGATCGCGACGAAGTTCGGGTCGATGGCGCCGCCGATGCGGATGCCTACGTCGTACCCTTCGCGGACCAGGTCCACCACGCGGTCGGTCAGGTTGAAGGAAATCTGCACTTCCGGGTTCGACGCCAGGAAGGCCGGCGCATGCGGCGCCACGTGCTTGCGGCCGAACGCGGCCGGGGCCGACACGATCAGGTGGCCGGTGGCCTTGTGCTTGCCTTCGGCGATCAGCATCTCGGCGCGGTCCAGGTCGGCCAGCGCCTTCTTGCACTGCTCCATGAACACGGCGCCCTGTTCGGTCACCACGATGCGCCGCGTCGAGCGGTGCAGCAGCTTGACGCCGATGCGCGCTTCCAGCGCGTTGATGCGGCGTCCGATCATCACCGGCGTGACGTCCTGGGTCAGCGCGGCGGCTGCCATGCTCCCGTGTTCGACCACGGCGATGAAGGCTTCTATCTGTTTCAGTTTGTCCATAGGGTATTGCGTCTCCTGCCCGCCATTGTGCGGCATCGGCGCGGCACTGGCACCTCGCCGGCACTTATGAAGCGGATCGGGACTTGCGCATGGTGGCATGCGGCGCCTCCATCTGGCGGGCACAATGGCGCACCTCACGCACGAATTCCGCGCAGACGTGGGTCATCAGGTCCACCGAGCGGTAGACCAGGAACACGCGGAAATCAGGCAGCTCGTCCTGGATCGGCAGCGGCGTGAGCGCATCGCGTACCAGTTGCAGCGGGCCGCCCGTGCCGAAGAAGACAAAGTCCGACCACATGCTGACCAGGTCGGTCTTGGTCGCCAGTTGCAGGCCGAGCAGGTTGGATGCGCTCTGCACCACGCGCTGCGGCATTTCCAGCCGGTGCAGGCGCATCAGGCTGGCCAGGGGGCTGCCGGCGTCGTCCACGGGATCCAGCACGAGCCAGTCCGCATCGAGCAACGGCCGCAGGCGCCGCGCGCGCCGCAGCGGGTGGCCGGTGCGCACGGCCAGCTTCATGCCGACCGAAAACAGCGGCTCCCATTGGAATGACGCCGATCCCGGTCCGCTGTTGGTGGAGATCAACCCCAGATCCAGGCGGCCTTCGCGCAAGCCTTCCTGGATCTGCTGCGGACGCAGTTCGAAGCCGCGCAGCGCCACGTTCGGAAAGCGCTGGCGGAATGCCGCCATCGCATCCGGCAGCGGCCCGCTCGACGCCACCGCCGTGAAGCCGATATTGAGTTCGGCCTCGGCGTGGCCGCGGATCGACTCGATGTCCTCCAGCGCGTGCCGCAGCTCCTGTTCCACCACGCTGGCACGCTTGACCAGCGCCACGCCATAGGTCGTCAGGCTCACGCCGCGCACCGAGCGCGACATCAGCGTGACGCCCAGTTCGCGTTCCAGCTCCGCGATCGCCTTGGACAGCGCCGGCTGCGAGATATGCAGCGCGCGCGCCGCCTCGTGGATGCTGCCGTGCTCGGCCACGGCCAGCAGGATGCGCAGTTGTTGCAGCTTCATCGGTCCCCTGTTTCGTGATGCCGTGCGCCCGCATGCAGTGCAGCACGCCCCGTTTGCGGGCTTGCGCGATCCATGCGCGGCGCACGCCGCTTTCCCGCCATCCCGCGCCGGCGCTGGGTTTCGCCCCGGGATCAGTAGTTGTCCTGATACCCGCCAGCAACCGGTTATGACGGTGATTCGATTTGGTTATCAAGATGAAAATATATGATTTTTTGTCCCACCGCGTTTGCCTGAATACTTCATCGCAGCCTTAGCCACCCACGGCCAGCGCGGACCCCAACCAACCGGCACGAACAAGACCGGCCCTGCGCGCGCCTCCCCCCACCAGTTCGTGGAGACCGCATGAACGACACCACCCTCGCCGCGAATACCGGCACGCTTGCCACGCCGGCACGCACGCAGAGCCAATTCCGGCTGATTGCCGCCTGCTCGCTGGGCAATGCGCTGGAGATGTTCGATTTCACCGTCTACAGTTTTTTCTCGCTGCTGATCGGCAAGCTGTTCTTCCCGTCCGACAATCCGTACGGTTCCCTGCTGCTGGCCGTGGCCACCTTCGGCATCGGCTTCGTGATGCGTCCGCTTGGCGGCGTCGTGATCGGCAGCTACGCCGACCGTCGCGGCCGCAAGAACGCCATGACGCTAACCATCGCCCTGATGGTTGCGGGCACGCTGTGCATTGCCCTGGCACCGCCGTATGCGTCGGCAGGTGTGTTCGGTTCGCTGATGATCCTGGCCGGCCGCCTGTTGCAGGGCTTTTCGCTCGGCGGCGAAATTGGTGCCTCGACCGCCATGCTGATGGAATCCGGCGGCGTGCGCGGCCGCGGCTGGCGCGTGAGCTGGCAGCTCGGCAGCCAGGGCATCTCGGCGCTGCTGGGCGCGCTGACCGGTGCCGCTCTTTACACGCTGCTGCCGACCGAATCGCTGGAAAGCTGGGGCTGGCGCCTGCCGTTCCTGGTGGGCCTGCTGATCGCCCCTGTGGGCCTTTACATCCGCGCCAACCTCGATGAAACGCACCAGGCCGACGCCCACGCGCCGAGCCCGCTCGGCGAGCTGTTCCGCCACCACTGGGCCACGGTGGTGAAGGGCATTCTCGCTACCACGGCCGGCACCGCGACCATGTACCTGGTGGTGTTCTTCATGCCGACGTACATGATCCGCGTGCTGAAGATGCCGCCGTCGCTGTCGTTCCTGTCTGGCTGCGTGACCGGTATCACATTGACGGTCGTATCGCTGATTGCGGGGCGCCTGGCCGACCGCCTGACGCATCGCAAGCCGCTGGTGGTGGCGTCGCTGGTGTTCAGCATGCTGGCGGTCTATCCCGCCTTCTGGCTGATCAATGCCTACCCGAGCGTGCCGCTGGTGCTGGGCCTGTCGGCGCTGCTGACCGCCGGCATCAACCTGGGCACCACGCCGATGTTCCTGATGATGCTGGAGATGCTGCCGGCCAGTGTGCGTGCCAGCGGGCTGTCGGTGATCTACAGCGTGGGCGTCACCGTATTCGGCGGCTCTTCGCAGTTCATCGTCACGTGGCTGCTTTCGCGCACCGGCAACCCGCTGTCGCCGGCCTGGTACATGCTGGTCTGCAGCGTCATCACCCTGATCGCCGTGCTGAGCATCCGCGAGCGCCGCGCGCACTGAATCCCACCATTCTTCCGGAGACCCGATCCATGACCCGCGCACCTACGCTCAAGCCTTTCCAGTACCTGCCGCACCTGCTGCCGAACATCAATATCGACGCCGAGACCTTCGTCGGCATCCGCCGCCAGATCCATGCGCAACCCGAACTCGGCTTCGAAGTCGGCGTGACCAGCAAGCTGGTCGCCACGATGCTCGCCGCGTGGGGCTATGAAGTCCACACGGGCATCGGCAAGAGCGGAGTGGTGGGGCAGCTCAGGCGCGGCAGCGGCAAGCGCCGCCTTGGCATTCGCGCCGACATGGATGCGCTGCCGGTGGTCGAGGCCACCGGCCTGCCCTACGCCAGCCAGTTGCACGGCAAGATGCATGCATGCGGCCACGACGGCCACACGGCGATCCTGCTGGCCGCGGCCAAGGCGCTGGCCGACCACCCCGATTTCGACGGCACGCTGAACCTGATCTTCCAGCCCGACGAGGAAAACCTGTGCGGCGCGCGCGCGATGATCGAGGACGGGTTGTTCGAGCGCTTCCCGTGCGACGCCGTATTCGCGCTGCACAACATGCCCGGCGTGCCGGCCGGCACCTTCCGCGTGCTGCCGGGTCCGGTCAGTCTGTCGTCCGATGTGGCGGACGTCACCATCAAGGGCGTCGGCGGCCACGGGGCGATGCCACACCGTGCGCGCGACCCGATCGCAGCGTCGGCGGCGATCGTCACCGCATTGCAAACCGTGGTCGCGCGCAATGTCGCGCCCGACGACACCGCCGTCGTGTCGGTCGGCTTTATCCGCGGCGGCGCTACGCACAACGTCATCCCCGAGTCCGTGACGATCGGGCTGAACGTGCGCGCGGCGCGTCCTGAAACGCGCGCGCTGGTGGAGCAGCGCATCCGCGAGATCGTGTCGCTCACTGCGCAGGCGCATGGCGTGGAAGCACAGATCGACTACCGCCAGCTCACGCCTCCGATGGTCAATACCGAAGCGGAAACGCAGCTGGCGCAGCGTGTTTGCGCGGAACTGGTTGGCGCGGACAACGTGGTCACGCAGGCGCCCAAGGGCCTGAACGGCAGCGAGGATTTTGCGTGGATGCTCAATGCGGTGCCGGGCTGCTATCTGATCCTTGGCAACGGCGAAGGCGAGTTCGGGGGATGCATGGTGCATAACCCGGGCTATGACTTCAATGATGCGGTGTTGCCGCTGGGAGCGGCGGCGTGGGTGAGGCTGGCGCAGACGTACCTGGTGGAATAAGACACGCAGGCGCCGGTTGGCTCCCCTCTCCCACGCCAGTGGGAGAGGGGAGCCAACATGCGTCAGCGCTCAAACGGGAGCGGCCTGTTCAGGAACGACCGCGGAACGGCTCCGCGCCCCCACCCGCGCATTGATCTCGGCCGCCTCACCCAGCACATGCGACAGCCGCCGCAGCGGCCGGCTGCATTGCACATGCACGTAGAGATAAAACGCCGCGCCAACCACCACCATCACGGCGTAAAGCCCCAGCAGCGATCCCTTCATCTCGGCCTGATGCGGCAACGGATGCAGCCCGCTCACCAGCACCAGCGCCGCGGGCGCCAGCGCAAGCAGCAGCCCCACGGTGCGCGCCATCCCTTCCCATAGCCGCAGCTGCAAGGCCACGCGCCGTTGCCGCGCCTGCAGCTGCAGCGGATGAATCCGCCCCAGCCGGCGCAGCAGCGCGTTCTCGATGGCGCTGTCCAGGTCCATCTGGCCGGCCTGCCAGCGCAGCGGATTGCGAACGATCGCCAGCACGCCCGGCAGGCGCATCAGGCCTGCCCCGGCATAGCACGCGGCACACAGCACCAGCAGGGCCTCGGCCAGCCGGACCGACCACGGTGCCAGCGGATGCTTCAGTACCAGCCGCCATACAGCCAGGCCGCCGGCCACCAGCAGCGTTGCCACCAGCGTGACCACGAAACCCAGCCACAGACCCCGCGCAATCCGCGGCGCCTGCGGCCCCGACCCGGCAGCGCTGACGGAGGCCGGCACGGGTGCGGGCGCGGGCGCGGGCGCCAGGGCCTCGAGCAGTTCGTAGGTGGACGGTAGCCGGGAGTACATGGCGCTGGGAAGGTGGTGGTTCGAGTCGGCGCGGCGGGACGAATGCGCCATTGTCGCCGCAGCCGCGTAGCGCGGATAGCACTTCGCGTATCCAGATCATCACACGGCATCTCGAATCCCGGCACGGGCGGACAGGGCGCCGACCGTCCGTCAGGCCTTCCAAGGCTACATTGCAAACTCCAGGTATCGAATCAACTGATCTCGCTTCCCTTTATCCCACACCGGCTGCGGGAATAGGATCAACTCCAACGGAAAACCCACCCCAACTGGAGACAAAGATCATGGCAAAGATGAGAGCAATCGACGCGGCCATCGCGGTGCTGGAGAAGGAAGGCGTGACCACGGCGTTCGGCGTGCCGGGCGCGGCGATCAACCCGTTCTACTCGGCGATGCGCAAGTCGGGCAACATCAACCACGTGCTGGCCCGCCACGTCGAAGGCGCCTCGCACATGGCCGAAGGCTACACCCGTGCCAAGCCGGGCAATATCGGCGTCTGCGTCGGCACCTCGGGTCCCGCCGGCACCGACATGATCACCGGCCTGTACTCGGCCTGGGCCGATTCGATCCCCATCCTCTGCATTACCGGCCAGGCCCCGCGCGCCCGCCTGTACAAGGAAGATTTCCAGGCCGTCGACATCGAGTCGATCGCCAAGCCCGTGACCAAGTGGGCCGTGACCGTGCGCGAGCCGGCACTGGTGCCGCAAGTGTTCCAGCAAGCGTTCCACATCATGCGCTCGGGCCGTCCGGGTCCGGTGCTGGTCGACCTGCCGTTCGACGTGCAGGTGGCCGAGATCGAATTCGACATCGAGACCTACCAGTCGCTGCAGCCGTACAAGCCGGCCGCCTCGCGCGCCCAGATCGAGAAGGCCATCGCCATGCTCAACGCGGCCGAGCGTCCGCTGCTGGTGTGCGGCGGCGGCGTGATCAACGCTGACGCGGCCGACCTGATGGTCCAGTTCGCCGAGCTGGTCAACGTGCCGGTGGTGCCGACGCTGATGGGCTGGGGCGTGCTGGCCGACGACCACCCGCTGCAAGCCGGCATGGTCGGCCTGCAGACCTCGCACCGCTACGGCAACGCCACGCTGCTGGCCTCGGACTTCGTGATGGGCATCGGCAACCGCTGGGCCAACCGCCACACCGGCAGCGTCGACGTCTACACCAAGGGCCGCAAGTTCGTGCACGTCGATATCGAACCGACCCAGATCGGCCGCGTGTTCGGCCCGGACCTGGGCATCGTGTCGGATGCCAAGGCCGCGCTTGAACTGTTCGTTGAAGTCGCCCGCGAAATGAAGATGGCCGGCCGCCTGCCGTGCCGCAAGTCGTGGGTGGCCGACGTGCAGAAGCGCCGCCGCACCATGCAGCGCAAGAGCGACTTCGACAACGTGCCGGTCAAGCCGCAGCGCGTGTACCGCGAGATGAACCAGTACTTCCCGCGCGACGTGCGCTATGTCAGCACGATCGGCCTGTCGCAGATCGCCGCGGCGCAGTTCCTGTCGGTCAACGAGCCGCGCCACTGGATCAACTGCGGCCAGGCCGGCCCGCTGGGCTGGACCATCCCGGCCGCGATCGGCGTGAAGACCGCTTCGCCGGATTCGGATGTGGTGGCGATCTCGGGCGACTACGACTTCCAGTTCATGATCGAAGAACTGGCCGTAGCCGCGCAGTTCAAGGTGCCGTACATCCACGTGGTGGTGAACAACTCCTACCTCGGCCTGATCCGCCAGGCGCAGCGCGGTTTCGAGATGGACTACTGCGTGCAGCTCGCGTTCGACAACGTCAACTCGCCCGAGCTGAACGGCTACGGCGTGGACCACGTCAAGGTTGTGGAAGGCCTGGGCTGCAAGGCGATCCGCGTGTTCAAGCCGGAAGACATCGCCCCGGCCTTTGCCGAAGCGCGCGACCTCATGGCCGAGTTCTCCGTGCCGGTGGTCGTTGAAGTGATCCTGGAACGCGTGACCAATATCGCGATGGGCACCGAGATCGACAACATCAACGAGTTCGAGCCGATCGAGGACCTCGAAGACATCGAAGAAGCGATCCTGAAGGAAGAAGTGGAAACGGCGTAAGCAAGCCTCCCCATGCGGCGCGGAAAAAAGCAACCCGCGCCGCTGTCAGCGCCCCCTTGATTTGCAGCACACGCAGTAACCGGCTCCGCACCGGCGGAGCGACAACACAATTAAACCGGAGAGATTCATGACCAAACTTGCGGCAAACCTCACCATGCTGTTCAACGAAGTCGGTTTCCTCGACCGCTTCGAAGCCGCCGCCCGCGCGGGCTTCCGTGGCGTGGAATTCCTGTTTCCGTATGCGTTCCACGCGGACCAGATCGCGGACCGCCTGAACCGCTTCCAGCTCGACCTGGTGCTGCACAACCTGCCGGCCGGCAAGTGGGATGCGGGCGAGCGCGGCATTGCGTGCCACCCGGACCGCGTCGGCGAATTCCAGGACGGCGTGGGCGAGGCCATCAAGTACGCCAAGGTGCTGGGCGTGCGCCAGCTCAACTGCCTGGTGGGCATCCAGCCGCAGAACGTGAAGCGCGAGCAGGCGCAGGAAACGCTGGTGGAAAACCTGCGCTTCGCCGCCAACGCGCTGGCCGCCGAGCATATCGACCTGCTGATCGAGCCGATCAATACCTTCGATATCCCGGGCTTCTTCCTGTCGCGCACGCAGCAGGCCGTTGACCTGATCAGCCAGGTCAACGCGCCCAACCTCTACGTGCAGTACGACATCTATCACATGCAGCGGATGGAAGGCGAAATTGCCAACACCATCAAGGCGAACCTGCCGAAGATCAAGCATGTGCAGCTGGCCGACAACCCGGGCCGCAACGAACCCGGCACCGGCGAGCTGAACTACGCATTCCTGTTCAAGTACCTGGACGAGATCGGCTACACCGGCTGGATCGGCTGCGAGTACAAGCCGAAGACCACCACCGAAGCCGGCCTGGGCTGGCGCGCCGCCCACGGCGTGCAGTAACGACGTGCAGTAACGGGTTACCGCACACGCTATCCATCACAGACTTAACATCCAATCGGAGACTAACAACATGGCAAACCAACGCAATATCGGCTTTATCGGCCTGGGCATCATGGGCGCACCGATGGCAGGGCACCTGCGCGCCGCCGGCCACACGCTGTTCGTGCATGACGTCAACCCGGCCCCGCAGGTCCTGGTCGATGCCGGCGTGACGGTCTGCACCAGCGCCGAGGAAGTGGCCAAGCGCGCCGACATCATCATCATCATGGTGCCGGACACCCCGCACGTGGAAGCGGTGCTGTTCAGCGAGAAGGGCGTTGCCGCCGCGTTCAAGGCCGCCGGCAAGGAAGCCAGCTACAGCAAGATCGTGGTCGACATGAGCTCGATCTCGCCGATCGCGACCAAGGACTTCGCCGCGCGCATCAACAAGCTGGGCGCTTCGTACCTGGACGCACCGGTGTCCGGTGGTGAAGTGGGTGCCAAGGCCGCGTCGCTGACGATCATGGTCGGCGGTCCGGAAGAAGCGTTCGACCAGGTCAAGCCGCTGTTCGAGCTGATGGGCAAGAACATCACGCTGGTGGGCGGCAACGGTGATGGCCAGACCACCAAGGTGGCCAACCAGATCATCGTCGCGCTGAACATCCAGGCCGTGTCCGAAGCACTGCTGTTCGCATCGAAGGCCGGCGCCGATCCGGCACGCGTGCGCCAGGCGCTGATGGGCGGCTTCGCTGCGTCGCGCATCCTGGAAGTGCACGGCGAACGCATGGTCAAGCGCACTTTCGACCCGGGCTTCCGCATCGAACTGCACCAGAAGGACCTGAACCTCGCGCTGCAGGGCGCCAAGGCGCTGGGCGTGGCACTGCCGAACACGGCGACCGCGCAAGAACTGTTCAACACCTGCGCCGCGAACGGCTTCGGCAAGGCCGACCACTCGGCCCTGTGCCGCGCGATCGAGATCATGTCGAACCACGAGATCGCCAGCGCCAAGTAAGCGCTTCGTTGTACTCGCAATATCCGCAGTACCTGTAGTTGCAGCAAACGCCGTCCCCTTCGCCGGGGACGGCCTCAGTTTCAGTTCCCAGGATTCCCCATGCTCGACACCGAAACCAGCGCCGCCCTGCTGACCCCACAGCGCCCCAGCCTCCAGCCGCGTGCCCTGCTGCGCGACCTGTTCGATACCGCCGTGGCATCGGTCAGCGCCAGCCACTGCCTGCCCCCGCACCTGCCGCAGCCGCCAAAGGGCCGCACGGTGGTGATCGGCGCCGGCAAGGCCGCCGCCGCGATGGCGCAGGCGGTCGAAGCCCACTGGCAGGGCGAGCTGAGCGGACTGGTGGTGACGCGCTATGGCCACGGTGCCGACTGCAAGCGCATCGAAGTCGTCGAGGCCGCGCATCCGGTGCCCGATGAAGCCGGCGCCCGCGCCGCGCAGCGCATGGTCGAACTCGTGCAGGGCCTGAGCGCCGACGACCTCGTGCTGTGCCTGATCTCCGGCGGCGGCTCCGCGCTGCTGGCCGCGCCCGCGCCTGGCATCTCGCTGGCCGACAAGCAGGCCGTCAACAAGGCGCTGCTGCGCAGCGGCGCAAGCATCGGCGAGATGAACTGCGTGCGCAAGCACCTGTCCGCGCTCAAGGGCGGCCGCCTGGCGCTGCACTGCGCGCCGGCCCGCGTCGAGACCTTGCTGATTTCCGATATTCCCGGCGATGACCCGACGCTGATCGCCAGCGGCCCGACGCTGCCCGATGCGACCACGTGCGCCGACGCGCTCGCCGTCATCGCCAAGTACGGCATCGATGTGCCGGCCAATGTGCGCGCGCATCTGGAAAGCGGCGCGGGCGAAACGCCCAAGCCCGGCGATGCCCGCTTTGAAGGCCACCGCAGCGTGACGCTGGCGACCGCGCAGCAATCGCTCGAAGCCGCGGCGGCACGTGCGCGCGAACTCGGCTTCGAGGCGCACATCCTGTCCGATTGCATCGAAGGGGAGGCCCGCGACGTGGCCGTCGTGCATGCCGCCATCGCGCGCCAGATCGCGCAGCATGGCCAGCCCTTCAGCAAGCCATGCGTGCTGTTGTCGGGCGGAGAAACTACGGTGACCGTGCGCGGCAAGGGCCGCGGCGGACGCAATGCCGAGTTCCTGCTGTCGCTCGCCGTCGCGCTCGACGGACTGCCCGGCGTGCATGCGATTGCGTGCGACACCGACGGCATCGATGGCTCCGAGGACAACGCCGGCGCCCTGCTCGCGCCCGATACGCTGACGCGTGCCGCGGCACGCGGCCTGTCGGCCCGCGCGCATCTTGAAAACAACGACGGCTATGGCTTCTTCGCCGGCGTGGACGACCTGATCGTCACCGAGCCGACCCGCACCAACGTGAACGACTTCCGCGCGATCCTCATCGTCTGAGCATCGCGACCGACCGAACCGCATTACCGGCACGCCAACCATGGCGCGCCGTTCCGAGAATGGAAGAGGAGACATCATGAGACGCCAGCGCAAAGCCAAGATCGTTGCCACGCTCGGACCCGCGAGCACCGATATCGCGGTGATCCGACAGCTGTTCGAAGCCGGGGCCGACGTGTTCCGCCTGAACTTCAGCCACGGCACACATGAAGACCACCGCGCGCGTTACGACGCCGTGCGCCAGATCGAAGCCGAGACCGGCCGCCCCATCGCGATCCTCGCCGACCTGCAGGGCCCCAAGCTGCGCATCGGCGTGTTCGCCGCGGGCAAGGTGGCAGTGCGTGCCGGCGATCCCTTCGTGCTCGACAGCGATCCCACGCCCGGCGACGGCACGCGCGTGCATCTGCCGCACCCCGAACTGTTCCGCGCGGCGCAGCCGGGGCAGTCGCTGCTGATCGATGACGGCAAGGTGCGCCTGGCGATCGAGGCCGTGGCCAGCGGCAGCATCACCACGCGCGTGGTGAACAACGGCACGCTGTCCGACCGCAAGGGCGTGAACGTGCCCGACGCGGTGATCCCCATTCCCGCGCTGACCGAAAAGGACCGCAAGGACCTGGATTTCGCGTTGTCGCTCGGCGCCGACTGGATCGGCCTGTCGTTCGTGCAGCGCCCGTCCGACATCGTCGAAGCACGCGAGATCGTCGGCACGCGGGCCGGCATCCTGTCGAAGATCGAAAAGCCGGCCGCGCTGCAGCAGCTCGAAGAGATCGTGCGCGTGTCGGACTCGGTGATGGTCGCGCGCGGCGACCTCGGCGTGGAACTGCCGCCCGAGCGCGTGCCCGGCGTGCAGAAGCGCATCCTGCGCGTGTGCCGCCAGCTCGGCAAGCCGGTGGTGATCGCCACGCAGATGCTCGAGTCGATGATCGATTCGCCGGTACCGACGCGTGCCGAAGCCTCCGATGTGGCAAGCGCGATCTACGAAGGCGCCGATGCGGTGATGCTGTCGGCCGAGTCGGCCAACGGCCGCTACCCGGTGCCGGCCGTGTCGATGATGAACCGCATCGTCACCGAGGTCGAGCGCGACCCGCTGTATCGCAACCTGCTCGACGCCCAGCACGAGACGCCGCTGAACACGCGCCAGGACGCGATCTGCGCGGCGCTGCGCGAAGTCACGCAGATCATCGGTGCGGCGGCGACCGTGACCTACACGTCCTCCGGAGCCACGGCGCTGCGCGCGGCGCGCGAGCGGCCGTGCGCGCCGATCGTCAGCATCACGCCGAACCTGGAAATCGCACGCCGGCTGGCTATTGCCTGGGGTATCCACTCGACCGTGAGCCCGGACGTGCAGAGCGTCGACGAGATGGTGGAAGCGGCTACGCGCGCTGCGCTGGTCGAAGGCTATGCCGCGCCCGGCGACCAGATCACGATTGCCGCCGGCATGCCGTTCGGACAGGGCGGGACGACCAACCTGCTGCGTGTGGCCGAAGTCGGTGGCAATGCAGTGGCCGCGGTGGACGCCGCCCGGGAGGCCGCCACGGTCTGATCCGCTTTCTTGTAGTGGCCGGGGCACTGGCCGTGCCCCGTGGTGCCAGTTGCCGCCCGCCACCCGCGAAGGCCTTCTCCAAGGCTGCGCGGGTGGCGTTTTTTTGGGGAACGGGTTGCCGGAAACCGGACGCGTGGTCCTGCCCGCCGGCCATCGCGCACACGAAAATGCCCGTCAACCCGCATTGCTATACTTCAATCCAAACCCCTTCCCCCAATCCCCGGAGCACCCCCCATGCGTCTCGATGACGAATCCGAAAGCCAGAACGTGGAAGACCGCCGCGGCGGCTTTGGCGGCGGCGGGTTCGGTGGTCCGAAGACCATTGGCATCGGCACGGTCATCATAGCCCTTGCCGCCTCTTACTTCTTTGGTATCGATCCCTCGGTCATCATGCAGGGCGCGTCGGTGCTGCAAGGCCAGCAGGCCCCCCAGCAGCATCAGCAGGCCAACCGCCCGCCGGCCAATGACCAGATGACGGTGTTCACGCGCAAGGTGCTGGGCAATACCGAGCGGACATGGGAGCACATCTTCGAGACCGAGCTGAACCGGCGCTACGATCCGCCCAAGCTCGTGCTGTTCTCGGGCGCGACGCCGACCGCGTGCGGCACGGGGCAATCGGCCATGGGTCCGTTCTACTGCCCCGGCGATCACAAGGTCTATATCGACCTGGCTTTCTATGACGAGCTGCGCCAGCGCTTCGGCGCGGGCGGCGATTTTGCGCAGGCGTATGTGATCGCGCATGAAATCGGCCACCACGTGCAGAACCTGCTGGGCGTCTCCGACAAGGTCGATGCCGCGCGCCGGCGCATGGGCGAGGCGCAGGCCAACCAGCTGTCGGTGCGCATGGAGTTGCAGGCCGATTGCCTGGCCGGCGTCTGGGCCGCCAATGCGCAGCGGGCCAACCAGCAACTGCTCGAACCCGGTGATATCGAGGAAGGCCTGAAAGCCGCCGCCGCCATCGGCGACGACCGGCTGCAGAAGCAGTCGCAAGGCTATGTCGTGCCGGAAGCCTTTACCCATGGCACCAGCGAGCAGCGCGTGCGCTGGTTGCGCCAGGGCCTGACCACGGGCGATATCCGCAAGTGCGACACCTTCGCCGCGCGCCAGCTTTGACCCGGCCAGTGTGATGCGAACTTTGTTCGCCACGTAATGCTTGTCCCTTCCCGAGGCACGGCGCGACGAAACGGACGCACGGGCGCACGACCGCCACCGGATCGGATGCCGGAGTCAGCTTGTCATCGTCAGGGGAAAAATCGCCTGCCCGGCGCAGAGAGAAGGAGGAGGAGGTCTGCCGGGCAGGCGGGAGAGAAAACTTGCGGCCACCGAAGGTGGCCGCTGCAGGTCCTGAGAGAACCCTGGCGAGTGCGTCAGACGCGATACCCGTAGAGCGAACCGTCGCCGGTGCGCGAGTTGTCGGTCGAGCTCGCGGAGATCTCGCCGCTAAATACCGCTCCGTCCGTATAAGGATTGAAGCGGTCCGTGCGCGCCCCGTCGGTGTACGGGTCGTAGCGGTCCTTGCGCGCTCCGTCGGTGTAGACGTCGTACTTGCCTTGCTTGGCTCCGTCCACATACGGGTCAAACTTGCCGGTGACACTGCGCAGTGCATCGGCGTACACATCGAATTTGCCGGCCTTGCTGGTCGCGGCGGGGGCAGCGATCGACGCGGCCGATGCGACCAGCGCCGCCACCAGGAACGCGCCGCCAAGAATGCGTTTGGCGATCATTTCGGACTCCTTCAACTGATTTCGTCTTGCTTTGTGTGACCAGCTAACGTCTTGCCGCCACGCAATCTTTGTTGCGGTGCGAGCACGGACTGAAGCTTAGTCACTGGCTACGTCATCGGAAATGACGCTGCGACGAATGGTGAGTTGATAGTCGTGAAACGACGGACTTGGTGACGAACGGCGTGTGTGGACCGCTATCCGCACGGTGCGCGCCCATTGGAACCGGGGGCCGTGCGGCCCTCGTTCCACAGGATCAAAGCGTGTACTGGCCGCTGGCCTCCGGCTGGAACGTGATCTCGGTGACCGTCACGTGCTGTTCGCGGCCATCGGGCATGCGGTAGCTGACGGTCTGCCCGGCGCGTGCGCCCAGCAAGGCATGGCCGACCGGCGACAGCACCGAGAGGCGGCCGGCATCGAAGTCGGCTTCGTCGGGGTAGACCAGCGTCCACTGGCGCGGCGCGGCATCGCCTTGCAGCGCGCAGACCAGGCGCGAGTTCATGGTGACCACGTCGGTCGGGATCTCCTGCGGCGTCACGATGGCCGCGCGCGCGAGCAGTTCATCGAGCATATCGGCCATGTGGGCCGCGCCGGGGCGGCTGGCCATGCGCTCCAGGCGCGTGACGTCGAGCTCGGTCAGGTAGAGGGTCGTTGCGGTCGGGTTGGTGGCCGTCATGGCTAATCCTCCGTCAGGTATCGGTGGCGGTCAGGTGAAGTCCGGCACGGCGACCGGACGGCATTGCCGACGGACCATGCGGGAACATCTGGGAACAGTGAACGGTGAAGCGGTGAATCAGTGCCGGCGTTGCAGCGTCACGCGGCGCCGGCAAGGCGCATCGGTGTCACGCGGCAGGCGTGAGGCTCGGGCCCGGTTCGGCCCGGGCCCCTGGTGGTGGGACTGTCAGGCTGGGAACCGGGCGGGATCAGGCGGAGCGCTGACCCGGCGGCGGGGCGTCGTGCGCGTGGCCAGTGCGGGAGCGCCGGCGCGCGCGCGCACCTGTCGCGCGGGGCGGGCAGGTACGGTGGGCAGCGAACGGCGGGCTGGCATGGCGGTCACGCGGATAACAGGAATCAGGATAGGAAACCCGGAGTGGATCGCGGCAACGGCAGATCCGAACATCCGGCAACAGGGCCGACAGGGCTTCGTTTGCCTGCGCACCGGCCTGGTGCAGGAACGGCCATCGTAGCACAGGCAGATGGCCGGCGCGGCGCGCCCGGTTCAGTGGGCGTGGCCAGTGGCGGGCGCGTGGCATTCGCACGGCGCGCCGGCCGCAGCCTGCTGCAGATTCTGCAGGATGCCGCATTCGCTGGCGGCCTGGTGCTGGTGATGACAGGTCTCGCGCAAGGCGCGCAGCTGGCTTTCCAGCGCTTCCAGCGCCACGCGCTGGGCGTGGATCTGTTCGATCTGGCGGTCCAGCAAGGCGTTGACATCGTCACAGTCCTGCGACGGATTGCGTTCGAAATCGCGTAGGCGGCGCACGTCCGACAGGCTCATGCCCAGCGACCGGCAGTGCCGCACGAAATTGAGCTGCATCAGGTGGGTGTCGCCGTAGCGCCGATAGCCGTTGGCCTCGCGCTGCGGGGCGTCGAGCACGCCTTCGCGCTCGTAGTAGCGGATGGTTTCAATATCGCAACCGCTATGCCGGGAAAGTTCGCCGATTCGCATGGAGCCGGAATCTCTGTAGTGACTACGGGGTTTTGCGTAGTCTAGCGCAGACCCGGCGAGCTTGCCGAAGCGTCCTCAGCAGCACCGGCAATGCCCCGCGCCTCGTCGCGCAGCGTCGTGGCGCGCGGCGCCAGCGCGGCGCGGATATGTTCGGCGGCGAGTTCGGGCCTGGCCGTACCGCACATGAAGATATCCACAGCCGCGAAGCCGTATTCGGGCCATGTATGGATGCTGATGTGCGACTCCTTGAGCAGCAGCACGCCCGTCACGCCAAGCCCCGGCCCGAAATGCTGGAAGCGCGCATCCACGGGCGTTGCGCCGGCCGCCTGTGCCGACGCGTACAGCACGCGCTCGACCAGCGCCGCGTCGGTCAGCAATGCCGGCGCGACGCCCTGCAGGTCGAGCAGCAGGTGGCGGCCGAGCACGGCCGGGCAAGGCAGTTGCGGTGCGTTCACGATGCGCGTCTCACTTGTGCCCGCCACCCGACGACCAGCTGCCGCCGCCGCTGCTGCCGCCCCATACGCGGCCGGAACCGCCCGAGCCGCCGGCTTTGTAGTCGCTGCCCGAACCGAGGTTGTAGAACGTCGCACCGAACAGCACGATCAGGCCGTAGATCAGATAGAGAAGTCGCACGTCATCAGTCCTTGGCTGACCAGCGGCCCACCAGCCATAGCGGTACCCACAGCAGCAGCAGCCCGAACACCAGCGTGACCCAGCCACTGTCCTTCACCAGCGCCACCGGTACATTGAGAATGGCCAGCGCAATCGCGTACCACTTCGCCGCCTTGCGGCAGAAGGCCAGGTCGGCGTTGTCGGGCTTCTTGCGCAGGGCCGCGCCCGGCTGCGCCGCGGCCGCGGTCAGCGCCTTGTTCCGCGGGAACCACTGCGCCACCTGCATACGCGCGACCGGGGCGGAGCGCGTCCAGACGATCTCTGTCGCGGACGTTTCACGCGTGAGCCGCAGTGCCTGTTCGCCGAATTCCGTGAGCTGCGTGCTGTCGCCCACGCGCACGCGCCAGTTGAACGTGCCCGCGGCATAAAGGACTTCGCTGCGGTAGTCGAAGCCCTTGCGGAAGTTCTTGCCCTGCAACGTGGCCACCTCCGCCGAGGCCATGCGCGGCCAGGTGTCGAGCACTTCGACCTTGTCCCAGCCGCTGTCCTGCTCGACCAGCCAGAACAGGCCGCGCTCCTCGTTGAAGAGCAGGTATTCGACCCATGTCGACGCTTCGTCCTCGTCGTTGTCCGTGCATTGCATCAGGCCGAGGACGGCATAGGGCTTGCCGCCGATCTGGCCGATATCGCCCGGCGCCAGGCTGGTTTTCAGCGCCTCCAGTTCCTCGTGCTTTTCGAGCACGATAGCGGTGGAGGTGGTGCAATCGACCTCGCTGTGGCAGCTGCCGCAGACGACGAAGCTCGCCATGCCGGCGCGATAGGCAATCGGGCTGCCGCAGTTCGGGCACGCCAGCGATACCGCCTTGCCGCGATAGCGGTCCGCCGTGCGGCCGACCTCATCGGCGCCACGCAGAAGCTGGGCCTTGAGCTGGTCCAGCGTGACCAGCTGGCCCATGTAGACGGCCGGCGGATAGCCGTCGGCATAGTCGAGCGTCAGGAAGCGGCCTTCGTCGCGGAAGTCTGCCACCTGCGCGGTCCAGCCCGTGCCGACGACGAATGGCAACTCGCCTTCGCCGCCCGTGCAGCGCGCAGTGCGCACATCGCCCGCGAGCCAGCGGCGCTTGTCGTAAAACAGGCTGTCGCCGGGGCGCAGCGACTCGAACTTCGGTGGCTTGTCGAATTGTTCGGCCGCGGCCAGTTCCGGCGATACGCGGCGCGTGAGCATGTATTGGCCCGATGCATCGGCCAGCCAGCCGTCGCTGCCATCGTCGAACAGCAGGTACCACTCATTCCACAAGCCGGCTTCGTAACGCAGCTGGATGCGCCCGACCAGCGTGAAGCTCTGCCCCTGCCACTGGCCCGACGCGTGGAGCTGCAGCGGCGTGTAGTCTTCGAGCACGGCCGACATCTTGCCGATGTCCTTGACGGACTCGGCGTCCTTGACCAGCGTGCTGTGGCAGTACTCGCAGACCGCCATGACGGCGGCGGAGGAACGGAACGCGACCTCCGCGCCGCAACCGGGACAGTTGACCTGTTGCATGCAGCCCCGTCAGCCGACCAGCTTCTTCAGGATCTCCGCCTTGGCGCTGTCGAACTCGGCCTGGGTGATCAGCGCCTTGTCGAGCAGTTCCTTGAGCTTCTGCAGGCGCGCGGCCGGATCTTCCGCAGGGGCAGCCGCCGTGGCAGGCGGCACCGCAGGGGCGGGTACGCCCGGTGCGCCCGCTGTCCCAGCCAATCCGCCGGCCATCGCTTGCCCCATCACCGCCCCCGCGGCCAGGCTCGCGCCCAGGCCGGCGACGCCGCCTTCATTTTGCGCAGCCAGCGGGATCGAACTGGCGACCTGGTACTGCGTATACTTCGCCATGTCCCCCATCATGCCCATCGAGATGCGGGTGTCGATGGCTTTCTGCAGTTCTTCCGGCAGCGAGACGTTGGTGACCGCGAAATTGTCCAGCGCCACGCCGTAGCGCTCGAACTCCGGCGCCAGCCGCTCGCGGATGGTCTGCGACATCAGCGCCTGGTTGGCGGCCATATCGAGGAACGGCAGCGACGACGCGCCGAGCGCGTTGGTCATGGTGGCGATCAGCAGGTTGCGCAGCTGCTCTTCCACTTCATCGCGCGTGTATTCGGCGCGTGTGCCGCTGATCTCGCTGTAGAACTTCGCCGGGTCCGCGACCTTGTACGAATACAGGCCGAACGCGCGCAGCCGCACCATGCCGAAGTCCGCGTCGCGGATAGTGATGGCTTGCGGCGTGCCCCACTTGCGGCCGATCTGCAGGCGCGTACTGAAGAAGTAGACGTCGGACTTGAAGGGCGACTCGAACAGCTTGTCCCAGTTCTTCAGGTAGGTCAGCACCGGCAGCGTCTGCGTGGTGAGCTTGTACATGCCGGGTCCGAACACGTCGGCGATCTTGCCTTCGTTGACGAACACCGCCATCTGCGACTCGCGCACGGTCAGGCTGCCGCCGTACTGGATCTCCATGTCCTCCATCGGATAGCGCCAGGCCAGCACGCCGTCGGTGTCCTCCGTCCACTGGAGGATGTCGATGAACTGCTTCTTGATGAAAGAACCGATGCTCATGTCAGGTCTCCTTGCGGCGGGGATGCGAGCGAAGCGCGTTTCAGGACAGGCAGGCCGCGTTGATCGCGCCCACGGTGACCGAGATGGTGCCCATCAGGGCGCCCATGCCGATATTGTCGGATTCGATGGCGGCGTCCATGTCGGGCAGCGCGCGCGTCAGGCCCGCGTAGACCAGCGCCTGGACCACCATGGCGCCGACCGCCCACATCAGGAATGCCGGAAAGGTGTCGTTATGCTGGATCGACGACGACAGCGTGAAGCAGAAACCCAGGATCGCGCCACCGAGCGACAGCGCCGCCGCGATGTTGCCCTGGCGGATCAGCGCGAACTCGTGGAACGGCGTGATCCTGGTGTAGACTCCGACGAACACGGCAAGCAGTACCAGGCTTGCCAGCAGGTGCAGGGCGTAGGCGTAGATCGGTTGCATGCTGTTCCCGTGGCGGTTGTCGACAGCGCCGGTGTCCGGTGACATGGAACCCTTGCCGGGCATGTCATGGACATTTGACTACGATTGCGCCGGCAGTGCGCGAATGCGCCGCAAGTATATCCGCAGTCTCATCCGCTCGATCTCCCGATCCTCGCAAATTCCCCAGACCGCCGCCTGATGCGCGACCGTACCCTTGTCATTTCGGTGTTGATCGTAGCTTCTTGCGGGCTTGGCTACGAACTGATCGCCGGCGCCTTGTCCAGCTACCTGCTGGGCGACTCCATCCTCCAGTTCTCGTCGATCATCGGCTGCTACCTGTTCGCCATGGGCGTGGGCTCGTGGCTGTCGCGCTATGTAAAGGACGAGGACGTGCTCGCGCGCTTCATCGACATCGAGGTGCTGGTCGGCCTGCTCGGCGGCATCTCGGCGGCGCTGCTGTTCGTGGTGTTCGCGTGGCTGTCGGCGCCGTTCCGCACGGCGCTGTATGCGCTGGTGTTCCTGACCGGCGTGCTGGTGGGCATGGAGATCCCGCTGGTCATGCGCATCCTGAACGCGCGCCGCGCCGAATTCAGCGACCTGGTGAGCCGCGTGCTGACGTTCGACTACCTGGGCGCGCTGGCGGTGTCGCTGGTGTTCCCGCTGGTGCTGGCGCCGCGGCTGGGCCTGTCGCGCACGGGCTTCCTGTTCGGCATGCTCAACGCGGCGGTGGCGCTCTACACCACGCGCCTGTTCCGCGACGAGCTGCCGCAGGTGCCGCTGCGCACGATGCGCGCGCTGGTCGTGATCGCGCTGCTCGGCGCGGGCTTTGCCGGCTCGGACCGGCTGACGCACTGGGCGGAGCGCGGGCTGTTCGGCGACGAGATCATCCACAGCGAATCGACGCCGTACCAGCGCCTGGTGATCACGCGCTGGAAAGACGACCTGCGTCTCTACATCAACGGCAACCTGCAGTTTTCCTCGCGCGACGAGCACCGCTACCACGAGGCGCTGGTGCATCCCGTGCTGCAGGCACTGCCGTGGGCGCGCACGGTGCTGGTGATCGGGGGCGGCGACGGCCTGGCGCTGCGCGAGATCCTGCGTCATCGCCATATCGAGCATGTGACGCTGGTCGACCTGGACCCGGCCATGACTACGTTGTTCTCGCAAAGCGCACCGCTGCGCGCGCTCAACCGCGATTCATTGCGCGATGCGCGCGTGAAGGTCATCAACGCCGATGCCGCGCAATGGATGGAGCAGAACGCGGACGTGTTCGACGCGATCATCGTCGACCTGCCCGATCCGTCCAACTTCGGGCTCGGCAAGCTGTACTCGGTGCCGATGTACCGGCTGCTGTCGCGGCACCTCGCCGAGAAAGGCTATGCCGTGGTGCAGTCCACCTCGCCGTACTACGCGCCGCGCTCGTTCTGGGGCATCGACGCGACGCTGCACGAAGCCGGCCTGCATACCTGGCCTTACCACGCCTATGTGCCGTCATTCGGCGAATGGGGTTTCATCCTCGCCGGCAAGCGCGGCGACTACACGCCGCCCACGCACTACGACATGCCGATGCGCTTCCTGGATGCGGACAGCACCGCGCTGATGTTCCGCTTTCCGCCGGACATGGCGCCGCGCGCCGGCCACCCTAACCGGCTTAACGAGCAGTCGCTGGTGCATGACTTCGAGCGGGACTGGGGCAATGTCATCCGCTGATACGTCGGTGCGCGCACGGTGATGGATCGCCGCACGTTCCTGATCGGCGCGTCGGCCGCGCTGGCCGGCTGCGACAAGCTGGGCGATGCGTCGCGCCGCTTCCTGTCCGGTGTCGGCATGTACGAGCCCACGCCGGTCGTGCTGCGGCCCGGCATGGCACAAGGGCACGCCTTGCGCGACGCCGCGCAGTGGCCCAAGCCCGATGGCGAGCTACGCACGGATGTCGCGGTTCTCGGCAGCGGTGCCGCGGGCCTTTCCGCTGCGTGGCAGCTCGCGCGCGCGGGCCTGCGCGATTTCATCGTCATCGATGGACCCGAGTTCGGCGGTAATACGGCGGCCGGGCAGTTTGGCGACCTCGGCTTCCCACGCGGCGCGCACTACCTGCCGCTGCCGTCGGCGGAATCGACCCATATGCGCGAGATGCTCGCCGACGTCGGCGTGATCGAGCACGATCCGTTCAGCATGCGCCCGCGCTTCGATGAACGCGTGATCGTGCATGCGCCCGAGGAGCGCCACTTCCGCAATGGCCAGTGGCATGACGGCCTGCTGCCGACCGATGCCCTCGGTGCCGGCGAGAGCGAGCAGCATGCACGCTTCTTCGCGCGTATCGGCGAACTTCGCGACGCGCACGGCGATGACGGCCGCAAGGTCTTTGCGATCCCGCTCGCACTCGCTTCGCGCGACCCGAAGTGGACGGCGCTCGATGCACGCACCTTCCGCCAGTGGCTGCTGGACGAAGGCTTCACATCGCCCACGTTGCACACGTATGCCGACTACTGCTGCCGCGACGACTACGGCGCGGGCCATGGTGCCGTGTCGGCCTGGGCGGGGCTGCACTACTTCGCCAGCCGCGGCGGCCATGCGCGGAACGCTGCGGATGGCGCCGTGCTGACCTGGCCGGACGGCTTGCACGGATTGGTGTCGAAGCTGACTGCACGCATCGACGCATTGACGGGGCGCGCGGACTGGCATCGTGCAGGCATGGCACTCAGGCTCGACGAATCGCGCGAGGGCGTGGACGTGCTCTGCACCGGCATGACGGATCGCGACGGCACCCCGCGCACCGTGCGCCTGCGCGCGCGCCGCGTGATCTGCGCGATGCCGCTGCACGTCGCCGCGCACCTGACGCCGCTCGCGCGCTTCGGCTTCGATCCGGCGCGCCATCTGCCGCCGCACGCGGCGTGGCTGGTGTCGAGCTTTTACCTGCGCGGCTTTCCCGGCGAGGCACCGGGCGTGCCGCTGGCCTGGGACAACGTCGTGCACGGCTCGCGTGCGCTGGGCTATGTGGTCGCGACGCATCAGCTGATCCGGCAGGCGCCGCCGGCGCGCACGGTCTTCACCGCCTATTGCCCGCTCGATGCCGCCGCGCTGGGCCGCCCGACGCAGCCGGCCGAGATGCGGCGCTGGCTGGCCGACGCAAGCGCAGCCGAACTGATGGACCATGCCGTGACCGACCTGCGCGAAGTGTACGGGCGTGGCTTCTGGCGCCACGCCGACCGGGTGGAGATCACGGCACGCGGCCATGCCATGGCGTCGCCGCTGCGTGGCTTCCTGGCCAACGCCGGCACGAGCGCACTGCGTGACGTGGAGGGTCCGATCCAGTTCGCGCACGCGGATCTGTCGGGCCTGTCGGTGTTCGAAGAGGCAACCTGGTGGGGCACTCGCGCGGCCGCGCGCATCGTGGGCTAGCGCTCATTACGTCACCGCGCACGCCATGACCATCCTGTAGAATTCCGGGCACCCCCATTTGATTTTCCGCTGTCGCGTGCGCAATATCCGGCTCTTCCTGCTGGTTCTGATGCTGGCCTTCCTGCCGTTCCAGGCATGGGCCGGTACAGTCGCGCCCGTCACGGAGGTAGCCCACCCCGCCCTGCAAACGGACAGCCACCCGGCCGGACTGTACAAGGCGGCGCAAAATGCCGCGCCTTGCAGCACGGCTCCGGCGGATCCGGCCGACGCGCCCGACACGTCGCCGGCCGGCATCGACCTTGCGGAGCAGCTTCTGCCCGCGCCAGAGCTCCGTTTTGCCGCCGGCCCCGCCCAATCCCGGCCGCCGCGCTATGCGGGGACTGCCCTCCCCGACCCCGACCTTCCGCTCCTGCCGCGTCCTCCGCGCGGCTGACACCCAACTGCGCGGCATTCGCCGCGCATGACCGTTCCTGCGCGCCGTGCCATCCAGGCGCCGCGCGCCCCTGCGGCTCGTCCGCGCCTATCCGTAGTCCAGTTCCACTCTCATGAAACGCGTCCTGCTTTTCCTGGCGACCAACCTCGCCGTCATGCTTGTCCTCAGCATCACCGCCAGCGTCCTTGGCGTGAACCGCTTCCTGGCCGCCAACGGTCTCAACTTCGGCATGCTGCTCGCCTTTGCCGCGCTGATGGGCTTCGGCGGCTCGTTCATCTCGCTGCTGATGTCCAAGACCATCGCCAAGTGGTCCACTGGCGCGCAGGTCATCACGCATCCGAGCACAAGCACCGAACTGTGGCTCGTGCAGACCGTGCAGAAGCTGTCGCAGAAGGCGGGCCTGCCCATGCCCGAAGTGGCGATCTACGAGGGCGAGCCCAACGCGTTCGCGACCGGCGCGACGAAGAACAGCTCGCTGGTGGCCGTTTCCACCGGCCTGCTGCAGTCGATGTCGCATGACGAGGTGGAAGCCGTGCTCGCGCATGAAGTGGCGCACGTGGCCAATGGCGACATGGTGACGCTCACGCTGATCCAGGGCGTGGTGAACACGTTCGTGATCTTCCTTGCGCGCGTGGTCGGCTACTTCGTCGACTCGATGCTGCGCAAGAACGATGAGGAGTCGAGCGGGCCCGGCATCGGCTACATGGTCACCGTGATCGTCTGCGAGATCGTCTTCGGCATCCTGGCCAGCATCATCGTCGCTACCTTTTCGCGTCGCCGCGAGTTCCGCGCCGACGCAGGCGCGGCGGGCCTGATGGGCTCGCCGGCGCCGATGGTCGCCGCGCTGCGCCGCCTCGGCGGCCTGGAGCCGGACGGCCTGCCGCAGAACATGCAGGCCATGGGCATTGCCGGAGGGAAATCATGGATGGCGCTGTTCTCCAGCCATCCGCCGATCGAGCAGCGCATCGCCGCGCTGCAGTCGGCACGCTGAAATCCGATCCATCGCTGCGATCCGTCCGGGAATGCCACGACGGCACCCGGGGCGGACATCGCAGGCATCCTGTCAGGGGGCAAGAGATGCAAGCGAAGCTGTTGGACACGAACAGTACCGCGTGGCGCGCCGCCCTGGAGCGCTGTAGCCACGATTGCTATCACACGCCGGCGTGGATGAAGACGGCGCAGAACAGCGAGCGCGGCCAGGCGTTCGCCTTGCATGCGACGGATGGCGACCATGAATTGCTGGTTCCGTACATCCGTCGCCCCATCATCGGGGATCTGTGGGACGCCACCTCGGCCTACGGCTATGGTGGCCCGCTCGTGAGCACCGGGGCGCCGGCGAATTTCGCGGATGCGGCATTCTGCGCCGCGGTAGCGATGCTGCGCGAAGCCGGCTGCGTGTCTTGGTTCCTGCGGCTGCACCCGCTGCTCAATGCGCAATGGAAAAGTTCGCTGGGGCTTGTGCTCGAGCAGGGCCAGACCGTGTCGATCGACCTGACCAAGGCGCCCGAAAAGCACTGGCAGGAAACGCAGTCACGCCACAAGCTCGGCATCAACCGCGCCCGGCGCGCAGGCGTGACGGTGCGGCTGGACCGCGACTTTGACGCGCTGTCATGCTTCATCGACCTCTACAACGAGACCATGACGCGCCGCGGTGCGGCGGAGTACTACTTTTTCGACGTGCAGTACTACCGTTCCCTGGTGGAAGAGCTCGGCGACGACCTGCTGCTGATGGTGGCGGAGGAAGCGGACGAAGTCATCGGCGGCGCCCTGTTCACGCTGTCGCGGCGCTCGGGCATCATGCAATACCACCTGTCCGGGTCCGACTGGGACTACCGCCACCGCCAGCCGACCAAGATCATCATCCACACCGCCCGCGAATGGGGCCGCATGCATGGCTTCTCGCGGCTGCACCTTGGCGGTGGCCTTGGCTCCGCGGCGGACTCGCTGCACGAATTCAAGCGCGGATTTTCGCCCGACACGCATGTGTTCCGCACGCAGCGCGTGGTCGTCAACCGGCAGGCCTACCAGTCGCTCTCGGCGGGGCGCATCGCTTCGACCGGCGATCTCCATGGCTATTTCCCGGCCTATCGGCGGCCCGTCGCTGCCATGGCGCACGCGTGCAGCGAACTGCCCGAGCTTACTCCGTGACGCGTCCGCGCAGCGCTTTCACCTGGCTGCGCTGGCTCTTGCCTTCCAGGCGACGTTTGCGCGAAGCGAGCGTCGGGCGGGTCGGGCGGCGCGTGCGTGGCGGTGTCGCCACGCTGGCTACCAGTTCGTGCAGCCGCCGGATGGCATCGTCGCGGTTCAGTTCAAGGCTGCGATGCTGCTGCGCCTTGATGACCACCACGCCATCACGCGTGATGCGGTGGTCATGCAGCTGCAGCAGGCGCGCCTTGTGGTCCGGCGCGAGCGAGGACGCGTTCACGTCGTAGCGCAGGTGCACCGCGTTGGACACCTTGTTGATGTTCTGCCCCCCCGCGCCTTGCGCGCGGATCGCGGTGATGTCGTACTCGTGGTGGGGGATGAGGAATTCGCCGGACATGCGCGCATCATAACAAGGCGCATGTCCGGGCAATGCGGCTATGCAGCCGGCGCGATGTTCTGGTTCACGCGGAACAGGTTGTCCGGGTCGTACTTCTGCTTGATGCGAGCCAGGCGCTCGAAATTGGGCCCATAGGCCGCGCTGATGCGGCCGGCTTCATCCTCGGTCAGGAAGTTCACGTACACGCCGCCGGTCGCATAGGGCTCGGTGGCGCGGAAGAAGTCGCGCGCCCAGGCCACGCAGGCTGCGTCCTCGGCGGGACTTTCCCATCGCGTATGGACGTTCATGACATAGCGCGCATCCCGGTGGTGGTAGGCCGTGGCATCCGCGGCAACGCTGTTGGCCCGCCCGCCGACCTGCCCGATGAAGATCTCGGAGTGCGGCGAAGGCAGGCGGCCGGAGTAATCGATCATGGCATCGATGGCTTCGTCCGGCAGCTGCGTGAAGTTGTGCGATTTCCAGTAGTTGCGCGCGCCCGGCGCCAGCAGCGGGTCGAATGCCTGCTGCCAGGCCACGTAAGGCATGGCGCCCGTGTGCTCGCCGAGCACGGTGCCAAAGCTGCGCAACGGCGCCAGCAGTGGCTCGCCCTGCGCCGGATCGCCCGCGTAGAACACCGCCAGCACCACCACGTCGGTGCCGTGGGCGGCGGTCGGCAGGAACGGCAGCGGCGGCGCCTTGCGCAGCACGACCCAGATATTGAGGTCCTCCGGCATGGCTTCGGTGAACACCCGGTACTGGCTGAGCACAGCGCGCCCCTGCGCGGCGGGAAACACCAGCAGGCCGGCCAGGATCTGCGGTCCGACAGCGTGCAGCCGGAATTCGAACAGCGTCACCACGCCGAAGTTGCCGCCGCCGCCGCGCAGGGCCCAGAACAGGTCGGAGTGGGCCTGCTCGCTCGCGTGGAGGCGCTGGCCATCGGCGGTCACGACTTGCGCCGACAGCAGGTTATCCACAGTCATGCCGTACTTGCGCGTGAGCCAGCCGAAGCCGCCGCCAAGCGTCAGCCCGGCCACGCCCGTGGTCGAGTTGATGCCCAGCGGCGTCGCCAGCCCACAAGCCTGGGCCTCGTGGTCGAAGTCGGCCAGCAGCGCGCCAGGCTCCACCCAGGCGCGCCGTGTGCCGGTGTCGATATGAACGGCGCGCATGGCGGACAGATCGATGACGACGCCGTCATCGCAGAGCGCCTTGCCGGCAATATTGTGGCCACCGCCGCGCACCGCGAGCAGCAGGCCGTTGTCACGCGCAAAGGCCACGGCTGCCGCGATGTCGGCAACCCCGGCGCACTGCACCACCACGGCGGGGCGCTTGTCCACCATGGCATTCCAGATCGTGCGCGATTCGTCGTAGCCGGGCTCGCCGGACAGCAGTACCTTGCCGCGCACGGCCGTGCGCAGTGACGCAAGCAGGTCTTTCGACAGTGCAGGCATGGCGAACCTCCGCATCGACATCACGGGGCCGCCATGCGCAGGGGAAAGCGGGCGATGGCGGCCCGTCCAGGGGTTCAGCGACGCAAATTGCGCGCCATGTGCGCCGACGCACCGACTGGAGACGTATTGCGATGCGTGCGCGCAAAGGCCTTCCCACAATCAGGCAGAAGTGTTTCAACCGTGATGCACGGCGCGGGTTCCGGCAGCCGCGCCAGCGCGCCAAAACGATGCCGGGTGTGACGCCCCCTCGTCTCGGCAAGGATGGACAACCTGTTGCAGGCGCGACACGTGTCCGGCGCTAGCGCCACGTGTAGCCCAGGCCCACGCCATAGGTGATCTGGTTGCGCGTGCCGCGCTGGGCAACGATGGGACTGTCGGCCGCGTCGCCGGCCAGCCGCTGCGCATAAACCATGGCCCCGGCATACCAGTTCCTGTCGATCTGGTAGAGCAGCGCGAGCCAGCCGGTGTACTGCTCCAGCCCGCCCCCGGGGTTGTAGGCCGGCAGCCCGCTGGCGGCCGCATCGCCGTCGGTCACGCCGAAATAGGTACGGTTGAAGCTGTCGCTGACCCAGCTCGCACCGAGGCCGACGCCGGCATAGACGCGTCGATGCATCGGCACCCACGCCGAGGCGTTGGCGCTGACGCGCGCGCCGCCGTAAACGATGCCCGCATTCGTCATCACGTTGATGCCGCCGCGCAGCCGGAACGGGATCGCGCCTTCGTGCAGGTACTCGTAGCCGAACCAGCCGCCGGCCTCGACGGTCGTGTCGATCTCGTGGATGCGCGACACCACCGGGTCGTCGACACCGCTGCGCCCCAGGCGCAGCGACACCGCGGGCCCCCACTGCCAGCCGGTCAGCCCGCCGAAGTTGAATTGCGCGTAAGGGCCGTACCATTCGAGCAGCCGGCCGCCCGGGGTCACGTAGCGCACGCCGGGCACGACCCCGATGGTGCGGTCCTTGCCACCGGCGAACTCGGTGGTCGAGCCCACGCCGATGCCAACCATATTGGGCAGCGAGCCGGGCAGGTCCAGCGGCGATGCGGCGCTGCCGCTTGCGGACAGCGCCAAAGCGAGGGCCGCCAGGCCCGGGCCTGCGATACGCCGGATCCGTGCCCGCAGTGCTGTCCGCGCAGTGCGTGCCATGTCTCGCCCTCCCCGATCGAATACGCCGAATCAGGCGAATCTATCAGCACATAGGCGACGTGGACGCAGTCGGTGATATGAAAGTTTTCGGCCGCCGGCGCTGCCGGGCACCGTTGCACGGCGGCGTACCGGTCACTGGAATAGCGACTAATATGAAAGCGCGCCAACCGGCACCCGCTGCCCGGAACCAGGCGCGACGGTAAGGCGGACCGCCGCGCACCTGGTCCGCACGGGAGTGTGCAATGACAACCAGGCAGAAGCTGCACGCATGGACCGCCGCCGCGTGCATGGCGCTGGCCATGGCATCCGGCGTGGCCAGCGCGGACGAGGTTCCGCTCGTAACGGGCAAGCAGTGGACAGAGTCGACGGAGCAGATGAAGAAGGCCTATCTGGTCGGCATCGCCAATGTGGTGCAGGTCGATGTCGCCTACCACGCCGGCAATGTCCCGCCGGACTCGCAGACCATCGTGCCGCGCCTGGCGCGGGGCCTGAAAGGCCAAACGCTGGACTCGGTCCGTGACGGCCTGGACCGCTGGTATGCCGCCCACCCCGACCGCCTGCAGCGGCCGGTGCTCGAAACCATCTGGTTCGAGATGGTGGTGCCTGGACTGCAGGTCAAGAAATAAGGCGAGGCCATGAAACGACTTCAATGGATCGGCGCGGCGCTGGCGGTGGCCAGCGTGACCGCATGCACCGGCATGACGCCGCAGCAGCAAGGTACGGTTTCGGGGGCTGCCATCGGTGCCGCCGCCGGCGCGGGCATTGCGGCCATCGCAGGCGGCAGCGGCTGGACCGGCGCGGCCATCGGCGCGGTGGCGGGCGGTGTGGCAGGCAATATCAAGGGGCGCAACGAGCAGCAGCGGTACTGACCGCCGGGGCGGGCCACCGTCCGGCCACGGCACAGTCGGTCGCTGCGGCGATTCTTCCTGTCCGCGCGCGGCGCGTCGGGCCCCTTGTCGCTGCTCAGCGGTAACCGATCCGTGCCAGCAGCCGGATGCTCTCGGTCACCAACTGCTCGCTGCGCTCGACCACGCGGCGGTTGGAGGCGCACATCCACTGCATCCGCTCCAGCAGATCGTCGTTCTCGATCCACGCCGTCCTGCCTTGCGGCTCGGCCGGCCCTTGATCGTCACCGGCTTCCGAACCGGCCGGCATCCGCTCGTGCGCGGCAACGACGGGGGAAATCTTGCTCGCCATGGTGGTCTCCGCCCCTGGGACAACTGGAAGTCTTGGCGCATTGACGGCCGCCTGGGTATCCGGCGCCGTCCTACACGCAAGCCCGCATCGAGCCAGCCACGAGAATCGCCGCGCCGCACGCCAACCGGCATATTCCTGCACAGGGGGCGGCGGCGACACCCCTCCGCAGAGGCAAGAGACAAAAAAGAAGCGCGGACATGCCGCGCTTTCCAAATGTCCTGTCAGAAACGGGGAGCGTTCTGCAGGGAGAGGCCTCAGTGGCACTCTAAGTCCGCCCCCTTGTGAAGACAATTGAAACATCCTTAGGACGGAATTAAGCACCTTGCGGAAAGTGTCATAAACGGGAGCGCTTCGATTCGGTGCTTGCCAAGGCGCTGTCGGCCTGGAGGCGGAATGCCAGCCGGAACGCAGCGAGTCATTTCGGGAAATTTGGCGCGCCCGGCTGGGATCGAACCAGCAACCCCTGCCTTCGGAGGGCAGTACTCTATCCATTGAGCTACGGGCGCGCGGAAAGTGGTCTGGCACTGGCGGCAGGGTCTGCCACGGGTGCAACCGGTGCGGCGGGCGAATGCCGCCGCTGGGAAGTCGCATAGGATACCGCGTTTGCGCTGAGGCGTCCATGCGCGCGAATCCGGGGACATCGCCCAACGTCTCGGAACCGTCTCTTTCGGCCCAGCCATGAGGCCTTTGGGGCTATAATCGCGAGCTATTTCCGTCAAGACGCAGCGGCACCGCGTTGGCAAACGGGGGACAGTACTGAACCACGCAATCAGAAGGACCCAGACGTTCAAGGGCCCGATAAATCAAGCCGAGCGTGAGCGGCTGAAGGTTTCCTGCAAAACTGAGAGTTCTGTATGAGCGACGTCCAACACCAACACGACGAACACGAGTCTCCCATCAAGACGCCGAAGCAGCTGATCGCAGTGGTGATCGCTGCGTTCCTGGTCCCGATCATCGTGATCATCCTGCTGGTCAATTTTGTCGGCCACGGCTCCAAGGAAGGTGCCGGTTCGGTCACCACGGCGGAAGCCATCAATGACCGCATCAAGCCGGTCGCTTCGCTCGAGATCAAGGACGCCAACGCACCGCGCGTCTTCAAGACCGGCGAGCAGGTCTACAAGGAAGTCTGCGCAGCGTGCCACGCCACGGGCGCTGCGGGCGCGCCGAAGTACAGCAACGCGGGCGACTGGGCCAGCCGCATCGGCCAGGGCTTCGATGGCCTGCTGAGCTCGGTGCTGCACGGCAAGGGTGCCATGCAGCCGCGCGCCGGCACCACGCCGGACGACTACTCCGACTACGAACTGGGCCGCGCCGTGGTCTACATGGCTGACGCCGGTGGCGCCAAGTTCCCCGAGCCTCCGGCCCCTGCCGCCGCTGCTCCGGCCACCGCCGCGGCATCGGATGCCGGTGCCGCTCCGGCTGCCGCCGCCGCTCCGGCTCCTGCAGCGGCGCCCGCGCCCGCTGCCGCTGCGCCGGCTCCGGCCGCAGCACCTGCCGCGGCTTCCGCCGAAGTGGGCAAGAAGGTCTATGACCAGGTTTGCGCCGCTTGCCACGCCGCCGGCGTTGCCGGGGCTCCCAAGTTCGGCGACAAGGCCGCCTGGGCGCCGCGCCTGAAGGAAGGCATGGACGCCGTCCACAACTACGCGCTGAAGGGCAAGGGCGTGATGCCGCCGAAGGGCGGCTATGCCGGCCCCGACGCCGATGTGCTCGCCGCCGCCGACTACATGGCCAGCGCCGCCAAGTAACACCGGCCGCACAGACATAAAAAGCCCGCGACTGGATCGCGGGCTTTTTTTCGCCTGTTGGTTGCGCGCCGGGACCGGCGCCTCCGGATCAGACCACGCGGGAATATCGCGGCACGAACCGCACCGGCTGGGCGCCGTCATTGGCTGACGGCGGGGCAACGGGCGGCCTGGCAGCGTCTTCGCGCAGGTAACGGTCGAACACCATGGCAACGCGGCGCACGAGCAGGCGGCCCAGCATGGTGACCTCGATGCGGCCCGGCTCGCGACGAACCAGGCCGTCGGCGCCGAGCCGGTCGAGATCGGCAAGTTCGGCGGCAAACCTGCCTGCGAAATCGATGCCATGGCGTGCCTCGATCTGCGCGATGTCGAGCACGCCATTGCACATCAGCGCCCCGATGATCTCGCGGCGCAGGTGATCGTCGTCTTCCATCGTGAAGCCCCGCATGACCGGCAGCCGGCCGGCGTCGATTGCGGCGTAGTAATCGTCGAGCGTGCGCGCGCTCTGCACGTAGCGCCCCGCCACGGCACCGATCGCGGAAATGCCGAAGCCGAGCTGGTCATAGCCGGCATGTGTCGAATAGCCCTGGAAATTGCGCTGCAGCCGGCCCTCGCGCTGGGCCACGGCGAGGTCGTCGTCGGGCAGCGCGAAGTGGTCCATGCCGATGTAGACGTAGCCGGCGGCAGTCAGGCGTTCGATCGTGGAGACCAGGATATCGAGCTTCTCGCCCGCGCTCGGCAATGCGTTTTCGTCGATGCGCCGCTGTGGCTTGAAGACATGCGGCAGGTGCGCGTAGCTATAGACGGAGAGCCGGTCTGGCCGCAGTGTCAACACCCGCTCCACGGTAGCGTTGAAGCGCGCCGTGGTCTGGTGCGGCAGCCCGTAGATCAGGTCCAGGCTGACCGACCGGAACCCCAGTTTGCGCGAGGCGTCGACCACCGCGCGGGTTTCCTCGAACGGCTGGATGCGGTGGATGGCCTGCTGGACTTCCGGGTCGAAATCCTGCACCCCCAGGCTGACGCGGTTGAAGCCGAGTTCGGCGAGCAACGCCATGCGTTCGTAGTCGACACGGCGCGGATCGATCTCGATCGAGTGCTCGCCGTCGGCCGGCAGGTCGAAATGCTCGTGCAGCGATGCCATCACGCGTCGCATCTCGGCCGGGTTCAGGAAGGTCGGCGTGCCGCCACCCCAGTGCGATTGGAGCACCTGCCTGCGGCCGCCCAGGTGCGCAGCCGTCAGCGCCATTTCCCGGCCAAGGTAGCTCACGTACTTGGCGCTTCGCCCGTGATCGCGCGTGATGACCTTGTTGCAGCCGCAGTAGTAGCAGATGTTCTCGCAGAACGGGATGTGCAGATACAGCGACAATGGTGCCGGCGCGGCGGCGCGGCAGTCCGCCAGCGCGGCGTGGTAGGCCGATTCATCAAGGCCGCCATGGAAGCGGTCGGCCGTCGGGTAGGACGTGTAGCGCGGGCCGTTGCCGTCGATGCGGCCGGCCAGCGCGCGGAAATCGGAGAGGGCGCGGCGATCGATGGCCGCGGATGGCGTGGTGAGCGTGTGCATGGGGGCGGACTGACCGGCGAGTTTGACGACTCATGCTAGTTCCCCGACGCCGGTAAGGAATTGACGCGCGTCAAGCTCGACGGTCGCATGGCACGGCCCGCCCCCCTCGTCGGCGGGGGTATTTCGTCACAGTTCTGTCACACGTGCCGGATACGCTGCGCCCCGCATCTCCGGCAGCCACCGCCCGGACAGCCAGCCATCCCCTTTCCATGCCCTCGATCCTGCCTTGTTTGTCGTACCCATCGCTGCGCGGCGAAACGCCGCCCCCCTCCCCGCGCCGCCGCCAGCTGATGACCGCACTTGGCGGACTGGCCGCCGCGCCGCTGGCCCTGGCCCAGGCGCCGACGCGGCGCACCGTCGTGGTCGGCCATCTGCTCGACCGAAGCGGCGCCCAGGCCGACCTGGCGCGTGACTACCTGGCCGGCGCCAAGGTCATGTTCAACGCGGCCAACGCCGCCGGTGGTCCGGTGCGGATTGCGCATGTCGTGCGCGACGCAGATGCCGATCCGCGCGCGGCGCTCACGCAGGCACTATTGCTTGCCGATAGCGAGCATGCCGAACTGCTGTTCGGCCCCGGCGACCGGCTGTTGCCGGCCCTTGCGGCCTCGCCCGAACTGCACCGGCGCGGCGTGCAGATCGTGGCGCCGCTCTCGGGCCTGGCCCTGAACGCGGACAACGTCTGGTTCACGCGCGCCGACTACCAGGCCGAACTCGACACCGCCGTGAAGCAACTGCGCGACTACGGGCTGACACGGGTGGCGCTGGCGGTCTCGGCGGAGTTCGCCGCCTCCGCTACCGGCAACGGCGCCGCGTGGCTGGGGGCGCTCGAATCCACGATGGGCACCCGCGCGGTGCCGCTGGGCGGCAACGCGGACGCCGCCGCGCGCACCATCGCGGCGCAACGGCCCGGTGCCGTGATCGTGGCGGGTGACACGCTGGCCTATGCGAGCCTGGGCCGGGCCCTGGCCGCTCAAGGCTGGTACGGATTCCTGGTCGGCTTGTCCGCGGTCAGCCCAACTGTGGCGCGCGAAGTGCTCGGCGCGGGCTATCCGGGCGGCATGGTGCTGACGCAGGTTGCGCCCGGACCGCAGGCCGCCACGCTGCGCGTGGTCAAGGAGCACGTGGCCCGCATGAAGCAATACCTTGACGAGCCGCCCTCGCCCGCGACCATTGCCGGCTATATCGGCGCCGCCTGGCTGGTGCGCGCACTGGGTGCGTGGCGCGGCAATGGCGCTGTGGAATTGCGGCGCGCGCTGCAAGCTCGCGTCGATGTGGGCGACTTCACGCTCGATTTCACGCAGGGGCAGCGCGGCTCGCGCTACGTGCAGCTTGCTGCTTCAGGCACGCGGTAGGTCCAGGCGCGCGCGCAGGCCGCCGGCTTCACGCCGCGGCGTGCATCGTCCACGGCCTCACGCAGCACTCAACCGGGCGCCGTCTTGCCGCCATTGCCAAGCAAGGCCTTCAGCGCGCCAAGCCGGTCCTTGGGACTCATCGCCGGCATCTCGTCCTTCGGCGGGGGCGCTTCTTCCAGCTTCATCTCGCCGATAAAGCGCGACGGTTCGCAGGAATAGGTCTCCCGCGCGCGCTTGCGCTTCTTGCACCAGCTGATATGCAGGCTGCGCTGGGCGCGCGTGATGCCCACGTACATCAGGCGGCGCTCCTCTTCGATTTTCTCGTCGGCCATGTCCTCGTCTTCGCGGCAGTGGGGCAGGATGCCCTCTTCCACGCCGACCAGGAACACGTGCGGATACTCCAGGCCTTTCGAGGCATGCAGCGTCGAAAGCCGCACTGCGTCGGGGTCTTCCTCGCGCCCCTCCAGCATGCTCATCAGCGCCACGGTCTGCGTCAGTTCAAGCAGGTTCTTGCCTTCACTGCCGAAGCCATCCGCATTGTCGAAGCCGGTGGCTTTGCCCTCGCCCTCCGGCTCGGGCCGCGTGCCCTTGCGCTTGAGCCATTCGAGGAACTCGAGCGTATTGGTCCAGCGCGACTGGGCCTGGCGCTCATCGAACGAGTCATACAGGTAGGCCTCGTAGTGGATGCCTTCCATCATGTCGTCCAGCACCACGCTGGCCGGATCCTTGGTCGCGCGATCGGCCAGGCGCACCATCGATTCGCAGAACACGCGCAGCGGCTCGAGTTGGCGCGGCTGCAGCCTGGCTTCGATGCCCCCCATCATGGCGGCCTCGAACAGCGACACCTTGGCCTGCCCCGCGAACGTGCCCAGCACTTCCAGCGTGGTGTTGCCGATGCCGCGGCGCGGCGTGGTGATGGCGCGGATGAAG
Source organism: Cupriavidus sp. 22TCCZM04-2 (assembly GCF_057798895.1). Lineage (NCBI taxonomy): Bacteria > Pseudomonadati > Pseudomonadota > Betaproteobacteria > Burkholderiales > Burkholderiaceae > Cupriavidus > Cupriavidus sp. 22TCCZM04-2. The sequence goes on from NZ_JBYOJS010000005.1 coordinate 115,002, forward strand.
GCGGGATCATCGTCGGGGTTGGCGATCAGCCGCAGGTACGCGCAGATGTCCTTGATCTCGGCCTTGTCGAAGAAGCTCTGGCCGCCGGACAGCACATACGGAATGCGCTCGCGCCGCAGGATCTGCTCGAAGAGCCGCGCCTGGTGGTTGCCGCGGTACAGGATGGCGTAGTCGCGGAACTGCGCGCGGCGCTCGAACTTGTGGGCGGACAGGCGGAACACGACGGACTCGGCCTCGTGCTCCTCGTCGTTCATCGGATGGATGGCGATCGGGTCGCCCATGCCGTGCTCGCTCCACAGCTTCTTGTCGAACAGCTTCGGGTTGTTGGCGATGACCGCGTTGGCCGCCTCCAGGATGCGCACCGTGGAGCGGTAGTTTTGCTCCAGCTTGACGACCTTGAGGTCAGGGAAATCGGTCTGCAACAGGCGCAGGTTGTCCAGCGTGGCGCCGCGCCACCCGTAGATGGCCTGGTCGTCGTCGCCCACCGCCGTGAACGCCGGCGCGCGCAGGTGCGAGCCACCCGCGAGCAGCTTGAGCAGCTGGTACTGGCACGCGTTGGTGTCCTGGTATTCGTCGACCAGGAAATAGCGCAGGCGGTTCTGCCACTTGAGCTGCACCGTTTCATTGCGCGCGAAGAGTTCGGCGGGCAGGCGGATCAGGTCGTCGAAATCCACGGCCTGGTAAGCATGCAGGGTGGCCACGTAGTTGCGATAGACCAGCGCCGCCTGGTGTTCGTCGGCGTTGGCGGCCTGCGCGATGGCGGCTTCCGGGTCGACCATGCCGTTCTTCCACAGCGAGATGGTGCCCTGCACGCTGCGGATCAGCTTCTTGTCGGTGGTGCCGAGCTGCTCCTGGATCAGGCCGAAGCAATCGTCCGAATCCATGATCGAGAACTGCGGCTTCAGGCCCACATGCTCGGCTTCCAGGCGCAGGATCTGCACGCCTAGCGAGTGGAACGTGCACACCGTGAGCTGCTTGAGCGGCAGGCGCTTGCCCTCGCGCGAGGTCTTGCCCTCCATCAGCTTGCCGATGCGCTCCTGCATCTCCTTGGCCGCCTTGTTCGTAAACGTGACGGCGGCGATATGGCGCGGCTCGAAGCCCTTGTCTTCGATCAGGTGCGCGATCTTCTGCGTGATCACGCGGGTCTTGCCCGAACCCGCGCCGGCAAGGACGAGGCAGGGCCCGTCCAGGTAGCGGACGGCTTCGGATTGGGCAGCGTTCAGGCCGTGGGTCATGCGTGGGATGTCTGGCGTGGAAGGTGCGTCGGAGGGCGGCGGAGGCGCCTGGTACGCAACATGCCGCAGCATGCCGGCGGCCGGCGCGAAGCCGGCCATGTTAACACGCCCGGCAGGGCCGTTCTGTCAGCGGAAATCGCTATTTTCTTGCTGCGGATATTACTGAAGTAACACTTGGTAAGAGCCAAAACCTGCGGCATATCGCGGCTTCTAATCGGTATGGCGGGGTGGATTCCGATCTGCCCCGGGCCCATTGAAGTCACTTCCGGAGCCAATCATGAGAACTCTACGAGCCCTTGGCAAGGCGACACTGGTAGGCGTTGCGGTAGCTGCCCTGGTGGGCGGCTGTTCCGATATGACGCCCAAGCAACGCAATACCGCAATCGGCGCCGCGGCCGGTGGCGTCGGCGGTGCCGTGCTCACCAACGGTAGTGCGGTCGGTACGCTCGGCGGCGCCGCGCTTGGCGGCGTGGTCGGTAACGTCGTGACGGACGATAATCACCACCACCGCTGATCGGCGCTGAGGCAATCGCTTACGGCAATAACGGGCGGGCCTGCCGCGTTGACAAAGGCAGGACCCTCCCGTACATTGCGCGCATCCGACCGGGAGAGCGCGCACCCGTTGCGCCGCCGAAGGGGTATCACCCGAAAACTCTCAGGCACCATGGACCGTTCGGATCGGCATGCAACATGCACACGATGCATGCCGCACTCTGGAGAGCGGCACCCGCCAGCCATGGCGAGCGTGCCCACCGAAGGGGCGCGCGAGGATCGGACCTGCTAGGCGGGGCGACCTCGTAATCTCTCAGGTATCGAGGACAGAGGGGTCATCCGCGGCAGCGGATTGCGACGCTATTCGAGCGAAGCAAGCGCTGCGGCGGATGACCCTTTTTCGTTTTCGAAACCGAGATTGCCCCCGAGGATTCCCATGACGCTCCAGGCCACGCCCCTCAACGCTATCCACCGCGCCCTCGGCGCCCGCATGGTCGATTTCGGCGGCTGGGACATGCCGGTCAACTATGGCTCCCAGATCGAGGAACACCACGCCGTGCGCACCGACGCGGGCATGTTCGACGTGTCGCATATGTGCGTCGTCGACCTCGCCGGTCCGAACACCCGCACCTTCCTGCGCGGCCTGCTGGCCAACAACGTCGACAAGCTGCAGACGCCCGGCAAGGCGCTGTACTCCTGCATGCTCGACGAGAAAGGTGGCGTGATCGATGACCTGATCGTCTATTTCTTCGCCGAGGACCGCTTCCGCCTGGTGGTCAACGCCAGTACCGCGCTGGGCGATATCGAATGGATCCGCGCGCGCAATGACGCCACCGGCAGCGGCGTGACGATCACCCCGCGCCGTGACGACGTAGCGCCAGCCGGCACGCTGCCGCTCGCCATCGTCGCCGTGCAGGGCCCGAACGCCCGCACCAAGGTATGGAGCGCCTTCCCGTCCACCCAGCCATCCGACGCCCTCAAGCCCTTCAACGCCATCGTGGTCCAGGATCCTGCCATCGGCGAGATCATGGTCGCGCGCACCGGCTACACCGGTGAGGACGGCTTCGAACTCGTGGTGCCGGCCGAGAACGTTGCCGCGGTGTGGGAGAAGCTCGACGCCGCAGGCGTGCGCCCCGCCGGTCTCGGCGCACGCGACACGCTGCGCCTGGAAGCCGGCATGAACCTGTACGGCCAGGACATGGATATCAATACCTCGCCGCTGGACGCGGGCCTGGCCTGGACCGTGGACCTGCTGAGCGAGCGCGATTTCACCGGCAAGGCGGCGCTCGCCGCCGCCGGCCAGCGCCAGCAGTTCGCCGGCCTGATCCTGCGCGACAAAGGCGGCGTGCTGCGCGCGCACCAGAAGGTCCTCACCGCTGCCGGTGATGGCGAAATCACCAGCGGCACCTTCAGCCCGTCCCTGTCGCAGTCGATCGCTTTCGCGCGCCTGCCGATGGGCGTGGCGGTGGGCGACACCGTGCAGGTGGAGATCCGCGACCGCAAACTCGCGGCGACTGTGGTTAAACTGCCGTTTGTGCGTAATGGCAAGGCACTCGTGAGCTGAGGCGGTAACGCCCCGGCCCACCTCAACGGTCGCCCATCGCGCCTGGCCCATCGACCGATGGCAGGCGCCTGAACCAAGAACAAATCTGAATCCGGAGAACCCTCATGAATTTCCCCGCTGACCTGAAATACACCGAGTCGCACGAGTGGGTGCGCGTCGAAGCCGACGGCACCCTGACCATCGGCATCACCGACCACGCGCAGGACGCGCTGGGCGATATCGTCTTCCTGGAACTGCCCGAAGTGGGCAAGTCGGTCGGCGCCGGCGACGCGCTCGCCGTGGTGGAATCGGTGAAGGCCGCTTCCGACATCTACGCCCCGGTGGCCGGCGAAATCATCGCCGTCAACGAGGCCGCCACGGCCGCGCCGGAAAGCGTGAACGCCAACGCCTTCGACGCGTGGCTGTTCAAGATCAAGCCGGCCAACAGCGACGACGTCAACGGCCTGATGTCGGCCGACGCCTACAAGGCCAGCGTCGGCGCCTGACGCCAGCCAGCCGGCCCCGCGCGGGCCGGCCACTGTATTGATGCGCGGCGGCATGGCTGACCACCTGCCACCGCGCCCCCAACGAGGTTCTTGCCATGAACGCCCCGCTTCCCATGACCGCCGCCCAAGGTAACCGGCCCACGCTGGCCGCACTGGAGGCGCGCGACGCCTTCGCCTCCCGCCATATCGGCCCCGATACGCCCGAACAGCAGCACATGCTCAAGGTGCTCGGCTACAACAGCCGCGCCGCGCTGATCGACGCCGTGATTCCCGAAGCCATCCGCCGCCGCGACGGCATGCCGATGGGCGAATTCACCGAGCCGCTGGCCGAGGAAGCCGCGCTGGCGAAGCTGCGCAAGCTGGCAGGCAAGAACAAGGTCCTGAAGAGCTTTATCGGCCAGGGCTACTACAACACGCTGACCCCGGCCGTGGTCCTGCGCAATATCTTCGAGAACCCGGCCTGGTACACCGCGTATACGCCCTACCAGCCCGAGATCTCGCAAGGCCGCCTGGAAGCCATGCTGAACTTCCAGCAGATGGTCACGGACCTGACCGGCCTGGACATCGCCAACGCGTCGATGCTGGACGAAGGCACCGCCGCGGCCGAAGCCATGACGCTGCTGCAGCGCGTGAACAAGCACGCGTCGAACACCTTCTACGTGGCCGACGACGTCCTGCCGCAGACGCTGGAAGTGGTACGCACGCGCGCCAAGCCGCTGGGCATCGAAGTAAAGGTCGGCCCGGCTGCCGACGCCGCTTCGGCCCACGCGTTCGGCGTGCTGCTGCAGTACCCGGGCGTCAACGGTGACGTGACCGACTACCGCGCCATTGCTGACGCCGTGCACGCCGCGGGCGGCCTGGTGGTGGCTGCCGCCGACCTGCTGGCGCTGACGCTAATTGCCGCGCCTGGCGAATGGGGCGCCGACGTGGCCGTGGGCAACTCGCAGCGCTTTGGCGTGCCGCTCGGCTTCGGCGGCCCGCACGCCGGCTACATGGCGGTGAAGGAGGCGTTCAAGCGCTCGATGCCGGGCCGCCTGGTCGGCGTGACCATCGACGCGCAGGGCAACAAGGCCTACCGCCTGGCCCTGCAGACGCGCGAGCAGCATATCCGCCGCGAGAAGGCGACCTCCAATATCTGCACCGCGCAGGTGCTGCTGGCCGTGATGGCGTCGATGTACGCCGTGTACCACGGTCCGCAAGGCCTCAAGCGCATCGCGCAGCGCGTGCATCGCCTGACGGCCACGCTGGCCGCCGGCCTGCAGACGCTCGGATTTACGCGCACCAACGCGACGTTCTTCGACACGCTGACGTTCGAAACCGGCTTCAACACTGAGGCGATCCACGCCGCCGCGACCGCGCGCGGCATCAACCTGCGCCATGCCGGCGCGACGCGCATCGGCGTGTCGCTCGACGAGACCGCCACGCGCGACGACGTCGTGGCGCTGTGGGAGATCTTCTCGTTCGGCAAGCCGCTGCCGGCATCGCTGACGTTCGACGCGATCGAAGCCGCGGCCGACGACGCTTTCCCGGCCGGCCTTGCGCGCACCAGCGAATACCTGACACACCCGGTGTTCAACACGCACCACGCCGAGCATGAGATGCTGCGCTACCTGCGCATGCTGGCCGACAAGGACCTGGCGCTGGACCGCACCATGATCCCGCTGGGCTCGTGCACGATGAAGCTGAACGCCACCAGCGAGATGATTCCGGTGACCTGGCCCGAATTCAGCCAGATCCACCCGTTCGCGCCGCTGGACCAGACGGTCGGCTACCGCGAGATGATCGACCAGCTCGAGGCCATGCTGTGCGCGGCCACCGGCTACGCCGCCGTGAGCCTGCAGCCGAACGCCGGCTCGCAAGGCGAATACGCGGGCCTGCTGATCATCCACGCCTACCACGCCAGCCGCGGCGAAAGCCATCGCGACATCTGCCTGATCCCGTCGTCGGCGCATGGCACCAACCCGGCGTCGGCGCAGATGGCCGGCATGAAGGTGGTGGTAGTGGCCTGTGACGAGAACGGCAACGTCGACCTGGGGGACCTGGCGAAGAAGGCCGAGCAGCACAGCAAGAACCTGGCGGCCATCATGATCACCTACCCGTCCACGCACGGCGTGTTCGAGCAGGGCGTGCAGCAGATCTGCGAGATCGTGCACCAGCACGGCGGCCAGGTCTATGTCGACGGCGCCAACATGAACGCGATGGTCGGCACCGCCGCGCCGGGCCAGTTCGGCGGCGACGTTTCGCACCTGAACCTGCACAAGACCTTCTGCATCCCGCACGGCGGCGGCGGCCCCGGCGTGGGCCCCGTGGCGGTCGGCGCGCACCTGGCCGACTTCCTGCCGAACCAGGACAGCGTGGGCTATCGCCGCGACGACAACGGCATCGGCGGCGTATCGGCCGCGCCGTTCGGCTCGGCCAGCATCCTGCCGATCTCGTGGATGTACATCGCCATGATGGGCTCGGCCGGCCTCACCGCCGCCACCGAGAACGCCATCCTGACCGCCAACTATGTCGCCAAGCGGCTGTCGCCGTACTACCCGGTGCTGTACACGGGCCAGCACGACCTGGTGGCGCACGAATGCATCCTGGACCTGCGCCCGCTGCAGAAGGACACCGGCATCAGCAACGAAGACGTGGCCAAGCGCCTTATGGACTACGGCTTCCACGCCCCGACCATGAGCTTCCCGGTGCCGGGCACGCTGATGATCGAGCCGACCGAGAGCGAGGCCCTGCACGAGCTGGACCGCTTTATCGACGCGATGATCGCCATCCGCCAGGAAATCGGCCGCGTCGCCGACGGCACCTTCGACCGCGACGACAACCCGCTCAAGCACGCCCCGCACACCGCGGCGGTGGTCACGGCCAACGAGTGGACGCACCAGTACACGCGCGAAGAGGCGGCCTATCCGGTGGCATCGCTGCGCACGCAGAAGTACTGGCCGCCCGTCGGCCGCGCCGACAACGTCTACGGCGACCGCAACTTGTTCTGCAGCTGCGTGCCGATGAGCGAGTACGCCGAGGACTGAGCCGTGGATTGAGGCCGTCCAGCGCCTGGCGCCCGGTTCCGGTCGGCCGGCAGGCGCGCTATGCTGAACTTGGAGGCGCCGCGCGTCGGGGCGCCATCAGCACAGCGGAGGCTTCATGTGGAATCTCAGTGCGCCCTGGTGGGAGTTCGTACTGCGCGGGTTGATCGTGTATGGCTCGGTGCTGGCTTTGCTGCGGATGTCCGGCAAGCGCCAGATCGGCCAGCTCACGCCATTCGACCTGGTGTTGCTGCTGGTGCTGTCCAACGCCGTGCAGAACGCCATGAACGCCGGGGACAACTCGGTGACCGCCGGGCTGATCCTGGCCGTCACGCTTGTGGGCGCCAATGCCGGGCTCGCCTATCTGACCTGGCGCAGCCGCAAGCTTGAGAACCTCGTGGAAGGCCGCCCGCAGTTCCTGATCCATGACGGCAAACTGCTGCAAGACGTGATGCGCAACCAGCGCATCAGCGTGGACGACCTCAACAAGGTGTTGCGCCACGCCGGCAGCACCAGCATGGCCGACGTGCATTTCGCCATCCTGGAAACGGACGGCACGGTTTCGGTCAAGCTGCGCCAGCAGCCGGCCGACGGCCCGCCGCCCAGGACGGCGGCGTCGGTCTGGAGCCAGGTCGGCAAGGACGACGACGTTTGAACCCGTCGTTTGATCCCCGTCGTTTGATCCCATAACGGCCGCTTGCCATGCGCAGGCGGCAAGTGACTTCAGGAGTGCTCTGTGGCAGTCAGCGTCTTCGATCTGTTCAAGGTGGGTATCGGCCCGTCGAGTTCGCACACCGTGGGCCCGATGCGCGCCGCCCTGATGTTCGCGCAGGGCCTGGAGCGTGACGGCGTGCTGCCGCAGGTCGCCAGCGTGCGCGTGGAGCTGTATGGCTCGCTCGGCGCGACCGGCAAGGGCCACGGCACCGACAAGGGCGTGATGCTGGGCCTGATGGGCGAGGCGCCCGATACCATCGATCCCGACACCATCGACAGCCGGCTCAAAGCGCTGCGCGCGAGCCGCACGCTGTCGCTGCTGGGCCGCCACCCGATCCCGTTCGTCGAGAAGGAACACATCGCGTTCTACCGCCGCGAGGCCATGGCCGAGCACCCGAACGGCATGAAATTCCACGCCCTGGACGCGCAGGGCGAGTCGCTGCGCGAGGCACGTTACCTGTCGGTGGGCGGCGGCTTCGTCGTTACCGCAGGCGCGCCCAATACACAGGTGCTCAACGCTGCGCAGCAGCTGCCGCATCCGTTCCGCAGCGGCAAGGACATGCTCGAAATGGCGAGCAATAGCGGCAAGAGCATCGCGCGCCTGATGATGGAGAACGAACTTACCTGGCGCAGCGAGGAAGACGTCACCGCCGGGCTGCTTCATATCTGGGACGTGATGCAGGCCTGCGTCGCACGCGGCTGCCGCACCGACGGCGAGCTGCCCGGCCCGTTCAAGGTCCGCCGCCGTGCGCCGGAGCTGTTCCGCAGCCTGACCGAGCGCGCCGAACGCACGCTGTCCGACCCGCTCTCCGTGATGGACTGGGTCAACCTCTACGCCATGGCCGTCAACGAGGAAAACGCCGCTGGCGGCCGCGTGGTGACGGCGCCGACCAACGGCGCGGCCGGCATCATCCCGGCCGTGCTGCATTACTACGACCGCTTCGTTCCCGGCGCCAACGCGCAGGGCGTGGTGGATTTCCTGCTCACCGCCGGCGCGATCGGCCTGCTCTACAAGCTCAACGCGTCGATCTCGGGCGCCGAAGTCGGCTGCCAGGGCGAAGTCGGCGTGGCCTGCTCGATGGCGGCCGGCGCGCTCGCGGCGGTGCTGGGCGGCACGCCCGAGCAGGTCGAGAACGCCGCCGAGATCGGCATGGAGCACAACCTGGGCCTCACATGCGATCCGGTCGGCGGGCTGGTGCAGATCCCGTGCATCGAGCGCAATGCCATGGCCTCCGTCAAGGCGGTGAACGCCGCGCGCATGGCCTTGCGGGGGGACGGCACGCACTACGTATCGCTCGACTCGGTGATCAAGACCATGCGCGAAACCGGCGCCGACATGAAGACCAAATACAAGGAAACGGCGCGCGGCGGACTAGCGGTGAATATCGTGGAATGCTGAGGCCGCCGCGGCGTATCATGGCGCCAGTCTCCCCATGGCGCCACCGCAGGCGCCTGCCAGAACCAGAGCAAAAAGCGAGGCGGCCATGCAAACCTTCTTCCAGTTGTTCGACGAAACCTCGTCGACCTTCACCTACCTGCTGATCGACGCCGCCACGCGCGACGCCGTGCTGATCGATCCGGTCGACCACCAGCTCGACCGCGACATGGCAGTGCTGCGCGAGGCCGGCGCCAGCCTGGCATGGGTGGTTGAAACGCATGCCCATGCCGACCACATCACCTCGGCCGGCCACGTCGCCATGCAGACCGGTGCGCATACCGCCGCGCCATCCGGATGCGACATCCGTTCCGCGCAGAAGCAGCTGATCGACGGCGATACCCTCGCCTTCGGCACGCAAATGCTGCGCGCCATCCACACGCCGGGCCATACCGCCGGCAGCATGAGCTACCTGTGGGAAGAGCCCACGCCGAACGGCCCGGTGCGCCGCGTCTTCACCGGCGACGCGCTGCTAATCGATGGCTGCGGGCGCACCGATTTCCAGTCGGGCGATGCCGGCACGCTGTACGACAGCCTGACGCGCAAGCTGTTCGCGCTGCCCGACGACACGCTGGTCTACCCCGCGCATGACTACAAGGGCCGCACCTCGTCGACGATCGCGCAGGAGCGCGCGAACAACAGCCGCGTGGCCGGACGCACGCGCGACGAGTTCATCGAGATGATGCGCAACCTTAACCTGCCGCGTCCCAAGCTGATCGACGTGGCGGTGCCGGCCAACAAGCGGCTCGGGCTGCGCGATGGCGAAAGCGTGCCCCACGGCGCCTGACGCATGAACCGGTCTGCGCGGCCCGCCAAAAACTCTGAATTGACTTCTCGCCACCCGCTGCAATACTGAGTTCTCCACCGCTATCGGCGCCCGGCGCGCTGCGGTGCGGTGCGGCACATGTAGCGCGCCGGCCGACTCACAGGGGATTTCGCCATGAAGCCTGACAAGAATGCACGTCGTGGATGGGGAGTGCTGGCGGCGATGCTGTCTGCGCTGGCCATAGCACCGGTCCAGGCGCAGCAAAAGCCGATGGCGTATCCCGCCAAGGGACAGAGCCAGCAGCAGCAATCCAGCGACGATGGCGCTTGTTACAGCTGGGCCAAGCAGCAGACCGGCGTCGACCCGGCGCAGGCCGCTGCCGCGCCACCGCCGGCTCAGGCGCAAAGTGGCCAGCGCGTGCGCGGTGCTGCGGCAGGCGCCGCAGTGGGAGCGATCGCCGGCGATGCCGGCAAGGGTGCGGCGGTTGGCACGGTGGCGGGCGGCGTCGCCCATCGGCAATCGCGCCGGCAGGCGAATGCCGCCAACGAGCAGGCGGCAGCCAATACCGGCCAGGCTATGTCGAGCTACTACCAGGCCTGGGGCGCGTGCATGCAAGGGCGCGGCTACTCAGTGAAATAGGCGCCTCGGGCGGCGTCAGGCCGCCCAGCGTTCGCAGGCCTGGCGCACGGTTTCGCGCTGGCTGCGGGCGTCGGCGTCGACCTGGCGCAGCCATTCGGCGTCTCCGTCGCGGCGCTCGGCCAGCGCACGGATATTGGCCAGCGCCTGCAGCGAACCCAAGGCCTCGGCATGGGGCACCAGCGCGTCGCAGATCGACAGGATATGCTCGGCGATCGGCTGGCGCGTCAGTTCGTTGGGATGCACGTATTCGCCCTCCAGGCCGAAGCGGCAGGCCTGGAAGCGGTTGAAGGTGTAGACCAGGTAGTCGTCTTCCTGTGGCATGAACGGGCGCGACAGCAGCAGGTAGCGCGCCAGCATCTGGATATACGCGGCGATATCGCAGGCACGCCCCACGGTCAGCGGCGTATCCATGACGCGCACTTCGATCGTGCCGAATTCCGGCTTCGGACGGATATCCCAGTAGAAATCCTTCATGCTCTCGATCACGCCCGTATTGCGCATCTTCTCGAAATAGGCGGTGAAGGCGTCCCACGTGAGCAGGAACGGCGCGCGCCCGCTCATCGGGAAGGCCGCGACCGAGTTCAGGCGCGCCGAAGCAAAGCCGGTATCAACGCCCTGCACATAGGGGGACGATGCAGCGAGCGCGACAAAGTGCGGCACGTAGCGGCCGATAGCGTGCAGCAGGAACAGCGATTCATCGGCAGTCGGGCAGCCGATATGGACATGCTGGCCGAATACCGTGAACTGCTTGGCCAGGTAGCCATACAGTTCCGAGATGTACTGGTAGCGCGGCGAATCGGAAATGATGCGGTCGGCCCACTGCTGGAACGGGTGCGTGCCGCCGCCGCTGATGCCGATGTTGAGCGCACGCGAGGCCGCCGACATCAGGTCTCGCATGGTGGTCAGTTCTTCCACCGCCTGGTCATACGTGTGGCAGATGCCCGTGCTGATCTCGATCATCGACGGGCTGATCTCCGGCTTGATGTCGCCGGCATGCTGGGCACCCTTCAACGCACGCAGCAGGTCGGGCGCGAACGGCGCCAGGTCGTAGTCGTGCCGGTTGACGAGCTGCAGCTCCAGCTCGACGCCGAAGGTCAGCGCCTCGGAATGCTTGAAAGGTTCGAGCGACATCAGCGCCCTCCTCCATTGCTGCGCAGGTCGGCACGGACTTCGCCGGCAAACCGCAGTGCCCAGGCCGCCAGCACCGGGCCCAGCAGTTGCTCGATGGCCAGCGCGCACAGGATGATGGCGGCCAACGGTTCACCGGTACCCGGATACAGGCGCGCGACATCGTTCATCAACAGGTATGCCAGGCCCGACATGGGCGCCAGCGCGAGCCCGAGCGCCACGCATTGGCGCAGGCTCAGGCCAGAGAACGATCCCAGCGACACCACTCCCGCCAACTTGGCAAGGTGGCGGAGCAACACCAGCACTACAGCATAGACGCCGCCGACCACCCAGTCATGCCCCGTGAGCGGCAGGCCCAGCGACACCACCATGACGATGATCAGCAGGCTGCCGGCACTGCCGAAATGCGTCGGCCACACGTGCGGCTGGCTGTCCTCGTGCTTGAACACCACGCCGGCCAGCAACAGCGTGATCGGCATCGACAATTTTAGTACCCGGGTCAGCGCCAGCGTGAACAGCACCAGGCCCACCAGCACCAGGAAGCTGTAGTGATCGTCCACCGACATCCGGCCATAGATGGCGTGGCCAACCTTGCCCACCACCCAGGCCAGCAGGCAGGAACCGATCAGCAAGTAGAGCGGATGCAGCAGCGCCGCGCCCAGGTTGCCGTACTCCGAATGCAGCCAGCCGGTGGCCACCTGCACGATCACGGCGGCATAGATGCTGTTGAGCGCGGCCATGGCAAGCAGACGCTCGGTCACCTGGCCCTCGGCGCGCAATTCGTTCTTGAGCTGCAGCACGATCGTCGGCGAAGTGCTGACCGCGATGCCCCCTGCCAGGATCGCAATGCCCGGCGAGGCCCCCATCCATTGCAGCACGGCGGCGACAAGGCCCCAGGTCAGCACGCTTTCGAACGCGCTCGTCAGCAGCAGCCAACGGTTGGCGCGCAGCCAGGTTAACGACAGACGGTGTCCAAGTTCGAACAGGGCCAGTGCCAGCGCCATATCGATCAGGATACGGGTCTGAGCGATCATGTTGTCGTCGACGATGCTGCGCCCGAGCATGCCGGCGCACAGGCCCGCGGCGGCATAGCCGACAATGCGCGGGCAGCGCAGCCAGCGGCGGCTTACCTCGCCGGCCAGGCCCGCGCCGATCAGCGCCAGGCCCACCCAGAACAGGCCGCCAGGCGCGAGCGGAAGTGACGGGAAAAGTTGGCTCAGTCCATTCATGCGTGACATGGTAATGGAAGCACATGACATTCCTTGTCGGTGATTGTCTGACACCGCACTGAATGCGCCAACTTCTGACTCTAACTTTCAAGAAAAAACGCCATCTTGTTCTATGGCGTTTCTCGATGCGGGATTTTCCGCAATTTGGGGAGGTCTGTCGGGTCAGACGCCCCAGAGCTTCCACTTGGGGCGCGTGGTCCGCAGGGCCGCCTCGACCTTCGCGTTCAGGCCGCGTGTGCGACCTTCGCCGGCCCCGGCGGCACGGGCCTTGTCGAAATAGCCCAGCGCGGTCTCGCGCTGCCCGAGGCCGACCGCCGATTCCACGGCATGCAGCCAGGTTTCGGCATCCCAGTCGTCACGGACCGCAAACGCGGCGACGAAGTCCACCAGCGCGGCGTCGTGGCGTGCGGCGGCGTTGTGGATCAACGCGCGCTGGACCCGCGGCGCGGCCTGGTCCCAGGCATCGCCCTCGGTCATTTCGATGGCCTGTTCGAACAGTGGCAGCGCGCGCTCGTGGTCGCCCACGTCGCGCCAGATCAAGCCAAAGCGGTTGAAAAGCCACGCATCCTCCACGAGCAGCGCACGGCGCTGCAGGGCGTCGATCTCGGCGATTGCGTCGGTGCGGTCGTGCTGGTCCATGCCATCCATGCGGGCTTGCACCAGAGCGGCGTAGTGGGCACGAGCATGCGCCATCGGGTGCGCGGCTTCGCTGCGCGCCTCGACCGGCAGCGCGTCGAGCCGGGCGTCCATATGCGACATGGCCGCGCCGGCCGCCTCGCCTGCCTCGGCGCCGCCAATGGCCTTCCAGGCGGCGATCAGGCGGCTGAACGCCCAGGTCACGTCGGCAGGATTGCGCTCCAGCGGATAGCGGTTCAGTACCTCGCCCGCCAGTTCCACCACCTTCTGGTGCTGGTTCGCGCCGGCGTGGCAGTCGAGCAGGTCGATCCAGTGGTCGATGAACTCGCTCGCCGCCATGCCCTTGTGGTGCAGGGCAATGCGCGTCTCCAGGTTGCCCGCTTCAGCCGGCAGGCTGCGCGCAAGCAGGCGGCACAGCAGCGAATACACGTGCGGATCGGCATTGCCGCCGTGGCCGTCGGCGTCGCCTTCCCCGGTCGCAAAGTATGCTTCGAAGCGCGCCACGCCAAGCTGGCAGGCCTCCACCAGGCGCGGGCGCAGCGCGGCTTCGGACTGCGGCACCTGGTCGATGAACTCGCCCAGCGCGGTGGCGGCGCGGTAGTAGCCGGCGCCGTCGTCGGATTGCGTGGTCAGGCTGAATTTGAGCCAGGGCTGGGCATCGGCTCCTTGCGTAGCGGAGTGCGGGGCCCGCGCGGCCTGGTGGCGCCACGCCATGGCGCGTACCTGGGTCTGCGGATCCGGGCACTGGCGCAGGTACACGGCCAAGTCATCCTGGGCGCCTTCCGTGTCGCCCGTGCCGAAGCGCAACGGTGCGCGCAGGCGGCGAGCCTGCGGATGTTCGGGCGCCTGCGCCAGCACCATGCCGGCCTGCTCGGCCGCAAGCGCGTCGGCGGCGTCCGGCTCGAGCTCCAGCAAGTCGGGGTTGTCGAGCGCGATGCGGCCAAGGCAGACACGCATCATGGGCTCGACCGGCTGGCCGGCGGCTTCGGCCCGTGCGATCGCGTCGTGTACGAGCGCAAGAATGTCTTCGGCGCCGAGGTCCGGGGCCCGGTACAGCAGGTCATGCCAGAAACGGCCAGCGCCAGCCAGGTCGCCAAGCCGGTAGCACGCCAGTCCCGCGTGGAAATGGGCCGCCCATTCGCCTGACAGCAGGCCGTTGCGCCGCGCGGCCTCATGCAGCCACGGCAACGCCTCGCCGTCGCGGCCCAGGCTCATCAGCATGGCGCCGTAGCGATGCGCGATCACCCCGCGCGAGGCCCAGCGGTGCGGCGCCGCCAGCCCCAGAGAGTCCAGCCGCGCCAGGGCGTCGTCGAGCACGGCGAAGGCCGCTTGCGCGTCGCCTTTGTCGAAGTGCAGCCGTGCGCGCAGCGTAATGAAATCGACCACTTCGGGCCGGGCCTCCGACAACTGGCCGGCGATGTCCAGCGCCTCGTCGAACCGGCCGACACCGGCCAGTTCGATTGCGCGGTCGTAGCTGACTTCCTGCACGGACACGTACTGCTCCTTCTGGAATGGATAGGCGAGAGATGCGAAAGCGGGATTATGCGCCAATGACGGGGTTCCTACCCGGCAAGGAAGCGCACATCGCCCACTTCCTTGCGCGGCTCGCCAGCGCGCCAGAACTCCGTTAACGGGTCCACACGCTGAATCTTCACTCGCACGTGCGGAATTTCCTGCCACGACGTGCGGATATCGCCGCCACTCCGGGGCCTTTCCCGCGGCTATTGTCGAAGTGCTCGTTTGCGGTCTCGCCCCGTTCCAACGCACCGCAAATCTTGTGAGAACGCCAATGAAAGCTGCGCATGTCTCGCCTGGAAGCCGCGCCACCGCAATTCTCCAAAAACCTCGGCAGTCTCGATGTACTGGCGCAGGTGCACTACAACATCTGGGCCGAGGCCCACAGCATGATTACAAGCTTGCTCGACGGCAAACCGGTACCCGGATTGCTGGTAGACCTTGCGATGGCGCCTGACGCGGATCCCCACGCCGGGTTGCGGTCGTGACCTCGTCAAGGTCGGAGGCCGTCCTCGATATCCTGGCCGAACGCGGGCTCGCCGATGATGTCCGATCAAAACTCGAAAAGTTTCGGCTCGCCCATCCGAACCACGCCGAAGCCAGTGGCGTGGCGTCGGGGATCCAGGCTCTTCTGGCGCAGCGGGCCCATGCAAATACTCGCCGGACACGTGGCAACTGAACTGCGCGGCCCGCAAACAAAAACGCCATCCGAAGCGGATGGCGTTCTTCAGTCAGGCAAACGGCATGGCCGATTACTTCCCGCCAACCGTCTCCAGCACCGTCCACTTGCCTCCCACCACCTTGTAGACGGTAATGCCGCCGTCCTTCAGGTCGCCGCGGGCGTCGTACGCCAGCGTCTTGGTGGTGACGCCCTGCATATTGGTGGCAGCCAGCACCGGCAGGTAACGCGCCGGATCGGCCGAGCCGGCCTTGATCATGGCGGTCATCATCGCGGTGGCGCCGTCATAGGCGTACGGCGAGTAAGTCTGCACCTTGCTGCCGAAGCGCTTCTCGTACTTCTTCTCGTACGCGGCGCCGCCCGGCATCTGGTCCAGCGGCAGGCCGGCCAGCGACACCACGGTGCCGTCGGCAGCCGGGCCGGCCAGCTTCAGGAAGTTGTCGGTCTTGGACATTTCGCCCGACACCAGCGGGGCCTTCATGCCCAGTTCCTTGACCTGCTTGGCCATAGGGGCCGACTGGGTCTCGGCGCCGCCGTAGAAGATCACGTCCGGGTTGCTGCGCTTGATGTTGGTCAGCACGGCCTTGAAGTCCACCGCCTTGTCGTTGGTGAACTCGCGGCGCACGATCTTGCCGCCGGCTGCCTTGGCAGCCTTCTCGAACTCGTCGGCCAGGCCCTGGCCGTAGGCGGTGCGGTCATCGACGATGGCGATGTTCTTCGCGCCCAGCTTCTTCACCACGAAGGCGCCGATCACCGAACCCTGCTGGGTGTCGGAAGTCATCATGCGGAAGGTGGTCTTGAAGCCCTGGCGCGTGTATTCCGGCGCGGTCGCCATGGCGATCTGCGGGATGCCGGCGCGGTTGTAGACCATCGACGCCGGGATGCTGGTGCCCGAGTTGAAGTGGCCGAGCATGCCCTGGATGCCGTTGTCCACCAGCTTTTGCGCCACCACGGAGCCGGTCTTCGGGTCGGCCTGGTCGTCTTCCGACACCAGCACGAACTTGACGTCCTTGCCGCCGATCTTCGGCTTGGTGGCGTTCATGTCCTCGATGGCGAGGACCACGCCATTCTGCATGTCCTTGCCGTACTGGGCCTGGCCGCCGGTCATCGGCGCGGCGAAGCCCAGCTTGATTTCCTGCGCCTGCGCGAAAGCTGCCGTGGCACCGGTCAGGCCGGCGAAGGTCAGGGCAACGGTCAGGGCCGTCTTGTGGAATGTCGAGGTCATCAGTTCTCCTTGGTGGCTGGTTCAGCCTGTGTGCTGCGTTTTTTCTACGCTTCGGGAACGCCGGCTGGGCGTCCCTCCCCTATGGCTGCGTATGGCGGCAGGATCGCCGCCGCGCATACGCACGTCAAACTCTGTCCGCGCCGGTTCAGCCAATCGTCATCAGGCTGGCATTGCCGCCGGCGGCCGCGGTATTGACCGACAGCGAGCGCTCGATCAGCAAACGCTCCAGCGCGATATTCGGTTCACCCTGCGCCAGGCCCTGCACGCCGATGATCGCGCCCGGCCGCGCCGCGACCTGTTCGCACACGGTACGCAACTGGTCCGAATCGCCGTGGTGGATCACCGCGTCGAACGCAACGTCGGGCGACATCCAGTCGGCCACAAGGCGGACGCGCGATTGTACGCCCTTAGGCAAGCGCGAAAACAGCCCGCGCGCGACAGGGTTTTCCGCCATAACGGCCTGGCTGCCGACGGCCAGGACGGCCGCCAGCTGCATCGCCAGGTCCGATTCCTGCGCTGCCAGGCACAGCACGTGGTGGCGCGGCAGCAGCGAGTAGGTATTGCGCTCGCCGGTCGGCCCGGGCAGCGTCACCGACATGCCGGCAGCCGAAGCTTCGGCAAAGCGGTCGCACGCGGCAGCCACCGCGGGCATCTCGGCCTTGGCCCAGTCTTTCAGGGCCTGCGCTGCAACCGGGCGGTCCAGCGTGGCCGGCGTGGCGCCCGAGGCTTCCGCGTGGCGCACGCTGCGTACCACCGCGTCCTGCGGGCAGACCGACAGCAGGCGATGCAGGTACAGCGGGCCGCCAGCCTTCGGGCCGGTGCCGGACAGGGCCTCGCCACCGAACGGCTGCACGCCCACCACCGCGCCGACGATATTGCGGTTCACGTACAGGTTGCCGACCTCGGCGTGCTGCACGATCTGCGCAATGGTTTCGTCGATGCGAGTGTGGATGCCCATCGTCAGGCCATAACCGGTGCCGTTGATCTGGCCGATCAGGGTGTCGAGCGCAACGCGCGGGTAGCGCACCACGTGCAGCACGGGGCCGAACACTTCGCGCTTGAGTTCATCCACGCTGTCGAGTTCGATCAGCGTCGGCGGCACGAAGGTGCCGTGGCGGCAACTCGCGCCCTGCGCGGCGTTCGGGTCGGCCTGGTGCACGCGGCGGCCCTTGGCGCGCATGGCGTCGATGTGGCGCACGATATTGCCGCGCGCCTCGTCATCGATAACCGGGCCCACGTCGGTCGACAGCCGGTCCGGGTTGGCCATGGTCAGCTCGTTCATGGCGCCCTTGAGCATGTCGAGCACGCGGTCGGCCACGTCCTCCTGCAGGCACAGCAGGCGCAGCGCCGAGCAGCGCTGGCCGGCCGAGTCGAACGCGGAATTCACCACGTCGCCCACCA
The DNA here is from genome assembly GCF_057798895.1 of Cupriavidus sp. 22TCCZM04-2. NCBI lineage: Bacteria > Pseudomonadati > Pseudomonadota > Betaproteobacteria > Burkholderiales > Burkholderiaceae > Cupriavidus > Cupriavidus sp. 22TCCZM04-2. The sequence continues at coordinate 133,168 of NZ_JBYOJS010000005.1, forward strand.
CCTGTTCGGCCAGTGCCGAGGAGTCGACGATCATCGCGTTCTGGCCACCGGTTTCGGCAATCAGCGGAATCGGTCGGCCGGCTGCATCCAAGCGGCCGGCGACATTGCGCTGCAGGATGCGCGCCACTTCGGTCGAGCCCGTGAACATCACGCCCTTGACGCGGGCATCGCCCACCAGCGCCGCACCCACTGTCTCGCCGCGGCCGGGCAGCAGCTGCACCGCGCCGGCCGGCACGCCGGCCTCGCGCAGCAGGCGCACGGCGGCGGCGGCGATCAGCGGGGTCTGCTCGGCGGGCTTGGCCAGCACGGTATTGCCGGCGGCCAGCGCCGCGGCAACCTGGCCGGTGAAGATGGCCAGCGGGAAATTCCACGGGCTGATGCAGACCACCGGGCCGAGCGGGCGGTGCGTCTCGTTGTCGAAGCTGCGGCGGACTTCGGCGGCGTAGTAGCGCAGGAAGTCGACCGCCTCGCGCACTTCGGCAATCGCGTTGGAGAAGGTCTTGCCGGCCTCGCGCATGATGATGCCCATCAGCTGCTGCATCTGCGCTTCCATCAGGTCGGCGGCGCGGTCCAGCGCGGCGGCACGCACGTCTGGCGGCGTGGACTGCCAGATCGGCGCGGTATTGGCGGCAGCCTGCAGCGCGGCGTCGACCTCGGCCTGGCTGGCTTCGGCCACATGGCCCACCACGTCGCGGTGGTCTGCCGGGTTCAGCACCGGCGCGGAGACGGCATCGGCCGGACGCGCTACGTCGGCGCCCAGCATCGGCTCGGCCACCACGCGGTCGCTGGTGCCAGCCAGCAGCGCCGACGACAGCGACGCGAGGCGATGTTCATTGGCCAGGTCGATACCGGCCGAATTCGGGCGCGACTTGCCATAGAGGCCGCGCGGCGACGGGATCTTCGGATGCGGCAGGCCCAGCGTGCCCTCGTCGCGATGCATGGTCTCGACCACGGCGACCGGATCGGCCACGAGTTCATCGAGCGAAATGGTGTCGTCGGCGATGCGGTTGACGAACGAGGTATTAGCGCCGTTTTCGAGCAGGCGGCGCACCAGGTAGGCCAGCAGCGTTTCATGCGTGCCGACCGGCGCGTAGATGCGGCACGGTCGGTTGAACTTGCCGTCGGCGATCGGGCCGACGACCTGGTCGTACAGCGGCTCGCCCATGCCGTGCAGGCACTGGAACTCGTACTGGCCCGGATAGTAGCTGTGGCCAGCGATCTGGTAGATGGCCGACAGCGTGTGCGCGTTGTGCGTGGCGAACTGTGGATAAATCGCGTCCGGCACCGACAGCAGCTTGCGCGCGCAGGCCACGTAGGACACGTCGGTGTAGACCTTGCGCGTGTAGACCGGATAGCCCTCCAGGCCTTCGACCTGGGCGCGCTTGATCTCGCTGTCCCAGTAGGCGCCCTTGACCAGGCGGATCATCAGGCGGTGGCGGCTGCGGCGGGCCAGGTCGATCAGGAAGTCGATCACGAACGGGCAGCGCTTCTGGTAGCCCTGCACCACGAAGCCGATGCCGTTCCAGCCGGCCAGCTCGGGCTCGAAGCACAGGCGTTCTAGCAGGTCGAGCGAGATTTCGAGCCGGTCAGCCTCTTCGGCGTCGATATTGATGCCAATGTCGTACTGGCGCGCCAGCAGGGTCAGCGACTTCAGGCGCTCGTACAGTTCGGTGACAACGCGCTCGTGCTGGGCACGGCTGTAGCGCGGGTGCAGCGCCGACAGCTTGATCGAGATGCCCGGGCCTTCATAGATGCCACGGCCCCGCGAGGCCTGGCCGATCGCGTTGATGGCCTGCTCGTACGACGCCAGGTAGCGCTGGGCGTCTTCCTCCGTCATCGCGGCTTCGCCGAGCATGTCGTAGGAATAGCGGAAGCCCTGCGCCTCGTACTTGCGCGCGTTGGCCAGCGCCTCGGAAATGGTTTCGCCGGTGACGAACTGCTCGCCCATCAGGCGCATGGCCATGTCCACGCCCTTGCGGATCAGCGGCTCGCCGCCCTTGCCGATGATGCGCGTGAGCGCCTTGCTCAGGCCCGACTCGGTATGCGTGGCCACCAGCTTGCCGGTCAGCAGCAGGCCCCAGGTGGCGGCATTGACGAACAGCGACGGGCTCTGGCCGAGGTGCGACTGCCAGTTGGCGCCGCTGATCTTGTCGCGGATCAGCGCGTCGCGCGTGGGCTTGTCCGGGATGCGCAGCAGCGCTTCGGCCAGGCACATCAGCGCCACGCCTTCCTGCGACGACAGCGAGAACTCCTGGATCAGGCCCTGCACCAGGCCTTCGCGGCCGGTGCCGACCTTCTGCTCGCGCAGGTTGGTGGCCAGCTTCTTGGCCATCTTGATGGCGGACTCGGCCTGCTGCTGCGGCAGTCGGGCCTGCTCCAGCAGCACCGGCACGCAATCGGTCTCCGGGCGGCGATAGGCCGAGGTAATCGCTGCGCGCAGCACGGACTGAGGCTGGATGCTTTGGGCGAATTCCAGGAAAGGCTGTGGCGCGCCATCGGCATGGCCCAGATCGCCCGCATCGGTGCCGTCGGCATCGGTCGCACCGCTGGCCGTCGCCTCGTGCGGGAAGTGGCCGCGCTCGATCTGCTCCAGGTAGGTGAAGATTGCCTGCTTGATCAGCCAGTGCGGGGTGCGGTCGATGGATTGGGCGACACGCTTGAGGCGGTCGCGCGAGGCGTCGTCGAGCTTGACGCCGAGGGTGGTGGTGGCCATGCGAGCTGTTCTCCGAAAGACACAAGGCTGCGGGGGCCGATGCCGCCAAGACCCGCTTGGCCGGCATAGGGGCCCGACCCGCGCAACCTCTGGGCTGGCGCGATCTTACTCCCGAAAAACGCAAAGGTGCAACCTAGTGCAACCACTACCTCGAAAGCCGCTTGCGGCGGTTGCACCAACGGCACACGCAACAACCTTCAGATCCTCAGCGGGTCGATCTCCAACTGCCAGCGCACACCGCGCGCCGCCTCCGGGCCCACTTCGGAGAAAGTCTGCACCCACTCGCTAACAAACCGTTGCAGGACGGGTCGGGCGGTGGCCTCTACCAGCATCTGCGCCCGCTCCCGCCCGGCGATGCGGACCATCGACATCGGCACCGGGTCATGCAGTTGCACCTCTGGCGCCAGGGCATTGCCCTCAGCCAGGCGGCGGACTGCCTGCAGGAATTGCAAGGCCCGCTCCAACTCGCCATGCTCGGCGGTCAGCAACACCTGGTAGCAGAACGGGGGCAACCCGGCCTGGCGCCGCTCGCGCAACTGTCCGGCGGCGAATCCATCATAGTCATGGCGCTGCAGGGCCTGCAATGCCGCTGCGTCCGGATAGCGGGTCTGGATGATGACCTCGCCCGGCAGCCCGGCCCGCCCTGCCCGGCCGGCGACCTGCATCAGCGAGGCAAAAAGATGCTCGGCGGCGCGGAAATCGTGGCTGAACATGGCGGCGTCGGGATGGACCACGCCGACCAGCGTGACGCGCTGGAAGTCGTGCCCCTTGGCCACCATCTGGGTGCCGACCAGGATATCGACCTCGCCGGCATGGACGTCATCGAACATCGCCTGGGCGCTGCCCTTGCGACGCGTGGAGTCGGCGTCGATGCGGGCGATGCGCGCCTGGGGAAAACGCGCTGCCAGCGCTTCCTCGATGCGCTGGGTGCCCCGGCCTAGCGGAGCGATATCCATGTTGCCGCAATCGGGGCAATGGTGCGGGATCGGGGCTTCCAGGCCGCAGTGGTGGCAGCGCAGCCGCCGCTCGGGCCGGTGCAGCACCAGGTACGCCGAACAGCGCGGACAGCCGGAGAGCCAGCCGCAGCTGTCGCAAGCCAGGACCGGCGCATAGCCACGGCGGTTCAGGAACAGCAGGCTCTGCTCGCCACGCGCCAGGCGCGCCTCGATGGCTTCCAGCAGCGGCACCGACAGGCCCTCGAACAGCGCGCGCTGGCGCTGCCGTTCATGGTTGAGGTCGACCAGCCGCACGGTGGGCAGCGCGGCCTCGGCCTGCGCGCGTTCGCGCAGGACCAGCTTGCGGTAAGCACCCTGCTCGGCGCGCCACCAGGTCTCCATCGACGGCGTGGCCGATCCGAGCACCACGGGAATCTCGAGCCGCTTGGCGCGCCACACCGCCAGGTCGCGCGCGGAATAGCGCAGGCCCTCCTGCTGCTTGTAGGACGTGTCGTGTTCTTCGTCCACGACAATCATCGCGAGGTGCGGCATGGACGCCAGGATCGCCATCCGTGTGCCGAGCACGATGCGCGCCTCGCCACGATGGGCTGCCAGCCACTGAAGGCTGCGCTCCTGATCGGCCAGGCCGCTATGCAGCACGGCCAGCGGCAGGTGCGGGAACCGGGCGGCGATGCGCGACTGCAGCTGCGGCGTCAGGTTGATTTCCGGCACCAGCATCAGCACCTGCGCGTGCGGATCGCGTACCAACACCTGCGCCATGGCGTGCAGATAGACCTCGGTCTTGCCGCTGCCGGTCACACCGTGAAGCAGGAACGGCGTGAACGAGGTGGCCGCGCCTATGGCCTCGACCGCCGCGAGTTGCTCCTCGTGCAGCGGCGGCGCCACCGATGGCGCCTGAGACGGCGCCGTGGCCAGCAAGGTGCGCTCGGCGGTCAGGACCTCGACCCATCCTGCGGCGACCCATTCCGCCAGCCTGGCCGGCGCCGCGGCGCACAGCTCGCGGGCCTCGGACAGGCTCATCGGCGCCTGTGCCGTCGGGCCGCCCCCGCGATCGGCAAGCGCCTGCGCAAGCGCGCGGACCGATCTTGCGCGCACGGGCACGGCTTGCAGCATCATGGGAATGTGCGCCGGCACCGCGCGATACGCCTCGGTGCGGGCACGCAGCGCAAGGCGCGGCCAACCTTCGGGCTCGCGCAACGACGGCGGTAGCGCCGGCAGCATCACTTCACCGAGACAACGCTGGTAATAGCGCGCGGCGAATGCCGCCAGGTCGCGCCACTCCTCCGCCAGAGACGTCAACCAATCCAGCCGCGCCGATACCGGCTTGAGGCGCTCCGCCGGTACGGCGGATTCGTCAGCGCGCGCCACGGCCACCCCCACCAGGTTGCGGCGCCCGAATGGCACCACGACGAGGTCACCCGGCGACACGTCGGGACCGGCAAGATAGTCGAAGCAGTCGTCCGCGGGCGTATCGAGCGCGACGCGGACAATGCCGGCCTGGCGCGGTTCGGTGTCGGCTGACAGCATCATCGGAGGCGGTTGTGGTGCAAGGCGCGTGCACAAATACTGTGCGGAATGCGACGCAAAGTTGGCGGAGCCGGGCGCTGTGTGCGGCGCAACATCAACTTAAAGTAAAACTTCAAATGTGGCCCTAAGTCGATGATAGATGACTGCTTTTCCACTAATTCCACCGACCCTGTGGATAACTTTGTTGAAAAGTCGCACCAAGATGCCGCCAAAGCCCGAAAAACAAGGGAATCACTGGCCTGCGCAGCGGCGTTGAAAAACTTCCAATGCCTTAAAAATCAATACCTTGCAAACATCCCCCAGATGAGTTAAGGAGTAACCCGTTCTTGCACTGCGGCAAACCAATCGGTGTGCATAAGTCAAGCCTCCACAATCAACCCGTCGCATCTTTTTGGCGAATCTGGATGAAATTGTTTACTTGACAGCAGCAGCGGCGCGCCTTTCGCGACACCGACGATCCATCGCACTGAAATCGCTGCACCGCGAGGAAAGCAGGGCCGGCAGGCCAGGCGCCGACCTGTAGGGCAATGGTGGTCAGCCGCGCGCCGCGCGCAGCTGCTTGCTGTAGCGATGCACTTCATCGACCAGCACGGTCACGCTTTCCGGCGGCGTGAACTGCGAAATGCCGTGGCCCAGGTTGAATACGTGCCCATCGCTGCCGCCCGCGGCGGCGTAACTGTCCAGCACGCCACGCACCTGCTCGCGGATGGCGGCCTCCGGCGCGAACAGCACCGTGGGATCGATGTTGCCCTGCAGCGCCACGCGGCCGCCGGTGCGGCGACGGGCGTCGGCCAGGTTGACGGTCCAGTCCAGGCCGATGGCATCGGCGCCGGTCTCGGCAAGGCTTTCCAGCCACAAGCCACCACCCTTGGTGAACACGATGGCCGGAATCTGCTGCCCGTCATGCTCGCGCTTCAGGCCGGCCAGCACCTTGCGCATATAGGCCAGCGAGAACGCCTGGTACATGCCATCGGCCAGTGCGCCGCCCCAGGTGTCGAAGATCATCACGGCCTGGGCACCGGCCTCGATCTGCGCGTTCAGGTACTGGCTGACCGCCTGGGCGTTGATTTCCAGGATGCGGTGCATCAGGTCCGGGCGGCCGTACATCATGGCCTTGACCGTGCGGAAGTCGTCCGAGCCACCGCCTTCGACCATGTAGCAGGCGAGCGTCCAGGGGCTGCCCGAGAAACCGATCAGCGGCACGCGCTGGCGGCCCTCCTGGACCAATGCGCGGCGAATTTCGGCCACGGCGTCGAACACGTACTGCAGCGACGACATATCGGGCACCGCCAGTTTCTGGACATCGGCTTCCGTGCGCAGCGGCCGGGCAAAGCGCGGGCCCTCGCCCTGGGCGAACGACAGGCCAAGGCCCATCGCATCGGGGACGGTGAGGATGTCGGAGAATAGGATGGCAGCGTCCAGCGGATAACGGTCCAGCGGCTGCAGCGTCACCTCGGTGGCGTAGGCGGGATTCTTGGCCAGCCCCAGGAAACTGCCGGCCCGCGCCCGCGTGGCGTTGTACTCGGGCAGGTAGCGGCCCGCCTGGCGCATCAGCCACAGCGGCGTGTATTCAGTCGGCTGCCGGCGCAATGCGCGCAGGAAAGTGTCGTTCTGCAGTGCGGTCATGGTCATCCTCGTAAGACCGCCATTCTAAGGGATGGCCACGGCGCAACGGCACTTTGCGACCGGTGCCGGAGCACCGCGGCGCTATGCCTCGTCGAACAGGCTGGCAAAGGCTTGCGCGGCGCGCTGCATCCATTCGCGGGCACGCGGCGCTTCAGACTGCAGGCGCCCGAAACCATGCGTCATGCCGCTGGCTTCGATAGTGACCACCGCGGCGTCGTGGCGGACGAGGAAATCGGCATAAGCCAGGCCGCCATCGCGCAACACGTCGTTGGCCGCCACGATGAGGGCCGTGGCCGGCGGCTGGACCGCCGGCGCCTGCGCCATCAGATGGATGCGCGGATCGGGATGCTGCGCGCCCTGCGCGAGCGCGCCGGCACCGATGAACTGAGTCCAGTACCAGGCCATTTCGTCGCGCGTCAGGCCGGGGCCATTGGCAAAGGCGCGGTAGCTTTCGGTGCTGAGCACGGGCGCGGTGACCGGGTAGATCAGCAATTGCGCCGCCACGACCTGCCGTCCGGCTTCGGCATTGACCTGCTGCGCCGCGAGCGCCGCCAGATGCCCGCCCGCGCTGTCTCCCGCGACGGCCAGGAAGCCAGTGTCGAAGCCCAGTGATGCCCGTTGTGCGGCAAACCACTGCACCGCCTGCACCGCGTCATCGCATGGTGCCGGGAACGGGTGCTCGGGCGCGAGCCGGTAGTCCACGCTGGCGACCGCACAGCCAGTATCGGCGGCAAGCATCGCGGCAATGGTGCGGTGCGTCTGGTGTGAGCCGATCACCCAGCCTCCGCCGTGGAAATAGACGATCAGCCGAGCGGCACCGGTGCCCGCCGGCCTGAACAAGCACGCCGTGAGTGTGCGGCCGTCCAACGGCAGCTCGAGGTCCGTCGAGGTGACGCCGTCGGGATCCGGCACCATCGACGAAGCCGCCACTTCGTCGAAGCGCAAGCGCCGCGCGGGCGCATCAACGGGTACGGGCAGGCCCGTGTACTGTTCGGTCTGGCGGCGGTAATAGGCGAGGAGTTGCGGATCGATGGCCATCGGCGAAACGGAAAGGGTTCGGGCAAAAGTGCGCCGCTCAGGATAGTTCGAGCTGGCGCGTCAGTTCTATCTTGCTGCAGCAGTCCTGCACGGCAAGCAGCCCCGCGGCGTGGGCTTTGGCAATGGCGTCATCGTTGACGATGCCGAGCTGCAGCCAGACTCCGCTCGCACCCATGGCAACGGCTTCAGCGATTACCGGCGGAGTATCCTCGGCTCGGCGGAAAACATCGACCCACTCGATGCGGCCGCCATGCGCATGGATCGCGGCAGCGGCGGCCTCTAGCGACGCGTGGCAAGGCTCGCCCAGAATGCGCTCGCCCGCGTGGCGCGGGTTCACCGGGACGATGCGGAAACCATGCTGCTGCAGGAACTCGGCGACTTCATGGCTCGGGCGGTCGGCACGGTCAGACAAGCCGACAATGGCAACGGTTTTCATGCCAAGCATCTTCCGAATCGCGTCCTGCATACGTGACATCATGGGCTCCGTGGTATTGCCGCGGCGAACACCGGGCTCAAAACAAGAGCAATCGTAACCGCGAACGACAGGGGACGCCGGAGACGTCGTTTGGTTCGCTATCGCACATGGAGACCGGAGCAATAAGAATACAGACAGGCACTTGGCTCACGAAAAAGTGAGGCAAAAGCTTGTCAATGTGTCCATTGCGCGTCATTTATGCCGCCCAGGCTTTCAACTTCTTGCAAAAGGATACATTTTGTTACTGCCATTGCAGGGACTTTCCCCCACAATGCATTGACACACCGACGTTTGGTGGCGTCCCGCCAAGAATCGAGAAGTCAGAACATGGGACGCTGAAGAAAGCCTTTGGCAGTGATCCCCGATTTTCCGAGCCAGCAGGCGATGCCTGCTGGCTCGGATACCAGGAAGACCCGATGGCGCGTGGCCTTGTTGGCCGATTTTGCGAACGTGATTCGCTGCGCCTTAGCTTGGTAGTTCTGGACAGAACCCGTTCCTTCGAATTGACCCCTCGAAGGGATTTTCCCGTCCGCGCGGAGCCTCCCCGGCCCGCGCGCTTTTTTTTGTCCAGAACGGATCAAGCATATCTCCAGCCCATAAAAAAGGCAGCCGCGTGGCTGCCTTTTTTTGGCTGTCGCACCGAAAAAACAACAGTGCGCCAGGTACTGCTTGTTGCTTACTTCTTACGACGCAGACGGGCGATGGCAGCCAGCTGCGCTGCGGCCATGGCGAGTTCGCTCTGAGCGCGTGCAATGTCCAGATCGCTGCTCTGGTTCTGCATCAGCTCTTCGGCGGCACGCTTGGCTTCCTGCGCCTTGGCTTCGTCCAGGTCGGTACCGCGGATGGCGGTATCGGCCAGCACGGTGACATGCTTCGGCTGCACTTCGAGAATGCCGCCGGCCACGAACACGAACTCTTCGCTGCCGTCTTCCTTCTCGATGCGCACGGCGCCCGGCTGGATGCGCGTAATCAGCGGCGTGTGGCCCGGCAGAATGCCCAGCTCACCCGACTCGCCCGGCAGCGCCACGAACTTCGCCTGGCCGGAGAAGATCGACGCTTCCGCGCTGACGACGTCTACAAGAATGGTTGCCATATGAATTCCTTTGTCCGTTCGCTTCACTTCTGACGGCAGGCCGCGCGAGGCAGCATGCCGTCACTCCCGCACCGGAGCGCGGGAGCGTCAAAGCGAGGCTTACTGGAGCTTCTTGGCCTTCTCGAAGGCTTCGTCGATCGAGCCGACCATGTAGAACGCCTGCTCGGGCAGGTGATCGCACTCGCCATCCACCAGCATCTTGAAACCACGGATGGTTTCCTTCAGCGGCACGTACTTGCCCGGCGAACCCGTGAACACTTCGGCCACGTGGAACGGCTGCGACAGGAAACGCTGGATTTTACGTGCGCGGTTCACGGCCATCTTGTCTTCCGGCGACAGTTCGTCCATGCCCAGAATCGCGATGATGTCGCGCAGTTCCTTGTAGCGCTGCAGCGTCTGCTGCACGGCACGCGCGACGTTGTAGTGCTCCTGCCCAACCACTTGCGGGTCCATCTGGCGCGAGGTCGAGTCCAGCGGGTCCACTGCGGGGTAGATACCGAGCGCGGCGATGTCACGCGACAGCACCAGGGTCGAGTCCAGGTGCAGGAAGGTGGTAGCCGGCGACGGGTCGGTCAAGTCATCCGCAGGGACGTACACGGCCTGAATCGACGTGATCGAGCCGGTCTTGGTCGACGTGATCCGCTCCTGCAGCTTGCCCATTTCTTCAGCCAGCGTCGGCTGGTAGCCCACGGCGGAAGGCATACGGCCCAGCAGTGCCGACACTTCGGTACCGGCCAGCGTGTAGCGGTAGATGTTGTCGACGAAGAACAGGATGTCACGGCCTTCGTCACGGAACTTCTCGGCCATGGTCAGGCCGGAAAGTGCCACGCGCAGACGGTTGCCCGGCGGCTCGTTCATCTGGCCGAACACCATGGCGACCTTGTCGAGCACGTTCGAGTCGCTCATTTCGTGGTAGAAGTCGTTCCCTTCACGGGTACGCTCGCCCACGCCGGCAAACACCGACAGACCGCTGTGCTGCTTGGCGATGTTGTTGATGAGCTCCATCATGTTGACGGTCTTGCCCACGCCAGCACCACCGAACAGGCCAACCTTGCCGCCCTTTGCGAACGGGCAGATCAGGTCGATCACCTTGATGCCGGTTTCCAGCAGGTCGGTCGAAGGCGACAGTTCGTCGAACTTCGGTGCCTTCTGGTGAATGGCGCGGCGCTCGTCCGAAGCGATCGGGCCTGCTTCGTCGATGGGGCGACCCAGCACGTCCATGATGCGGCCCAGGGTGCCCTGACCCACCGGCACCGAGATCGGCGCGCCGGTGTTCTTCACCGGCATGCCGCGGCGCAGGCCGTCCGACGAACCGAGAGCAATGGTACGCACCACGCCGTCACCCAACTGCTGCTGGACTTCGAACGTCAGGCCCTTCTCGGCGAACGACGTTTCGCCGCTGTCTTCCAGCACCAGCGCGTCGTACACCTTCGGCATTGCGTCGCGCGGGAACTCGATGTCCACCACGGCGCCAATGCACTGCACAATATTTCCGATACTCATTTCGTATCTCCGATAGCTTGAATTCTTGACGCCTCAGACCGCTGCTGCACCGCTGACGATCTCTGACAATTCCTTGGTGATCGCTGCTTGCCGGGTCTTGTTGTAGTCCAGCTGCAGTTCGCCGATCACGTTCTTGGCATTGTCGGATGCCGCCTTCATGGCCACCATGCGCGCCGATTGCTCGGACGCCATGTTCTCGGCCACGGCCTGGTACACCAGCGCCTCGACGTAGCGGACCAACAGCTCTTCCACCACGGTCTGCGCGTCAGGTTCGTAGATGTAGTCCCACGAGTAGGCGCGCTTCTCTTCTTCGGTCTGCGACAGCTTGTCGGCGGCGAGCGGCAGCAACTGCTCAACCATCGGTTCCTGCTTCATCGTGTTGACGAACTTGGTGTACGCCAGGTACACCGCGTCGACTTCACCATTGGTGAATGCGTCGAGCTGGACCTTGACCGCGCCGATCAGCTTTTCCAGGTGCGGGGTGTCGCCGAGCTGCACCACATTCGAGGCCACCTTGGCGCCGATGCGGCTCAGGAACTGCATGCCCTTGCTGCCGATGGCAGTGGCTTGCACATCCACGCCGCGGCCTTGCAGGCTCTTCAGCTCGTTGGTCACCGCACGCAGCACGTTCGTGTTCAGACCGCCGCACAGCCCCTTGTCGGTCGTGACCACGATCATGCCGACGCGCTTGACTTCGCGCTCCTGCATGAACGGATGCTTGAACTCGGGGTTGGCCGAAGCCAGGTGCGCCGCGATGTTACGCACTTTCTCGGCATAGGGACGGGCATTGCGCATCCGTTCCTGCGCCTTGCGCATCTTGGATGCGGCGACCATCTCCATCGCCTTGGTGATCTTGCGCGTGTTTTGCACGCTCTTGATCTTGGTTCGAATTTCTTTCGTTCCGGCCATATCTTCCTCTCCGTCCGAACCACCGCCGCGCCGGCGTTAGCCAGGCGCGGCGGCGGCATCGGGGAATTGCGCGGTTAGAACGCGGCGGACTTCTTGAAATCCTCGATCGCGGCACGCAGGGCGGGCTCATCTTCCTTCGAGAGGACCTTGGTCTCTTCGATACGGTTGATGAGGTCGGCGTACTTGGTCTTCAGATGGTCGTGCAGGCCCTTCTCGAACGGCAGAATGTCCTTCACTTCCACGTTGTCGAGGAAGCCGTTGTTGGCTGCGAACAGCGACGCGGCCAGCTGCCACACTTGCTGCGGCTGGTATTGCGCCTGCTTGAGCAGTTCGGTCACGCGGCGGCCGCGCTCCAGCTGCTTGCGGGTGGCGTCGTCCAGGTCCGAAGCGAACTGCGCGAACGCAGCCAGTTCACGGTACTGGGCCAGGTCGGTACGGATACCGCCGGACAGGTTCTTCACCACCTTGGTCTGTGCAGCACCACCCACGCGCGACACCGAGATACCGGCGTTGATGGCGGGACGGACACCGGCATTGAACAGGTCGGTTTCCAGGAAGATCTGGCCGTCGGTAATCGAGATCACGTTGGTCGGCACGAACGCGGACACGTCGCCGGCCTGCGTTTCGATGATCGGCAGTGCGGTCAGCGAACCGGTCTTGCCCTTCACGGCGCCGTTGGTGAACTTCTCGACGTAGACCTCGTTCACGCGTGCGGCACGCTCCAGCAGGCGCGAGTGCAGGTAGAACACGTCGCCCGGGTAGGCTTCGCGGCCCGGCGGGCGGCGCAGCAGCAGCGACACCTGGCGGTAGGCCCAGGCTTGCTTGGTCAGGTCGTCATAGACGATCAGCGCGTCTTCGCCGCGATCGCGGAAGTACTCGCCCATCGTGCAGCCGGCGTAGGCGGCCAGGTACTGCATGGCGGCCGAATCCGAGGCGGCGGCGGCCACGACGACGGTGTATTCCATCGCGCCGTGCTCTTCCAGCTTGCGCACCACGTTGGCGATCGTCGAAGCCTTCTGGCCGATTGCCACGTACACGCAGAAGACGCCCTTGCCCTTCTGGTTGATGATGGCGTCGACAGCCACGGCGGTCTTGCCGGTCTGGCGGTCGCCAATGATCAGCTCGCGCTGGCCACGGCCGATCGGCACCATCGCGTCGATCGACTTCAGGCCGGTCTGCACCGGCTGGCTCACCGACTGACGCGCGATCACGCCCGGCGCGACCTTTTCGATCACGTCGGTTTCCTTCGCGTTGATCGGGCCCTTGCCGTCGATCGGCTGACCCAGCGTGTTGACCACGCGGCCCAGCAGTTCCTTGCCAACGGGCACTTCCAGAATGCGGCCGGTGCACTTGACCGTATCGCCTTCCGAAATGTGTTCGTAGTCACCCAGCACCACGGCGCCGACCGAGTCGCGCTCGAGGTTCAGCGCGAGGCCGAAGGTGTTGCCCGGGAATTCCAGCATCTCGCCCTGCATCACGCCAGACAGGCCGTGCACGCGGCAGATACCATCGGTCACGGAAATTACCGTGCCGGTGTTGCGCACTTCAGCGTCAGCGCCAAGACCCGAGATGCGGGACTTGATCAGCTCGCTGATTTCTGAGGGGTTCAGTTGCATCACAATGCTCCTAATTCTTCAATCCGACGGACGGCCGATCAGACGGCGGTCAGCGCGGTTTGCATGGCAGCCAGGCGCGCACGCACGGAGGTGTCGAGCACTTCGTCGCCGACCTTGACGCTCACGCCGCCGATCAGGGACGGGTCTACCGCCACCTTTGCGTGCAGCTTGCGGCCGAACTTGCGTTCGAGCGCAGCGATCAGGTCGTTCAGTGGTTGACCATCCAGCGGGAATGCACTGGTGATCTCGACGTCCGACGAGCCTTCGCGGGCGTTCTTGAGCGCATGGAACTGCTCGGCGATTTCCGGCATCACCGTCAGGCGGTTGTTGTCCACCAGCAGCGTGACGAAGCGTCGTGCCTCGTCATTCACCGGGGACTTCACCACCGACAGGAACAGTTCGGCCAGCTTGTTGCCGGGAACGTTCGGATCGTCGGCGAGCGCCTTCATGTCGGGGTTGGCGGCGATATGCCCCATCTCCGACACCAGCTCGGACCATGCACCCAGATTGCCGGCTTCGCTGGCGACGCGGAACAGCGCCTCAGCGTAGGGACGGGCAATGGTTGCGGTTTCGGCCATGATTAGAGCTCAGCTTTGAGTTGATTGAGCAGGTCGGTGTGGACCTGCGCGTTCACTTCGCGCTTGAGGATCTGCTCGGCACCCTTGACTGCCAGCACGGCGACCTGGTCGCGCAGGTCTTCACGTGCGCGGGTCACTTGCTGCTCTGCCTCGGCCTTGGCCTGGGCGATGATGCGTGCGGCTTCCGCCTGGGCGTTTTGCTTGATCTCGTCCGCCGTCAGCTGGGCGCGCTTCTCGGCGTCAGCGACGCGTTGAGCACCCTCGGTGCGGGCTTCGGCCATAGCCTGGTCCACACGCTTGTTGGCGAGTTCAAGCTCGGCCTTGCCCTTCTCGGCAGCGGCGAGGCCATCGGCGATCTTCTTTGCGCGTTCGTCGAGCGCCTTCACCAGCGGCGGCCAAATAAATTTGGCAACAACCCACCACAGGATGAAGAACACGACCATCTGCGCAAAAAACGTTGCGTTCAGATTCATGGTGTGTTCCTTTCGGTAATCAAACTACAGATAAATGCACAAAAGGCGGCGAGGCTGATGGCCTGCGCCGCCCGTCAGCATCATGCAGACCGAAAAGAAATTACTGAATGACAGCCAGCAGCGGGTTGGCGAAGGCGAACAGCATTGCAACACCCACGCCGATCAGGAATGCCGCGTCGATCAGGCCAGCCAGCAGGAACATCTTGGTTTGCAGCGGGTTCATCAGTTCAGGCTGACGTGCGCACGCTTCGATGTACTTGCCACCCATCAGGGCGATACCCAGGCAGGCGCCGATAGCGCCCAGACCGATGATGATGCCGATACCGATGGCGGTCAGACCCTGGATGTTGGCGAGAAATGCTTGCATGATGACTCCTTTAATTTAGAGAGACTTAGAACCAAAAAACCAAAAAACCAAAAACCTAAAATCTTTGCCGATCAGTGATGATCGTGAGCCTGGCCGATGTACACCAGCGTCAGCATCATGAAAATGAATGCCTGGAGCAGGACGATCAGGATGTGGAAGATCGCCCAGACCGTGCCGGCAACGACGTGGCCGACGAAGCCCAGCGCCGACAGGTCGGCACCGAACGTCCAGATGGAACCCAGCAGCGCGATCAGCAGGAACACCAGTTCGCCGGCGTACATGTTGCCGAACAACCGCATGCCCAGCGACACGGCCTTGGCCAGGAATTCGATGATGTTCAGGATCAGGTTGAACGGAGCCAGGTACCACTTGGCGCCGAACGGGGCCGAGAACAGTTCGTGCATGAAGCCGCCCGTGCCCTTGATCTTGAAGCTGTAATAGATCATCAGCACCAGCACCGAGCACGACATGCCCAGCGTACCGTTCAGGTCAGCCGTGGCCACTGCGCGGTGGTGCGGAAGGTGGATGTGGAAAATGCCCAGGAAGTTGTTCAGGCCGGTGACCCAGTCGACCGGAATCAGGTCGATCGCGTTCATCATGGTGATCCAGCAGAACACCATCAGCGCCAGCGGAGCAATCCACGAACGATCGCCGTGAATGATGCCCTTGGCCTGGTCATCGACCATCTCGACGATCATCTCGACGAAGGCCTGGAAGCGGCCCGGCACGCCAGCGTGAACGCGACGCGCGGCGATCAGCAGGAAGATCACGGCGATGGCGCCGCACAGCACGGACCAGAACACCGTGTCATAGTTGAGCACGGAGAAATCGACCACCGACGCCTGCTTGCCGCCGACCGAATTCAAGTTCTGCAAGTGTTCGGCGATATAGCCGGAGGGTGTCAGCGCGTGTTCGGCGCCTTGGATAGCTTCTGACATGTCGAAACGAACGGTATATTGCGAAATCGTTGAGCCGGCACCCTCGCATTGGCGGGCAGCCGGTACGCGTCTTGCATTGCCTTCGGCCATCGTGGCCGGTCACCGCCATGCAAGCGGGTCATACTTTCTTGGCCCACGGTTTCACCGCTGTGAAACCCTGCACCGGACATCTTGATATTCCGTTTTGGTGCCCCAACTCTGCGTGAAGCACACACTTCGTGCGGCTGGCCGGCAGTATTACCGAAGCGCCATGGCCACCACCCAATACGTCTTGAGCGCAAGCAGGAACGTGACAAGCATCGGCACCCAGCGCAGATCGCGGTACAGCACCACCACCAGCACGAACAGCGCGACGGTGGCGAACACCTTGATCGCCTCGCCCATCACCAGCCCGCCGACCGAGGCCCGCTCGCGCGACATCCACAGCCGCAACGCAAAGAACCCGCTCGGGATGAAACACACGGCGCCACCGAACAACGCAGACCAGCCATACGGCCCTGCCTGCTTGCCGAACAGCGCCCAGCACAATGCCGACAGCAGGGTCACAATCACCTGCGCCAGCACGATCTTGCCGGGTGTCATGCGCGAGGGGCGCAACGCGCGTTCGCCGAACAGCGTTACCGCGTCGTCGTGTGACAGCGGATCGACAGCTTCTTCTTCCCGTTCTGCGTCAAAATCCCAATCATCACTGCGGGGGTTTACCTGACGCGAATCGTTTTGCTGCTGTCGGTCTCTTACCACTACCTGCCTGCCTCATCCGGGCCGGAACTTTTCGGCCCGACCAGAATTCAAACCGCGCAATTTTAAGGGGAAATACTGAGTCGCGTCAATGTGCTTACAGTTCGCTTGCAGTGGCAAACTGCACAACGGTTGCTATCACGATTGCATGATGGCTTCGTTGAAATTGCGCAGCAACGACGCTTGACGTAATTGGATTGCGCAACTGGCGTGACGCATGATGGAGGATTCACGACTGTCCGGCGCATTAACCGAACATCGGATAGTTAACTGCTGCGTGAATGCAACAGTGAGTCTTTGAGTGGCCGTTTATCGCGCAGCTTTTCAGGCTACGCGTTTGCTTTCGTCTTCATCACGCAGGCGCGCGAGCACGCCATCCAGCGCTTCGTTGTTGGTGAAGTGAATGGTGAGCTGGCCCTTGCCCCGCACGCCGAGCTTGATCTGCACTGCCAGTCCCAGCGCATCGGACAATTCTTCTTCAAGCCGCGCCACATCGCGCGTGCCGTTGCCGGTCTTGTGCTTGAGCGACTTCAGTTCGAACGGCTTGAGCGTGGACGCGACCAGCTTCTCGGTCTCACGCACCGACAGCCGCTTGTTGATGACCTGGTTGGCCAGCGTGATCTGGTTGGCCCCATCGACGGCCAGCAGCGCGCGTGCGTGTCCCATGTCAAGATCGCCCGCCATCAGCATGGTCTGTACCGGTGCGGCCAGGTTCAGCAGGCGCAGCAGGTTGGATACCGCGCTGCGCGAGCGCCCTACCGACTCCGCTGCCTGTTCATGCGTAAAGCGGAATTCGCGGATCAGGCGCATGATGCCTTGCGCTTCTTCCAGCGGATTCAAATCTTCGCGCTGGATGTTCTCGATCAGCGCCATCGCCGCGGCGGCTTCGTCGGCGACGTCCTTCACCAGCACCGGCACCTTGTCGAGTCCCGCGATGCGCGATGCCCGGAAGCGGCGCTCGCCCGCAATGATCTCGTAGCGATCCGGCTCGGCCACGCGCCGCACCAGGATCGGCTGCATCAGGCCTTGCGCGCGGATGCTGGCGGCCAACTCCTGCAATGCGCCCTCGTCCATGCGCGTACGCGGCTGGTACTTGCCCGGTTGAAGCTGGTCCAGTCGCAGCACGGAGGGCGCACCCTCCTGCTTCGCCGCCTCGACGATCTCGGCCGGACCTCCCAGCAGCGCTTCGAGGCCGCGGCCCAGTCCCTTCTTCTTCACGGTGCTCATGGTCACTGTCCTTGCATGGCGGTGGCAGCTTCCGGCGCCGACAGCTGCCTGACACGGGCGATCATCTCGGCGCCGAAGTCGAGATAAGCCTTGGCACCCTTCGACGACGGATCGAAGGCAACACCCGGCATGCCATAAGACGGCGCTTCGGCCAGGCGTACATTGCGCGGGATCAGGGTCTTGAAGACCTTGTCGCCAAAATGCGATTCGAGCTGTGCCGACACCTGCTGCTGCAGCGTCACGCGCGGATCGAACATGACGCGCAGCAGGCCGATCACCTTCAGCTCCCGGTTCAGGTTCGCATGCACCTGCTTGATGGTGTTGACCAGGTCGGACAAGCCTTCGAGCGCGAAGTACTCGCACTGCATCGGCACGATGACCCCATGCGCCGCGCACAGGCCGTTCAGCGTCAGCAGCGACAACGACGGCGGGCAGTCGATCAGCACGAAGTCATATTCATCGTCGACCTCGGCAATGGCCTGCTTGAGCCGGCGCTCGCGCTGGTCCAGCTCCACAAGTTCGACTTCCGCGCCGGCCAGCTCGCGATTGGCCGGCAGCACGTCGTACTTGCCGGTTTCCGAACGCTGGCGCGCCTGCGCTACGGAAGCCAGTCCGACCAGCACCTGGTACACGCTGTGTTCCAGCGACTGCTTGTCGATGCCCGAGCCCATCGAGGCATTGCCCTGCGGATCCAGGTCGACCAGCAGCACGCGCTGGCCCTGCGCAGCCAGTCCCGCGGCAAGGTTCACCGTCGTGGTGGTCTTGCCCACCCCGCCCTTCTGGTTCGCGATCACGAATACCTTGGCCATATGCTTCTGAGGTTCCCGATTGAATTCTTCATCCGGCCGCGGCCCGCTGGCCTCGTCCGGTTCGCGGCGCGAACGCCGTCAATATCATTTGCGCGACAACAGCACCAGGTGGCGCTCGGCATCCAGCCCGGGCACTGTCAGTCTTCGCACGTCCTCCAACTGCCACGTCGCCATCAGGCCAGCCGCTTCCATGCGGTCCAGTTCGGCCTGTGGATACACGCCCTTCATCGCGATCATCCGGCCTTCCGGCGCCAGCAGATGGCCGGACAGGGTGACAAAGTCCGTCAGCTCGGCGAATGCACGTGATGTAATTACCGCAAATTTATCCGCATCTTCCAGCTTCTCGACCGGGCCCCAGTGTGCCGCCGCATTCGGCAGGCTCAGCTGGGCACGGCATTGTGTCAGGAAGGCGGTTTTCTTCTGCACGATGTCGACCATCAGCACGGAGACATCCGGGCAGGAAATTGCCAGCGGCAGGCCAGGCATGCCGCCGCCCGAGCCCACGTCGAGCACCCTGCCCCGCGCCGCCCCTGCTACCGCCGGCGCGCGTGCGGCATGCGCGAGCGCCGGGATAGCCGCGAGCGAATCCAGAAGATGATGCGTCAGCATTTCATCGGGATGGCGGATCGCGGTGAGGTTGTAGACGCCGTTCCACTTGCGCAGCAGGGCGAGGTAGGCGAACAGCGTCTCGATGCGCTCCGGCGGCAAGTCCAGGCCGATCTCATTCAGGCCGGCCTCCAGGCGACGACGCTGGGCCGCGTCGTCGATCACGGTATGTCGTTGGCCCGCCACTCAGGCAGCCTCTTGCGAGTTGCTGGAACGGGTGCGCCCCAGCCCCTTCTTTTTCAGGTGTACCAACAGCAGCGAGATCGCCGCCGGGGTCACACCCGAAATACGCGAGGCCTGTCCCAGCGTTTCGGGCCGGTGCTGGTTCAGCTTCTGGCTGACCTCGAAGCCCAGTCCGCGCACTTCGGTGTAGTCCAGCCCTTCGGGCAAACGTGTCGACTCGTTGGCTTCGAGCTTGTCCACTTCCGCCGCCTGGCGGGTGATATAGCCGTGGTACTTGATGCCGATCTCGATCTGTTCGCGGATCTGGTCCACCAGCAGCGGGTCTGCATCAAGCGGCGCCTCGGGTGCGTGGCGACCACCCTGCAACGCCATCAGGCTGTCGTAGCGGACTTCCGGGCGGCGCAGCAGATCGGCGAGGCTGTACTCGCGCTCGATGGGCTTGCCCAGCAGTGGCACGGCATCTTCCGCCGGGAGGATGGTGGGATTGACCCACGTGCTCTTTAGTCGCTCTGTTTCACGTGAAACAGCATCGCGCTTGCGGTTGAACGCGTCCCAGCGGGCGTCATCGACCACGCCGATTTCGCGGCCGATCTCGGTCAGGCGCATATCGGCGTTGTCTTCGCGCAAGCTCAGGCGGAATTCGGCACGGCTGGTGAACATGCGGTACGGCTCGGTCACGCCGCGCGTGATCAGGTCATCGACCAGCACGCCCAGGTAGGCCTGGTCGCGGCGCGGCGTCCAGGCATCGCGCTCGCGCACATAGCAGCCAGCGTTGATGCCCGCGAGCAGGCCCTGCGCGGCGGCCTCTTCATAGCCGGTCGTCCCATTGATCTGTCCGGCAAAAAACAGCCCCCCGATCGCCTTGCTTTCCAGCGAAGCCTTGAGCGCACGCGGATCGAAGTAGTCGTATTCGATGGCGTAGCCGGGGCGCATGATGTGCGCGTTTTCCAGGCCACGGATCGAATGCACCAACTCAAGCTGCACGTCGAAAGGCAGGCTTGTGGAGATGCCGTTCGGGTAGAACTCGTTGGTGGTCAGGCCTTCCGGTTCCAGGAAGATCTGGTGGCTGTCCTTGCTGGCAAACCGATGGATCTTGTCCTCGATGCTCGGGCAGTAACGCGGCCCTACCCCTTCGATCACGCCGGTGTACATCGGCGAACGGTCGAGCCCACCACGGATGATGTCGTGGGTACGGCTATTAGTGTGGCTGATCCAGCACGGAAGCTGCGGCGGATGGTGCTCCGGGCGGCCCAGGAACGAGAACACCGGCACCGGGTCGAGGTCGCCCGGCTGTTCTTCCATCACCGAAAAATCGATAGTGCGGCCGTCGATACGCGGCGGCGTGCCGGTCTTCAGGCGGCCCTGCGGCAGCTTCAGCTCCTTGAGCCGGGCCGACAACGATACCGATGCGGGATCGCCTGCACGACCACCCGTATAGTTATCCAGCCCCACGTGGATCTTGCCGTCCAGGAAGGTGCCGGCCGTCAGCACTACCGCGCGGGCGCGGAAAGCGATGCCAACTTGCGTCACCGCACCGACAACCCGATCCCCTTCCACCAGCAGGTCGTCCACGGCCTGCTGGAACAGCATCAGGTTCGGCTGGTTTTCCAGCCGGGTGCGGATGGCCTTGCGGTACAGCACGCGGTCTGCCTGGGCACGCGTCGCCCGTACAGCCGGGCCCTTGCTGGAATTGAGAATGCGGAACTGGATCCCCGACTCGTCCGTTGCAGCGGCCATGGCGCCACCCATCGCGTCCACTTCCTTGACCAGATGACCTTTGCCAATGCCGCCGATCGACGGATTGCAGCTCATCTGCCCCAGCGTTTCGATGTTATGGGTCAGCAGGAGTGTCTGGCAGCCCATCCGGGCAGCGGCCAGGGCAGCTTCCGTGCCGGCGTGACCACCACCGACGACGATGACATCGAATTCTTTTGGGTAAAGCATGGGACACCTCCTCCGGGAGGCTGACGGGAACAATCGGGATGTCGAATTATAGCGGCAATCGCCTCACGGCTTTTTGAGGGTTACAGTGTTTCACGTGAAACATGGCGTGGAGATTACACGGCTGTTTCACGTGGAACACAGTGGGCGAAGGCTTATGGGCGCCCAACCCTGCCGCCAAACAAAAAGGCCGAACCCAAAAAGGTCCGGCCCACGTGTTCCACGTGAAACAAACTCAGATCTGCTGCCTCACGTAAGCAGCAACCCGCTGCGTCAGCGAAGCGAGATCCCGCTGCAGCGTACCAAATCCCTCGTTCCGCTCCCGGGTCCGCTCATCCATATAAAGCGGACGCCGGATCTCGATCTGGAGGCTATTACGCCGTTCAGCGGGGCGCCCGATCTGCGCGATCAGCTGCACGCCCTTGTACGGGTCATTGCGCGCGACGGTGTACCCCATCTCCCGCAATTCCCCCTCCACCAGATCCACCAGCCCCGGCTCGCACGTGCTGCCGTCCCGATCCCCGAGCACGAAATCCGCTAGCGGGTGCGCGCTCTGGATCCGGAGCCGCTCATAGGCGTTGTTCGGCATGGAGTGCAGGTTCAGGTGCCAGACCCCACCGAAGCGCCGGTAGGCGCCCTCCACTGCCGCAGACAGGGCAGCATGGTACGGCCGGTAATAGCCGTCGATACGCGCCTGCACTTCGGCCACGGACAGCTTGCGGTCATAGATCGGCGTGGCGGCATCCATGTTTCGCCAGATCAGCCCGAATCCCAGCCGGGTCTTCTCCCCCGGTGCCAGCGGCGTAGGCCAGGGGCCATCCAGCAGTTCCGGATCGATGTCGTCCAGCATCCGGTTCGGGTCAATGTAGACGCGGGGAAAGGTCGCTGCGAGCAGCGTGCCGCCGACGGCAGGCACGCTGTCCCATAGTGCATCGATGTGTGTATCCTCGCCGCCGCGCAAGCGCCCGGCCGGTACCGCGGCGCCGAAGTCCGTCGGATACACCGTGCCGCTATGCGGCGAATCGCACACCAGCGGCAAGGCATCCACTTCGGGCAGCGCCAGCGTGAACGGCGCCCCGGCCATGGCTTTGACAGCTTCGCTCATACGTCAATCCAGCTTGATGTTTGCCGTCTTGGCCACGCGCGCATACCGGGCCATGGCCTGCTGGATCTGCACCTTGAACTGGTCAGGCGTGGTCGGCACCAGCGTGCCGCCCGACTCTTCCACCTTGCGCCGGAACTCGGGGTTCTGCATGGCCTTGTGGATGGCCTGGTTCAGGCGCATGACCACCGTCGACGGCGTACCCGCAGGGGCGACGATGCCAAACCAGCCGCCCTCCCCCATGTCCTTGTAGCCCAGCTCCGCATAGGTGGGTACGCCCGGCAGTTGCGGCGAGCGGCTCGCCCCAAGCACGGCCAGCGCACGCAGCCGGCCTGATTTCACGTGAGGCAGCGTGGACGACAGGTTGTCGGTAATGGCATTCACCTGTCCGGCCACGGCATCGTTGAGCGCCAGGCCGGCGCCCTTGTACGGCACATGGAGCAGCTCGATGTGGGCCAGCATCATGAAGTTCTCGATATTCACATGACCCAGCGAGCCTGCGCCCGGCGAGGCGAAGGTGTACTTGCCGGGGTTGGCCTTGGCCAGCGCGATGAACTCCTGCATGGTCTTGGCCGGCACGCTCGGGTGCACCGCGAAGACGCTGGGAATCGCCACCACGTTCGTGACGGGCGCAAAGTCCTTGATCGGGTCGTACTTCAGCTTCGGATAGACCGCCGGGTTGGAACCGTGCGTGCTGACCGTCGCCATGCCGATGGTGTAGCCATCCGGGTCTGACTTGGCGACCTGCTCCATGCCGACCGAGCCCCCTGCCCCGCCCTTGTTTTCGACTACGATGGGCTGGCCCAGCTCCCGCCCGGCGAACTCGGCAACCAGGCGCGCCGACAGGTCGGTTGAGCCGCCGGCCGCAAAAGGCACGACCAGGCGGATGGGCCGGTTGGGATAGGCGGCCTGCGCGAACGCGCCGCCGGTAAAGGTCAGCGCGGCGGCAGCCGCAGTGCCTGACAGCAACAGCTGGCGGCGCGATAGCCTGGCTCGGGTCATTGGGCTTTCTCCTGTTCTTTTGTGATGAATAGTCGCCGAGTGTCAGGCGTTTACCGACCCCAGGCAAACGACTATATTGCACCTTCGCATTACCAAAGATCATTCTCCACTGGCCTGGCCCATGCGGTTGCATTCCCCTTCGATGTCCGAGTTGCACGCCTTCGTCGCCGCCGCGCGCCTGGGCAGCTTCACGCGCGCCGCCGAGACGCTGTGCGTGACACAAGGGGCGGTGAGCCGGGCCATTGCCCGGCTTGAGGAACACTTCGGCCAGCCGCTAGTCCAGCGCAACGCACATCGGCTCACGCTGACCGGCGCCGGGCAACGGTTGCTGGAGGCAGTGGCCGATCCGCTCGCCGCCATCGAAAGCGCCAGTGCGGCGCTGCGTGCTGGCGATCGCAGCCACCACCTCACCCTGTCGGCGGTTCCGACGCTTGCAAGTGTCTGGCTGGTACCCCGCCTGCCCGATTTCCACAAGCGGCATCCGGACATACGGCTCGATTTCGTACCGTATCGCCGCGACGAGGATTTCTCGGGTTCCGCGCCCGATGCAGCGCTGCTCGCCGGCGAGCCCGGGAAATGGCCCGGCTTGCAGGTGGACTATGTAGTTGGGCGCGAAATGGTGCCGATCTGTCACCCCGACCGCGAGCGCCAGCGGCGCACGGCCGGGCGGTGGCGCGAGCCGGCCGAACTCATGGAAGAGCCCCTGCTCTACCACACGACTGCTCCCGCCAACTGGGTGAACTGGCTCGAGGCGGCGGGCGTACCCGGTGCTGCGCCAAAGCTGTCGTCGGGGTTCGACCAGGTCTCGATTCTTATCCAGGCGGTGCGCGCCGACATGGGCATCGCCGTGCTGCAGCGCTGCCTGCTGCACGATGAACTGGCCGCCGGCCGGGTGGTAGCGCCCTTCGATCTTCCGATCCGGCTACAGCGTGGCTATTTCCTTTGCACGCCAAGGGAGCGACGCGATCATCCGGCCCTCCGGTGCTTTCGTGAATGGCTGCTCGAAACTGCCGCGCAGGGTGCTGCCGAGTACGCGCCGGATGATCATTCGCAAAATAAATGATTGTAGTTTGTTCCGATGGCCAACAATTCATAGCAAGAATTGGATTAATCTACACCACGGCAAACTATTAGCACGAAGAATTTATGTTCGCTTGAATTGAAATACGCCATCCGTTCGACGCATATTTATTGCAAAGGAGGCTTTTGAACGGCCTCTATATCCATGCAACAAATGAAAAGACCCGCCAAAGCGGGCCTTCTATTCATCGCTCCACTAATTCCGCACTTCACGCTGCCTTTTTTGCCAGCCCCAGATAGGTTTCGATCACCTTCGGATTGCTGGCCAGCTCCGCCGCCGGCCCCTCCATCGCCATATCGCCCGTCTCGATGACATAGCCGTAGTCCGCGACCTGCAGGGCCGCTCGCGCATTCTGCTCGATCAGCAGCGTCGCCACGCCGGTCTGGCGCAGGTTGCTGATGATGTGGAAGATCTCCTTCACGATCAGCGGTGCCAACCCGAGGCTGGGTTCATCGAGCATCAGCAGCTGCGGCTTGGCCATGAGTGCGCGGCCCACGGCCAGCATCTGGCGCTCGCCGCCTGACAGCGTGCCGGCGTCCTGTCGCGCGCGCTCGCGCAGGCGTGGAAACAGGTCGTAGACCACGCCCATCTGGTCGAGGTAGTTCTTCTCGCCGGCACGCTTGCGGCGGAAGGCGCCGAGCTGCAGGTTGTCCTCCACCGTCATCGACGCGAACAGCTCGCGCTTCTCCGGCACCAGGCACATGCCGCGTGCCACGCGACCTTCCACCGGGATGCCGGCCATGTCATGTCCGAGATAGCTGACCGTGCCGCTGGCCGAGCCACTGACTGGCAGCGCGCCCATGATCGCGTTCAGCGTCGTCGACTTGCCGGCGCCATTGGGGCCGATCACGGTCACGATCTTGCCGGCCTCTACCTTCAGGCTCACGCCGTGCACCGCTTCCACCTTGCCGTAGCGGACGTGGAGGTCCTTCACTTCGAGGATCGGGCTCATCTTGCGTTCCTTGTCCACACCATCACTCACCCATCACTCCACGCCACCGAGATAGGCCTCGAGCACGGCCGGGTTCCTCTGCACATCCTCGGGCACGCCCTCGGCAATGCGCGTGCCGAATTCCATCACGACCAGGCGGTCGGTCAGGTTCATGACGAAGTCCATGTCGTGCTCCACCAGCAGCACGCTCATGCCTTCCGCCCTGAGCTTGCGCAGCAATTCGGCCAGCGCCTGCTTCTCCTTGTAGCGCAGGCCGGCGGCGGGCTCGTCGAGGAGCAGCAGGGCCGGATCGCAGCACAATGCGCGCGCAATCTCCAGGATGCGCTGCTGCCCCAGCGCGAGACTGCCCGCCTCCATGTACATGCAGTCGGCCAGGCCCACGCGCTCGAGCTGGCGCCGGGCCTCGAACAGCAGCTTGTCTTCCTCGGCGTGGTTCATGCGCAGCATCGCCGCGGATACACCGCCCTGCGCGTGAAAGTCGCCGCGCAGGTGCGCGCCGATCGCCACGTTCTCAAGCACGGTCATGGCCGGCAGCAAGTGCACATGCTGGAACGTGCGGCCGATGCCGCGCTTCACGATCTCGCGCGAAGGCAGGCCCGATATCACTTCACCGCGATAGCGGACTTCGCCGCGCGTCACGGGCAGCACGCCCGTCACCAGGTTGAACGTGGTCGACTTGCCGGCACCATTCGGGCCGATCAGTCCGACGATCTCTCCGGCCCGCACCTGGAAGCTCACGTCGTTCACCGCCACCAGTCCGCCGAACTGCTTGCGCGCGGCACGCACGTCGAGGATCAGTTCGCCGGCCTCGGGCTTCTGCCGGACCGGCAGCGCATCGGCGGCTTCGGGTGCCTGCACCGGCGGCCCCGACGGAAACAGCCGGCGCAAGAACGGCCACAGGCCATCGCGCGCATGTTGCAGCAGCAGCACGAGCAGCACGCCGAACACGATGATCTCGAAGTTGCCATTCGCGCCGAGCAGCTTCGGCAGCAAGCCCTGCAACGTGTCCTTCAGGATCGTAAGCAGGCCCGCGCCAAGCACCGCGCCCCACACGTGGCCCACGCCACCGACCACCGCCATGAACAGGTACTCGATACCGTAGTTCAGGCCGAATGGCGTCGGGTTCACCGCGCGCTGCAGGTGCGCATAGAGGAAGCCCGAGATGCACGCCAGCACCGCCGCCACCACGAACACCACGACCTTCATCCACGCGGTGTTGACGCCCATCGCCTCGGCCATCACGCCACCGCCCTTGAGCGCGCGCATCGCGCGGCCCGGCCGCGAGTTCAGCAGGTTCTGCACGGCCAGCACGGCGAGCAGCACCACGCTCCAGATCAGGTAGAACATCGCACGGCCCGACTGCAGTTCGACGCCGAACAACGACAGCACCGGGATGCCGTTGAGCCCGTCGTACTTGCCCAGGAACTCCAGGTTGCCGAACAGGAAAAACAGCGACAGGCACCACGCAATGGTGGCGAGCGGCAGGTAGTGTCCGGACATGCGCATCGTGATCAGGCCGATCACGTAGGCGCACGCGATGGTGATCACCAGGCCCACCAGCAGCCCGAACCACGGCGACAGCCCGAACTGCGTGGTCAGGTACGCGGTGCTGTAGGCCCCCAGCCCGACGAACGCCGCCTGCCCGAACGAGGTCATGCCGCCTACGCCCGTCAGCAGCACGAGCCCGATCGCCACGATGCTGTACAGCCCGATGTAATTGCCCAGCGTGATCCAGAACTCCGGCGTCGGCAGCACCGGCAGCAAGGCCAGCGCCGCGATGAACAGCAGTGTCAGCACGCGGTTGCGCTGCAGCCCGGCACGGTTGCCGCTGCGTTCGCCGCCCACGGCGGCTTGCTTGTCAGTCAGCATCGTCATGGCTTACTCCTCTTCTTCGACGTGCTTGCTCGTCAGCGAGCGCCACAGCAACACCGGAATGATCAGCGTAAAGACAATGACCTCCTTGAACGCGCTGGCCCAGAAGGACGAATACGATTCCAGCAGCCCGACCAGCAGCGCACCCAGTGCTGCGATCGGGTAGCTCACCAGGCCGCCGACGATCGCGCCGACAAAGCCCTTCAGGCCCACCAGGAAGCCCGACTCGTAGTACACGGTGGTCAGGGGCGCGATCAGGATGCCGCACAGCGCGCCCATGGCCGCGGCCAGTGTGAACGACAGCCGCCCCGCCTGCGTCGTGCCGATGCCGACCAGCCGCGCGCCGAGCCGGTTCACCGCCGTCGCGCGCAGCGCCTTGCCTTGCAACGTGCGCTCGAAATAGAAATACAGCGCGCCGATCAGCAGCGCCGACATGCCCACGACCCACAAGCTTTGCCCCGAGACCGTGAGGCTGCCCACCTCGAAGCGCGCATCGGAGAAGGCCTCGGTGCGCGAACCCTCGGCACCGAACATCACCAGCCCAAGGCCCACCAGCGCAAAATGCACGCCGACCGAGACGATCAGCAGCACCAGCGTGCTGGCCTCGGCCAGCGGCTGGTAGGCCAGGCGATACAGCATCGGCCCCATCGGAATGATCACCAGCAGCGTCAGCGCAATCTGCGCCAGCATCGGCAACGGCTGCGCACCGTATTGCTGCACCAGCAGGTGCACGGCCAAAGGAAACACAAGATACTTTCCGGCCAGCACGCCGAGCCTGCGCCCAAACGTGCGACGCAGTTCCGCGCTGCGCAGCACGGTCACGGTTTCATACACGAAGGTCAGCACGCCCATGGCCAGCAGCAGCCAGCTCGTCTGCGGCGCGTGCCCGCCCTGCATGGCCGCCAGCGTCAGCGCGCCATAGGCCACGAATTCCCCTTGCGGGATAAAGATGACGCGGGTCACCGAAAACACCAGCACCAGTGCCAGCGCCAGCAGCGCGTAGATCGCGCCTGAGGTGATGCCGTCCTGCGCCAGGATGGCGGCAATCGAAAGGTCCATTGTCTCCCCGTGTTGTGAAATGACCTGCCTGCAAGCCAAGGGGCGGACAGGGCGCGAACAGTCGCTGGATTGCACTGTGTGCGCTGGGATTACGGAATAGTAAACGGGTTGCTTATTGCGGAAATACAGGGCAACCCTAAGACGATGGCGAGCACGAAAAAAGAAAGCGCATGGGGGTCACCATGCGCCTTCCGGTTCTACGCGTCCAGCCACTGCCAGCGGCTTACTTCGTCAGCAGCTTCCACTTGCCGTCGACGATCTGCACCATCACGCGCGAGCGCTGGTCGAAGCCGAGGTGGTCGGTCGGGGTCATGTTCATGATGCCGTGCGATACCGGCAGGTTCCTGGTCTGCTCCATGGCATCGCGCAGCGCCTTGCGGAATTCCTTCGTGCCCGGCTGGCCCTTCTTCAGCGCCTCGGGAATCGCATGCTGCAGGATCAGGCCCGCATCCCACGCATGGCCGCCGAAGGTCGACACCTGGCCGCCAAAGGCCTTTTCGTAGGCGGTCTTGTAGGTCATGGCCGGCTTCTTGACGGGGTTGCTGTCAGGCAGCTGGTCGGCCACCAGCAGCGGGCCCGCGGGCAGGAAGGTGCCTTCGCAGTCCTTGCCGCATACGCGCAGGAAGTCGGGGTTGGCCACGCCGTGGGTCTGGTAGATCTTGCCCTTGTAGCCGCGCTCCTTGAGCGCCTTTTGCGGCAACGCCGCGGGCGTACCCGAACCAGCGATCAGCACGGCATCGGGATTGCTGCCCAGCATCTTGAGGACCTGGCCGGTCACCGAGGTATCGGTGCGCGCGAAGCGCTCGTTGGCGACCACCTTGAGCTTGCGCATGTCGGCCACCTTGGCGAACTCCTGCGCCCAGCTGTCCCCATAGGCATCCGCGAAGCCGATGAAAGCCACCGTCTTCACGTTGTTGTTGGTCATGTGCTCGGCAATGGCCGTGGCCATGTGCGAGTCATTCTGCGGCGTCTTGAAGACCCAGGCGCGCTTGGCATCCATGGGTTCGATGATGCGGGCCGAGGCAGCCATGGTGATCATCGGCGTCTCGTTCTCGGCCACGATGTCAACCATCGCCAGCGAGTTCGGCGTGACGGTGGAACCCACCACCACGTCGACCTTGTCCTCGCTGATCAGCTTGCGCGTGTTCTTGACGGCCGTGGTGGTGTCGGAGGCGTCGTCCAGGACGATGTATTCGATCTTCTTGCCCGCGATTTCCTTGGGCATCAGCGTGAAGGTGTTCTTTTCCGGGATGCCCAGCGACGCCGCCGGACCCGTCGCCGACACCGTGACCCCGACCTTGACCTGTGCGCTGGCCGTGCCGGCAACCAGGGCCGCGGCAGCGATGGCCAGCAGGCTGGCGCGCTTGAAGTTCATCTTGTCTCCTTCGGTTCCTGAAAACGGAAAGGCATCCGAACGGCTCCCGGCCGCCGGATGCCTCCAGTTCTTTTTCGACCGCTCGGGTCGCCACAGGCACATCGCTGGCACCTGCGTACTGCCAGGAAGGAGATGACTCCTTCCGTTCTTTCCCGTCCGCACCACTTCCCCGGAAATGCCACGGCCATTTCGCAACCATTCCGCAACCATTCCCCGACCGTGCGGTCGGGAATGCGTATCGAGTCTAACACAGCGATTTTTCGCGGCCAGCCGGATTAACCCGCATCACATGAAGGCGGCGTCAGCGGAAAAACGCGTCCCAGGCCGTCTTCAGGATCAGCGCGCTGACCACCACGATGAACACCTTGCGCACGAAGCCGCTGCCGTGGCGCAGCGCCAGCCGGCTGCCCACCTGACTGCCGGCGACATTCGCAACGGCCATGACCAGGCCGAGCTGCCACCAGATATGGCCCTTGCTGGCCAGCAGCAGCAGCGCCGCCAGGTTGGTGGCCATGTTCACGACCTTGGTCGACGCCGAGGCGTGCAGGAAGTCGTAGCCGAACACGCGCACGAACACGATCATCAGGAAGCTGCCCGTGCCCGGCCCGAACACGCCGTCATAGAAGCCAATCACCGCACCCGCCAGCAGCGCCGCCACGCGTTCGCGCGTGCCGCTGAGCGAAGGCGCGTGCTCGGTGCCCAGATCCTTCTTCGCTACGGTATAGACGAGCAGCGACACCAGCACGAACGGCAGCGCCTTGCGCAACGGCTCGGCGGGAATCATGGTCAGCGCCCAGGCGCCGGCCATCGAGAACAGGAATGCCGCCACCACGGCCGGCGCCGTTGCGGCCCAGTAGATGCGCACGCTGCGCCCGTAGCGGATCGCCGCATTGGCCGTGCCGGCGACCGAAGCCACCTTGTTGGTGCCCAGCAGCGTGGCCGGCGCCATCCCGGGAAAGGCCGAAAACAGCGCCGGAATCTGGACCAGGCCACCGCCACCGGCCACCGCGTCGATCAGGCCGGCGAGAAAGGCGGCAAGCGCCAGTAATGCGAACTCCATGATTGCAGGAAAAAGGGAACAAGAAAGAAGAGAGGATTTGAGAAGGCGAGCAGCGCGCCCGGCGCTCAGCCGAGCGTCTTGGGCGCCGGCACTACCATGCGGTGCCAGAGCCCGCTGTGGTGCCGCGCGAATCCCGTTGGCACATCTGCGGCCAGACCGGGAGCCAGCAGGAGATGCCGGATGCCATGAGCGCGGCACCAGTCGGCCAGCGTGGCCAGACAGGCCGCGAGGCAGCCAGAACCGGATGACGCCGCCTCCGATGGCCACCACTCCGTCGCGCACGCCACCAGGCCGCCGAACTCGAGGCTGGGAATCAGCGCTACGGGCAGACAGGCAGCGATGTCGTATTCATGCATTGCCAGCAGGCATGCACCCTGCCCGGACTGTGCGAGCAGCCCTTCCAGCGCCAGCCGCCGCGCGCGGGCGGCCGGCACCGGCAACGGCAAGGCGGCCTGCAGCCAGGCGTCGAGCGCCGGCGCGTCGGCACTGACGCCAAGGCGTACCTGGTGCTGCGGGGAAGATTCGGTACTGGGAAGATGGACGGGCTGGGACGGCATGGCGGCTCTGAAGCAAGCCCGCATTGTCGCATGTGACCGGAGCGCAGTTATGCCAAGGCGGCATCAATGCCCGGAAACGGTGCAGGAGAAGCGAAAGTCACCCTGGAATGAAAAAAGCGTTGCCGAGGATCACCCGGCAACGCCCTTTATTTATAACGCTGCTACCCGACACCGGGTGCGCGCCTGTCGTCTCCTCGCTTCCGCCTCCATCTAACCTGCGAAAACCGTGTGTGAAATGTAACGAAGCGGTGCAGATGGAACAAGCTAGAACAAACCCTAGCCCCAATTCCGGGCATGTCGACCGTTCATCACTCGTGCTTGCGGCTGAACAGCGCGTTGAGCTCGCCCATGATGCCGCGGCGGAAGGTCAGGACGCAGATGACGAAGATCGCGCCGATCACCATGGTCACCGACTCGCCCAGCGAGTTGAACCAGTCAATGCCCGTGACCGAGGCCAGGAAGGCGCCGATGTCGCCGAGCTTGTTCTCCAGCGCCACCACCACGAAGGCGCCGACAATGGGGCCCGACAAGGTGCCCAGGCCGCCAACCAGCGTCATCAGGATCACCGAACCCGACATCGACCAGTGCACGTCGGTCAGAGTCTCGAAGCCGAGCACCAGCGCCTTGATCGAACCGGCCAGTCCGGACAGTGCCGCCGACAGCACAAAGGCCGTCAGCTTGAAGCGGTCGACGTCATAGCCAAGCGAGATCGCGCGCGGCTCGTTCTCCTTGATCGCCTTCAGGATCTGTCCGAACGGCGAGTGCACGGTACGCACGATCAGCGCAAAGGCCGCAACGATGATCACCAGCGCCACGTAGTACAACGTCAGGTCGTCCGCCAGCGACAACACGCCGAACAGCTTGCCGCGCGGGATGCCCTGCAGGCCGTCCTCGCCGCCCGTGAACGGCGCCTGCAGGCAGATAAAGAACAGCATCTGCGCGAGCGCCAGCGTGATCATCGAGAAGTAGATGCCCTGGCGGCGGATGGCCAGCGAACCGACCACGTAGCCGATCAGTGCGCCGCCGGCGGTGCCCAGGATCAGTCCGATCTCGGGCGTCACGCCCCACAGCTTCATGGCCTCGCCCGAGATATAGCCGGCGCCGCCGAAGAACGCTGCATGGCCGAACGACAGCAGCCCGGTATAGCCGATCAGCAGGTTGAACGCGCACGCGAACAGGGCAAAGCACAGCACCTTAAGCACGAACACCGGATAGGCGCCGGCCATCGGCGCCGCCACCAGCGCCAACAGCAGCAATCCATACAGCACTTTCTTCTGCACGCCCAGGCCCTCTCTGGCCTGTCCGGCCTTGATCGTCACGCTCGATTCTGCACGCATCACTTCTCCCTCCCGAACAGTCCGGCCGGACGCAGCAGCAGCACGATCACCATGATGAAGAACACCACGGTCGACGATGCTTCAGGATAGAACACCTTGGTCAGCCCTTCGATCACGCCCAGCCCCAGGCCGGTCAGGATCGAACCCATGATCGAACCCATGCCGCCGATCACCACCACGGCGAACACGATGATGATCAGGTTCTGCCCCATCAGCGGCGAGATCTGGATCACCGGCGCCGCCAGCACGCCCGCAAACGCGGCCAGCGCCACGCCGAAGCCGTAGGTCAGCGTCACCATCAGCGGCACGTTGACGCCGAAGGCCTCCACCATCTTGGGGTTTTCGGTGCCGGCGCGCAGGTAGGCGCCAAGCTTGGTCTTCTCGATCACGTACCAGGTGACGAAGCACACCGTCAGCGAAGCCAGCACCACCCAGGCCCGGTAATTGGGCAGGATCATGAAGCCGAGGTCCGTGGCACCCTGCAGGGCGTCGGGCGTCTGGTAAGGCAGGCCCGACACGCCGTAGATCGAGCGGAAGATGCCCTCGATCACCAGCGTGATGCCCAGTGTCAGCAGCAGGCCGTAGATATGGTCCAGCTTGTAGATCCAGCGCAGCATGGTCTTTTCGATGACCACGCCCAGCACCGCGACCACCAGCGGGGACAGGACCAGCATGACCCAGTAGTTGAGCCCGGCATACTCCATGCCCATCCAGGCCAGCACCGCGCCGAGCATGAACAGCGCGCCGTGCGCGAAGTTGATGACGTTGAGCAGGCCGAAAATCACCGCCAGGCCAAGGCTCAGCATCGCATAGAAGGCGCCATTGACCAGGCCCAGCAGGAGCTGGGACAGCATGGCGGGAAGGGGAATTCCGAAGATGTCCATAGGCATCCGTTGCTGGCTGTATCTCCCCTTCCGCCGCGTGCGACGGAGAGGAGCAAACCGGCGGGCTCTCGCTGGCTGCGGAGCCCGCCAACCTTCTTACTTCTTAAGCAGCGGGCACTTCGACTCGGCCACCGTCGTGAAGGCCTGATCGCCCGGGATGGTCGTCACGACCTTCATGTAGTCCCACGGCTTCTTCGATTCCGCCGGCGTCTTCACCTGCATCAGGTACATGTCGTGGATATTGCGGCCATCGGCGCGGATGTAGCTGCTCTTGGTGTAGAAGTCGCTGATCTTCATCTTCTTCAGCTCGGCCATGACCTTTTCCGGATCGTCGGTCTTGGCGGCTTCCACGGCCTTCAGGTACGTGCTGATCGCGGAGTAGTCGGCGGCCTGCAGGCTGCTCGGCATCTTCTTCATCTTGCCGAAGAAGCGGTTCGCGAACTTGCGCGTATCGTCGTTCATGTCCCAGTACCAGCTGTCGGTCATCAGCAGGCCCTCGGTGTTCTTCAGGCCCAGCGAATGGACGTCATTGATGAACATCAGCAGGCCGGCGATCTTCATGGTCTTGGTGATGCCGAATTCCTTGGCCGCCTTGATCGCGTTGATGGTGTCGCCACCCGCATTGGCCAGGCCGAGGATGTCGGCCTTCGAGGCCTGCGCCTGCAGCAGGAACGACGAGAAGTCCGACGCCGACAGCGGATGGCGCACCGAACCCACCACCGTGCCGCCGTTGGCCTTCACCACCGCAGCGGTATCGTTCTCGAGCGAGTGGCCGAAGGCATAGTCGGCAGTCAGGAAGAACCACTTCTTGCCGCCCTGCTTGACCACCGCGCTGCCGGTTCCCTTGGCCAGCGCCACCGTGTCATAGGCGTAGTGCACCGTGTACGGCGTGCATTCCTCGTTGGTCAGGCGGGCCGTGCCCGCGCCCACGTTGAAATACACGCGCTTCTTTTCCTGCGCCACCTTGTTCATGGCCAGGCCGGTCGCGGAGTTGGTGCCGCCGAGCAGCATGTCCAGCCCTTGCTGGTCCATCCATTCACGCGCCTTCGACGCCGCGATGTCGGCCTTGTTCTGGTGATCGGCCGAGACCAGTTCGATCGGCTTCCCGAGCACCTTGCCACCATGGTCCTCGATGGCCATCTTGACCGCTTCGAGGCCGCCGGGGCCGTCGATGTCGGCATACAGGCCGGACATGTCGGTGATGTAGCCGATCTTGACGGTGTCGCCCGATACCTGCGCGGCGGCGTTGAACGAAACAGCACCCATGACGATTGCCGCCATCGCGGCAGCGAG
Organism: Cupriavidus sp. 22TCCZM04-2; assembly: GCF_057798895.1. Taxonomy (NCBI): domain Bacteria; kingdom Pseudomonadati; phylum Pseudomonadota; class Betaproteobacteria; order Burkholderiales; family Burkholderiaceae; genus Cupriavidus; species Cupriavidus sp. 22TCCZM04-2. The sequence continues at coordinate 168,058 of NZ_JBYOJS010000005.1, forward strand.
CCGAGTCTTCCTCATTGCGTTGTCTCCTGTGTTTTGGCGCGGCGCGCGCCACCCGTTCCCGCAAACAGCCGATCCGGCGATCCGTGCAACGGACGCGCCGATCAGACCCCAAGCAATTCGTTCAGCACCGGCATCTTTGCCTGCAGCTCGCCGGCCGCGAAGCGCTCGACGATGCTGCCGTGCTCCATCACATAGAAGCGGTCGGCCAGCGGCGCGGCGAAGCGGAAGTTCTGTTCCACCATCACCACCGTGTAGCCCTTCTTCTTGAGCATCAGGATCATGCGCGCGAGCGCCTGCACGATCACCGGCGCCAGGCCCTCCGAGATCTCGTCGAGCAGCAGCAGGTTCGCGCCGGTACGCAGGATGCGCCCGACCGCGAGCATCTGCTGCTCGCCCCCCGACAGGCGCGTGCCCTGGCTCTGGCGGCGCTCCTTCAGGTTGGGGAACATCTCGTAGATCTCGGCCTCGCTCATGCCCGCGCTTCCGCCATTCGCTTGCCCCTTCAATTGCGGGGGCAGCAGCAAGTTCTCTTCGCACGACAAGCTGGAGAAAATCGCCCGCTCCTCGGGGCAGTAGCCAATGCCGTAGTGCGCGATCTTGTGCGTCGGCAGGCCGATGGTTTCATGGCCATTGACCTTGATCGAGCCCTTGCGCGTGCCCGTCAGGCCCATGATCGCGCGCAGCGTCGTGGTGCGGCCCGCGCCGTTGCGGCCCAGCAGCGTTACCACTTCGCCGCGATTCACGGTCAGATCCACGCCATGCAGGATGTGCGATTCGCCGTACCAGGCGTGCAGGTCCTTGATCTCGAGCGCGGCTACGTTGGATGTCGTCATGTCGATGGCCTCCTCAGTGCGCGCCTTGCAGTTCGGCGTCGGCCGTGCCCATATAGGCTTCCATCACGCGCGGGTCATTCGAGACTTCCGCATACGGACCTTCGGCCAGGATGGCACCGCGCTGCAGCACGGTGATCTTGTCGGCGATCGACGACACCACGTTCATGTTGTGCTCGACCATCAGGATGGTGCGTCCTTCCGAGACCTTCTTGATCAGCTGCGTGACGCGGTCCACGTCTTCGTGGCCCATGCCTTGCGTGGGCTCGTCGAGCAGCATCAGCTCGGGTTCCATCGCCAGCGTGGTGGCGATCTCCAGCGCGCGCTTGCGCCCGTACGGCAGGTTCACCGTGACGGTCTGCGCGACCTCGGTCAGCCCGACCTGTTCGAGCAGTTCCATGGCGCAGCCATTGAGCACGTCGAGCGAACGCTCGCTGCGCCAGAACTGGAACGCGGTGCCAAGCTGGCGCTGCAGGCCGATGCGCACGTTCTCCATCACCGTCAGGTGCGGGAACACGGCCGAGATCTGGAACGAGCGGATCACGCCGCGGCGCGCGATCTGCGCGGGTTTCTCGCGCGTGATATCGATGCCGTTGAAAAGGATGGTGCCTTTGGTCGGCTCCAGGAATTTGGTGAGCAGGTTGAAGCAGGTGGTCTTGCCGGCGCCGTTGGGCCCGATCAGCGCATGGATCGAGCCGCGGCGCACGCGCAGGTTGACGTCGCTCACCGCCGTGAAACCCTTGAACTCCTTCGTGAGGTTTCGCGTTTCCAGGATGGTTTCCTGTGAATTCATAGTCTCCTGCCCGCCCTGTTGCTGAACTGCCGGCTTGTGCCCGGCACCACTGACAATCGGTTCGAACCCGGCGTTTCGCCGTTGGGTCGCATTAGTGATTTTTATATACGGTGCGACTACCGCTGTTGCCGGGGGTGCCCATCGCCATGTGCTGGGTGGTGCACCAACCGCTTTATTCTATTGTGTGCGCCTGTTGCATCGCAAAACATCGGGGTTTGCACTATAAGACATGAACCATGTGTCAGGTCTTTGACGCGCTGCGACAAGGGGTTGCGGGCGATCCGGCGCTCGAGCCCCTGCTCTGCACCTCTTGTCGCAACGCGCGACGCGCTCAGGCCGCAAGCTGCCGCCGGCGGTCCTCGCGCAGCATGTCGCTGGCCCGCTCCGCGATCATGATGGTCGGCGAATTCGTATTGCCCGACGTGATCAACGGCATCACCGACGCATCCACGACCCGCAGCCCGTCGATGCCAAGCACGCGCAGACGCTGGTCCACGACGGCAAGCGGATCGTCCGCGCGGCCCATGCGGCACGTGCCGACCGGATGGAAGATGGTGGTGCCGATGTTGCCGGCCGCCTCCGCCAGCGCTTCGTCGGTCTCGAAGCCCGGCCCTGGCAGCCACTCTTCCGGCCGGTAGGGCGCCAGCGCCGGCGACGCCACGATGCGCCGCGTCAGCCGCAGCGAATCGGCGGCCACGCGCCGGTCTTCCTCCGTGGAAAGGTAGTTGGGGGCGATCACCGGAGCCTGCCGGAAATCGGCACTGTCGATATGTACGCTGCCGCGTGAAGTCGGCCGCAGGTTGCAGACGCTGGCCGTGAATGCGTTGAACGCGTGCAGCGGTTCGCCGAACTTGTCGAGCGACAGCGGCTGCACGTGATACTCCAGGTTCGGCCGTGCCTGCGACGCATCGGACCGCGCGAACGCGCCGAGCTGCGACGGCGCCATGCTCATCGGCCCGCTCTGGTTGAAGGCGTACTGCAGCCCGATGCCCAGCTTGCCCCACCAGCTCGCCGCGCGCGTGTTCAGCGTGCGCACGCCGTTCACCTTGACCACGCTGCGCAGCTGCAAATGGTCCTGCAGGTTCTCGCCCACGCCCGGCAAGGCATGCCGGACTTCGATGCCCAGCGCCTGCAGCCGCTCGCCCTGGCCGATGCCCGACAGTTCCAGCAGCTGCGGCGTATTGACCGCGCCCGCGGCCAGGATGACTTCGTGCCGCGCCCCCGCGCTGTGCGGCTGGCCGCCGCCGACATAGTTCACGCCGGTACAGCGTCGCCCCTCGAAGGTCAGCGCACTGACCTGCGCGCCGGTGACGATGGTCAGGTTCGGACGATCCGCCGCGCGCCGCAGGAAGGCCTTCGCCGTGTTCCAGCGGATGCCGCGCCGCTGGTTGACTTCGAAGTAGCCGACGCCGAAGTTGTCGCCGCGGTTGAAGTCATCGGTGCGCGGAATGCCGGCCTGTTCCGCCGCCTCGATAAACCGCTCCAGGATGTCCCAATGCAGGCGTTGCCCTTCCACGCGCCATTCGCCGCCGGCGCCATGGAATTCGGTCGGGCCGCGGTGGTGGTCTTCGCTGCGCTTGAACAGCGGCAGCACGTTGTCCCAGCGCCAGCCGTCGTCGCCGGTCAGGCGCGCCCAGTCGTCGTAGTCCTCGCGCTGGCCGCGCATGTAGATCATGCCGTTGATCGAAGACGAACCGCCCAGCACGCGCCCGCGCGGATAGCCGAGCGAACGTCCGTTGAGGCCCTTCTCCGCGACCGTGCGATACAGCCAGTCCGTGCGCGGGTTGCCGATGCAATAGAGATAGCCGACCGGGATGTGGATCCAGTGGTAATCGTCCTTGCCGCCCGCTTCCAGCAGCAGCACGTTCACCTCCGGGTCCTGCGTCAGGCGGTTGGCCAGCACGCAGCCGGCCGAGCCGGCGCCCACGATGATGTAGTCGAAGGTCTCCATACGAGTCGTCTTGTCTCCGCTTGTGTTCTGGTGTTCCGGTGTTCAGTGACGGCCTGCCACCGGCATCGCTCCATCTTTGCGTGGGGTGAAGATGGCCGGAGCGTTTGCGCCCCGTGACCAGGCTATGGGCTCCAGTGGCCACAAGGTTGGCGCAGTTGCGCGGGCCCGTCCAATGATTTATCGTCAATCGCAATATAAGCCGCTGTAAATATTGCACCGCACACTCGCTCGCCCCCTTTGCGCTCCAACGTGGACCTCCATCACCTGCGCGCCTTCGTTGCCGTCGCCCGCGAAGGCAACCTCACCCGCGCCGCCCTGCGGCTTCACCTGACGCAACCCGCCGTAAGCCTGCAGCTGAAGGCACTGCAGTCGGCGTGGCGCATCCGTGTGTTCGAACGCACCGCAGGCGGGCTCACGCTGACCGCGGACGGTGCGGCGCTGCTGCCGCTGGCCGAGCGCATCCTCGACAGCGTCGGCGACCTGCATCACACGGTCGACGCGATGCACCACACCGTGCGCGGCAAGCTCGCCATCGGCACTATCCTCGATCCCGAGTTCACGCGGCTTGGCGTCATGCTGCGCACGCTGGTCGAACGCCATCCGCAGATCGGCACGGAGTTGCGCCACGGCATGTCGGGCTGGGTGCTACAGCAGGTACGCAGCGGCGCGCTCGATGCCGGCTTCTATCTCGGGCAGCCGCCCGATGCCGGCTTCCATGTGCTGGCGCTAACGCCGTTCTCGTACTACGTGGTTGCGCCCAAGGGCTGGAAGGAACGGACGGCGCTGCGCTCGTGGGCACAGTTGGCGACACTGCCATGGATCTGGACGCCGCCCGAGTCCGCGCACCACAGGTTGCTTTCGGCACGCTTTGCCGAGGCTGGCGTGGACGCCGCCGGCGTGCACAAGGTCGCGCACGTTGACCAGGAGGCGTCGATGCTCGATCTCGTGCGCTCCGGCGTGGGCCTGTCGCTCGTGCGCGATTCCATTGCGCTGCGCGAATCGCATGCGCACGGTCTCGTGGTTGTGGAAGGCATGTCGGTGCAGACCGAACTGTCGCTGGTCGCGCTGGCGAGCCGCCGCGACGATCCTGTCGTAAGCGCCGTATTCGGCGTAGCCGAGTCGGTCTTCCGCGCCTAGTCCTGCGTCGCCAACAGACGCCGCCGCAGCCAGTCCATCAGCACCGCGAACACTTCCCCGCGCAAAGGCTCGGCTTCATTGAAGATCTCGTGGTAGCCGTGGTCGAACCACACTTCATCGCGCAGGTCGGCCGGCGCGTGGTCGAAGAAGATACGGCTGCCTGCCGGATCGACAATGCGGTCCGCACCGCCCACCAGCATCAGCATGGGCGCTTCAAGCCGCGCGGCGTCGGCTTGCGCCTGCGCCATGCCGCGGATAAAGCTCTCCAGCACGCCCGCCGTGATCGTGGTCTGCACGAGCGGATCGGCACGGTAGCGCGCCACCACTTGCGGGTCGTGCGACAGCATGCGCGCATCGATCGGGTTCGGCACGCGCAGCCGGGGCGCCAGTGTCAGCAGCACGCGGTGCAGAGTCAGCATGGCCGGCGACAGCCGCAATGCCAGGGCCGGCGACGAAAGCACCAGCGCCCGCACCGGTCGTACCCGGGCGGTCGCGAAGCGCGCCGCCACCAGGCCGCCCATGCTGTGGCCGAGCAGGATCGGCAGTTCGTTCCACGCGCGCATGGCTGCATCGTGGATTTCCGCGAGGTCATCGAGATAAACGTCCGGATGCTCGGCCACCATGCGCGCACCACCGCTGGCGCCGTGGCCGCGCTGGTCATAGGCGCGCACACGCAGGCCCAGCCCGCAAAGTACCTCGGCAACGTGCTGGTAGCGGCCGCTGTGTTCAGCCAGGCCGTGCACGAGCAGCACGCAGCCGAGTGGTGCCGCGTTGCTGCGTGGGTCCGGCTCCCAGGTGCGCAGCAGCAGTTCGGTGCCATCGCGCATGCGTTGCCGGCTTTCCACGCAGCGCAGGTCCGGGGCGGCATCCGGCGCCTGGGCGCGCGCAGACTGCCCGTCCTTCACAGGAGGAACGGCGTCTTCCGTCATGGGCTTGTCCATCCGCGGCTCTCCTTCGGGTACGCCCCGTCCGCAGCGAAGCACTGCGCTTCAGATCATTGTTCTGGTTCCGCCGCACCGCCGAACGCGCCATGGCAATGCGCCTGGCCGTCGGGCTGCGCGAAGTCGGCAAGGATCGGGCAATCGGGCCGGCCATCGCCGCTGCACGCCTCGGCCAGCGTGCGTAGCGTATCGCGCATGGCGGCGAGTTCGGCAATGCGCTTTTCCAGGTCGGCCACATGCCGCAGCGTCATCGCCTTCACATCGGCACTGGCGCGCCGGCGGTCATGCCACAGCGACAGCAGCCCGCGGATCTCGTCGAGCGAGAACCCGAGATTACGGGCGCGCCGCACGAAGCGCAAGGTGTGCACGGCGCGCTCGTCATAGCGGCGGTAGCCGCCTTCGGTGCGCGGCGGCGCATCGACCAGGCCGATCGACTCGTAGTGCCGGATCATCTTGGCGGACACGCCCGACGCGTCCGCGGCCTGCCCGATATTCATGCCTTGCCCTCCTGTTGGCCAGCGCCGGCGCCGGGATGCCAGCGGCGCAGCAGCAGCGCGTTGCTGACCACGCTCACGCTGGAGAACGCCATGGCCGCGCCGGCAACCACCGGATTGAGCAGGCCCGCCGCCGCCAGCGGAATGCCCACCACGTTGTAGAAGAACGCCCAGAACAGGTTCTGGCGGATCTTGCGCACGGTGCGGTGCGACACGGCCAGCGCATCGGCCACCAGCGCGGGATCGCCGCGCATCAGCGTGATGCCGGCGGCATGCATGGCCACGTCGGTGCCGGTCGACATGGCAATGCCGACATCGGCCGCGGCCAGCGCCGGTGCATCATTGATGCCGTCGCCGACCATCGCCACCACCGCGCCGTCCTGGCCCAGCGCTTGCACGCGCGCAGCCTTGTCTTGCGGCAGCACCTCGGCCTGCACTTCATCCAGTCCCAGCGCCTGCGCCACGCGCGCGGCGGCGCCGCGGTTGTCGCCGGTCAGCATCACCGTGCGCACGCCAGCCGCACGCAAGCGCGCGATGGCCGCTGGCGCGCCTGGCTTGATGGCATCGCCGAAGGCGACCAGCCCGGCCACGCGCGGCGGCTGCGTTTCGACCAGCCACGATACCGTGCGGCCCTCGTCGCGCAGGCGTTCGGCCACGGCTTGCAGCGTACCCGCATCAGCGCCCAGCGCCTCGCGCAGCCGTTCGCTGCCGAGTTGCAGGGCCTGCCCGTCGACCACGCCGGCAATGCCGCGTCCCGGCAGCGCCTGCACGTCGGCGGCCACCGGCGCGGCAATGCCGCGTGCCTGCGCCGCGTTCAGCACCGCACGCGCCAGCGGGTGCTCGCTGCCGGCCTGCAGCGCGGCCAGCCGTGCCAGCAGTCGCGCGCCGTCGGCATCATCCGCATCGGCAGCGTGCAGGGCCACGACCTCGGGCCGTCCCACGGTCAGCGTGCCGGTCTTGTCGAAGGCCGCCACGCTGACGCGGTGCGCAATCTCCAGCGCCTCGGCGTCCTTGATCAGGATGCCCGCGCGAGCCCCGGCGCCGGTGCCGGCCATGATCGCGGTCGGCGTGGCCAGCCCCAGTGCACACGGGCAGGCGATCACCAGCACCGCCACGGCATTGAGCAGCGCCGCTTCCCAATCGCCCGCGAACAGGCCCCAGCCGAGCAGCGTGAGCAGCGCAATGCCGAGCACCACGGGCACGAATACCGCGCTGACCTGGTCCACCAGGCGCTGGATCGGCGCCTTGGCGGCCTGCGCGTGCTCGACCATGCGGATGATGCGGGCCAGCACGGTCTCGGCGCCCACCGCCACGGTGCGCGCCACCATCAGCCCTTCGAAGTTGATGGCGCCGCCGGTGAGCTTGTCGCCGGGGCCCTTGGGCACCGGCAGGCTTTCGCCGGTCAGCATCGACTCGTCCGCGTGGCTCGTGCCTTCGATCACCACGGCATCGACGGGAATGCGCTCGCCGGGGCGCACCACCACCTCGTCATCGACGCGGACCGAACCCAGCGGCACGGTGACTTCCTGCCCGCCGCGCCGCACGCGGGCGGTGTCGGGCCGCAGCGCGGCGAGCGCGCGGATGGCGTCGGCGGTCTGGCGCTTGGCGCGCGTCTCCAGCCACTTGCCCAGCCGGACCAGCGTGATGACCACGGCAGCGCTTTCGAAATACAGATGGGGCATGCCGCCCGGCGATCGCCACATCAGCCACAGCGACAGGCCATAGGCCGCACTCGTGCCCAGCGCCACCAGCAGGTCCATATTGCCGGCGCCGGCACGCACGGCCTTCCAGCCGGCCTTGTAGAAGCGCCAGCCGAATACGAACTGCACCGGCGTGGCGAGCAGCCACTGCACCCGGGCGGGCAGCATCCAGTGCACGCCGAACCATTCCAGCACCATCGGGGCCACCAGCGGCAAGGACAGCGCCGCGGAGAGGATCACGGGCCACGGGCCGCTCCAGAATTCGCGTTTGGCGGCATCCGGTGATGCGGCGGGCAGTGAGTCCGTCACGGGAGTGGCGCCATAGCCGGCGCGCGTCACGGCGACCGCAAGCGCGCCGGCATCGGCGGCGCCGCGCAGCAGCGTCACGCTGGCGCGCTCGGTCGCCAGGTTGACCTGCGCGTCGAGTACGCCAGGCACTGCGCGCAGCGCGCGCTCGACCCGCCCCACGCAGGAGGCGCAAGTCATGTCCGAGATATCGAGTTCCACCATCTCGCGCGGCACTTCATAGCCGGCATCGGCAATGGCCTTGGCCGCGGCCGGCAGCACGGCGCCGCTGTCCGCATGGAGAGTGGCCTGCTCGGTGGCCAGGTTCACGGCAACGTCCCGCACGCCCGGCACCTTGGCCAGCGCATTTTCGACACGCCGCACGCATGAGGCGCAGGTCATGCCGTCGATCGGCAGCCGCCACTCGGGCGCCTGGCTGCCCGTCAGGGCAGGGGAAAGGCTGGCATTCGACATCGCTTGGCTCATCCACAGTTTCAGTGACTGCATGATGGACCTTACCATGATAGGAAGGTCAAGGCGGTCTTCCCACTTTCCGGTTTTGCTTGCGCTTCCCACGGTGGGAAGGTTCACACTACGCCTGTCGCGGCGATCGTGCCGCCAGTCCATGTCAATCAGGAGGTCTCAGCCATGATCCAGTTCCAGGTCGAAGGCATGTCGTGCAACCACTGCGTCGGCGCGATTACGCGTGCCGTGCAAGGCGTCGATCCCGCGGCGCGCGTGTCGGCCGATGTACCGGCGCAGTCGGTAAAGGTAGAAAGCGGCGCCGACGCGCAGGCCTTGCGCGCGGCGATCGAGGAAGCCGGCTATCCGGTGAAATCGGCCGCATGAATCGCGGCGCCGCGAATGTTGTCGCCCCTCTCCCGCGAGCGGGAGAGGGGCGCAAAGCCGGTCAGAACTTGTAGCCCACGCTCAGGAACGTGACCACCGGATCGATCTTGATCTTGGTGTGCGACACGATCGTCACCCCGGCTGCCTGCGTGGTGAACGTCGCCCGCGTCGACACCGGCACGTAGGACACCGACAGGCCGACGAACCAGTTGTCGTTAATGGCGTAGTTGGCGCCGATATTGAACACCGGGTTCCACGAGCTGTCGGCGCTGGCGCTCATCCTGGCGCCCGGGATGCCGAAGGCGTGGTTGACGAAATCCTGGTTGCTGATGGTTTCGTCGGTGAACCACGTGTAGTTCACGCCGAGGCCGACGTAGGGACGGAACTTGGCCTTGGCCTCGAAGAAGTGGTACTTCACCAGCAACGCAGGGCTCCACTGCCGGACCGAACCAAGCTTGCCGTACTGGGCATAGTCGCCGGTGCCCTTGACGTCATGCTTGGGCGGAATGCCGGCAATGAAGTCGGCCGAGATGTTGTCCGTGAAGAAATGCGCGAAGGCAAGACCAACCGTGTCGGCGGTCTCGATGTCCGCTCCGGTGTTGGGGCGAACCATGCCGACCGGGCGGCCGTTGATGCTGTCCACCGTCAGCGGATCGGCCGAGCTGTTCGGCATGACGCGGAACCAGCCCAGGCTGATGATGTTGCTGCCAGCCGATTGTGCCTGTGCGGTACCTGCCAGCGCCATGACAGCGCCTGCCGCCAGCATCTTCTTATAGGTCGATTTCATAGTCCTCTACTCCTCATTCGGGTTACTACCGAAGGGCATTATCCGGCCTGCGGCAGCGGGACTGTTTCATCGACGATACGGATTCGTAGAATTTCTCCCCTAAATAAAGGGTTAACCACTAAAAAACCGCATCAAGGCTGACTTTCGCCCGCGGCGCCGCAGCATTCACGCAACGTTTCTGCCCCCGCGCGAAAAAACCCTCGAATCCAAGGGGTCTTATGCGGGCGCCGACCCGATTTTCACCGTGTCGACGCCCGCACGCGCCTGTTCGCTGCGTCGGGGCATCAGGGCGTCACGATGGCGAAGTTGCTGTCGAACTTGTCCATCAGGCCCATCCAGGTACGCAGCGCACCGGCATCCCCGTCGACACGGGCGCGTCCGGCCTGCACTTCGGCCGGCAGCGTGGTTTGCCCGGCCAGCACGCCGAACAGCGCCGTGCGCGGGATGCTCAGCGTCGCCTGCGGGACAGCGTGCCGGGCATCGGCCTTGTAGCGGAACACGCCGTTTTCCACCGTCAGCGCATAACGCTTGCCGGTATCGGGCTGGACCCAGTTGATGGCCAGCTTCTGTCCGGCCGCGCGCTCGCCGTTCAGGCGGATGGCCAGATAGTCCAGGAACATGGTGTCGGTCATGGCGCGCAGCACGTCAGGATTGGCCGTGCGCGCGCCCGGATCCTTCGGCAAGCCATTGCGCAGTTCCTGCGCGCCACTCAGGAAAGCGCTGCGCCAGGTGGCCGATTCGGTCTGGTAGCCGAGCTGCTCCAGGGCGTCGGCTTCCAGGTTGCGCGCCGCCTGGTTGGACGGATCGGCGAACACCACGTGCTTCATGACCTCGGCCACCCAGCGGTACTCGCCGCGCGCGTAGGAGGCCCTGGCCTGCTCGATCACCTTGTCGGCACCGCCCATGAACGCGACATAGTGCTTTGCAGCCTCTTCCGGCGGCAGCGGATACAGATTGGCCGGGTTGCCGTCATACCAGCCCAGGTAGCGCTGGTAGACGGCCTTGGCGTTGTGGTTGACCGTGCCGTAGTAGTCGCGCAAGTCCCACTGGCTGGCCAGCGACGGCGGCAGCTTCACGCGCTCGCCGATCTCGGCCGGTGTGAAGCCCTGGTTGGCCAGCCGCAGCGACTGGTCATGGATGTACTTGTAGGCATCGCGCTGGTTGCCGAGATAGCTGACGATGTTCTGCTGCCCCCACTTGGGCCAGTGGTGCTGGGCGAAGATCACCTCGGTGCGGCCGCCGAAGCGGTCGATGGTCTCGTCCAGCGCGCGCCACCACTGGTTGGCGTCGCGCACCTGCGCGCCGCGGATGGTGTACAGGTTGTGCAGGTTATGGGTGGCGTCCTCGGCCGCGCACAGCGCCTTCCACTGCGGGAAGTACATCAGCATCTCGGCCGGGGCCTCGGTGCCGGGCGCCATCAGGAACTCGATCTTCACGCCGTCGATCGTGCGCGTCTCTCCGGTCTTCGCGATCAGGTCGGTTGGCGCAATCAGCGTGATGGTGCCGTGCGACACCGCCTTGCCCAGGCCCGAATCGACATGGCCGGTAGCCGAGCGCGGCAGGTTGGACCCGTACATGTACTGCGCCCTGCGGCCCATCGCCGTACCCGCGAACACGTTCTCGCTGACGGCCTCTTCCATGAACCCCTCGGGCGCCAGCACCTTGACGCGTCCGGCCTTGACGTCCTCCTCGGTGGTTACGCCCTTGACGCCGCCGAAGTGGTCGCCGTGGCTATGGGTATAGATCACCGCCACCACCGGCTTCTTCGGGCGATGCTTGTAGTACAGGTCGAGCGCCGCGTGCGCGGTTTCCATCGAGGTCAGCGGATCGATGATGATCAGCCCGCTGTCGCCCTCGATGATGGTCATGTTCGAGATGTCGAACCCGCGCACCTGGTAGATGCGGTCCGTGACCTGGAACAGGCCGTTGTTCAGGTTGACCTGGGCCTGGCGCCACAGGCTGGGGTTGACCGTATCGGGCGCCTTGGCATCGCGCAGGAAGGCATAGGTCCCGAGCGACCAGACCACCCGGCCCTTCGCATCGCGGATCTCGTTGCCGTCCAGCGTGCCGAGGAAACCGCGCTGCGCATCCTCGAAATCCTGCCGGTTGGCGAACGGCAATTGTTGCAGGACGGCCGCGTTGGCCTTCGCCGTGGCCGGCGTAGCCGGCTGGGGGCCTTCGGCGGCATCGGCCGTGCCGGCCAGGCACAGCGCAGCGGCGGCCAGCGCCGCATATCGGTGAAGCATTCGGTTCTCCTTGAGAGATTGGCTCCATGCGAGCCCGAGGAAGCAACAGGCGGCAGCCGGACTGCCGTCCACCAGCGGGGGCGCATTGTTCTGAACGTTCAGTACAATTCACAAGTTTGGTTCGGATGCCGTCACACTGTCAAATTCGAATAATCAGGGATGCTCCGCGCGAGCACGCCCTGGATGTGCATAAACGGTTCTTTTTGATCGCCCCCATGCCTGCTTTCCCCCCACCACCCTACCCGCCCGCTGCACAGAAGAACCGTCGCGGGCTTGAAACGCGCCAACGCGTGCTCGCCGTGACGCGCGACCTGATCCGCGCGCACGGCTATGCCGAGGTAAAGCTGGATCAGATTTCCGTCAGTGCGGGCGTGGCCAAGAGCAGCCTGCTATGGCACTTCGGCAGCAAGGAAATGCTGCTGGCGGAAGCCGCGACCACGCTGTTCCGCGAGATCGGGCAGGAGATCGCGCCCGAGATACGCGCCGGAGAAACGCCGGCGCGACGCCTGGATCGTGTCTTCGATGAGGTCGCGCGAGCGTTGTCGGCCAACCCGGAAGCCAAGGGCGTGGTGCTCGGCATGCTGTTCTCGGGCAGCTTGCCGGCCAGCGTGCGTGCCGAAATCCACCGTGGCTGGGAAGGTCACGTGCAGGGACTGGTTGATGCGTTCACGCAGCCGCAGCGGGCGATGCCGGCCACGATGGCGCGGCTGATGGTGTCCACCTTCCATGGCTGCTACTGCCACTGGTACGCAGGCGGATGCAGCGAACCGATTGCCGCCTACCTTGAGCCGGCGCGAGAACTGTTCCAGATGTGGCTGGCGGCCGCGGCCGCGCAGTAGCGCTCAGTCCTGCCGGCTGGCCAGCACGCAGGCCGCAAGGTCCCACAGCGCGTAGCCCACGCTCTTGAATACCAGCGGGCTGCCGGCGCGCGCGCGGATGGCATCGGCCCGCAGGATCGCGGTCTCGAACGGCTGCACCGTGGCCCAGTCGATACCGGCCTGCAACAGGTCGCCGGCCTCCTCCTCGATGCCGAACAGCGTATCCGCGAGCAACCGCCCGCTGGCCGAGGCCGCGTGGCACAGCGCCGGCGGCAGCTCGCACATATCGGGACGGAATGCGCCGACCGCCGCAATGAACTGGTCGTCGCGCCACAAGCGGCTGTCGAGATCGGGAAGCACTGGGGTGCGGCTCGATGTCACGGTCACCACCATCGACACGCGCTGCAGCACGCTGGCGACGTCATCGACCACCTCCGCCTCGACGCCAAGCGTGCCGGCATGCGCGGCTAGCGCCTCAGCCTTGTCGCGCGTACGCGAATGCAGCCAGACGCGGCACAGCGGCAATCCGGCGATGAAGGCCTCCAGGTGCGTCAGCGCCTGCACGCCCGCGCCGATGATGAGCAGTTCGCCATCCGGTCGTGCAGCAAAGCGCTGCGCGGCCAGCAATGACACCGCCGCCGTGCGCCGGCCGGTGACCGTGGGGCCGTCGAGCATCGCCAGGCGCGCGCCGGTATGCGCATCGGCCACCACCACTTCGCCCAGGATGTTCGGCAACCCGCGCCGCGGATTGTCCGGATGCACGGTGATGTTCTTGGTCATCACCAGGCGCCGGTTGCGCGCCGGCATGACCAGCAGCGTGCCCTCCCCGTCCCGCGCATCGCCCACCGGCAGCGCGATGCGCGGCGGCGCCATGGCCGTCCCCTCGCGCAGCTCGGCCAGCATGTCGGCGATCGCTGCGGCCAGCTCGGGGTAAGGCAGGCGTGCCGCAGTGCTCGCGGCATCGAGGGGAATCAGTGACATGCAGCACTCCGGCGGGCACGGTTCAGGACCCGCCATTATGCGGCAGGCCCCGCACCCCATCAGCGCGCCAGCATCGGCATCACATGCTCGGCATAGCGCGTACCCACCGCTGCGCCGGCCGGGAAAACGGTATCGATCCCGGCGAGCTCCTTTGTATCGAGCCGCACCTCCAGCGCGCCCAGGTTGTCGTCGAGATTGGCGATGCGGCGCGTGCCGGGAATCGGCACCACCTGCTGGCCGCGCGCCAGCACCCAGGCCAGCGCGAGTTGCGCCGGTGTGCAGCCCTTGGCGGCGGCCAGTGCGCGCACCTTGTCGACCAGCGCAAGATTGCGCGCGAAGTTCTGGCCCATGAAACGCGGGTTGGACCGGCGGAAATCTTCCGCGTCGAAATCGTCCGGACTGCGGATGGCTCCCGTCAGGAAGCCGCGCCCGAGCGGGCTGTACGGCACGAAGCCGATGCCCAGCCGTTCGCACGTGGCCAGGATGCCGTCGGTCTCGACGTCACGCGTCCACAGCGAATATTCGCTCTGCAGCGCGGAGACCGGATGCACCTTGTGCGCGCGCTCGATGGTCTGCGCACCGGCCTCGGACAGGCCGATCCACCGGACTTTGCCGGCCTTCACGAGATCCGCCATGGCGCCCACCGTTTCCTCGATGGGCACCTGCGGATCGATGCGGTGCTGGTAATACAGGTCGATGTGGTCGACGCCGAGCCGCTTCAGGCTCGCCTCGCAGCTTGCGCGCACATACTCGGGCCGGCCGTTGACGCCGCGCGCCGCCGGCTGCGAGAGGTCGCGCACGACGCCGAACTTGGTCGCCAGCACGACCTGGTCGCGTCGCCCGGCAATGGCGCGTCCCACCAGTGCTTCATTGGTGTGCGGGCCGTAGATGTCGGCGGTGTCGAGCAGCGTTATGCCGCGGTCGAGCGCGTGCCGGATGGTGCGGATCGACTCCGCATCGTCGTGCGCGCCATAGAAATCGCTCATGCCCATGCAGCCGAGGCCGATCGCCGAGACCGTGGGACCGTGGTTGCCCAGTCGGCGTGAAGGAATCGAGGTGGCGTTTCCGGTCATGCTGGCTCCTGATGGATGGCGTCGCACGCGGCGACGAATGCAGGCAAGTATGGACAGTCGACGGCCACGGAACCAGCATGCTACGCTGCATGCATCATGAAGCCTGACTTCACAATCGATGCTGATTCCCTGCCCGCACTAGCGGCGTTCGTGCGCGTGGCCCGCCACGGCAGCTTCACGGCCGCCGCCGCGGCGCTCGCGGTCAGCCCGTCTGCGGTATCGCAGACCATTCGCCAGCTTGAAGCGCGGCTTGGCGTGCGTCTCCTGCAGCGCACCACGCGCAGCGTCGGGCTGACGGAAGCGGGCGCGGCATTGCTCGCCCGCATCGAGCCCGCGCTGCAGGAAATCGGCGCGGCCACCGACGACGTGCGCCAGCAGCGCGACAACCCGGTCGGCACCCTGCGCCTGACCACGCCCAATACCGCCGGTGTCATCGTGTTGCGGCCCCTGCTGGCGGCCTTCATGCGCGCGTACCCGGGCATTTGCGTCGATGTGGTCACCGACGACCGCTTTGCCGACATGGTCGCCGAAGGCTTCGACGCCGGCCTGCGCCTGGGCGAGGCCCTGCAGCGTGACATGGTGGCAATCCCTGTCACCGGCCCGCTGCGCATGGTCGTGGCAGCCGCCCCCGCCTATCTCGCGCAACACGGCACCCCGCAGACCCCCTCCGACCTGCACACGCATGCCTGCCTGCAATACCGCTTCGGTCCGCATGGCAGCGTCTACCGGTGGGAATTTATCGAAGACGGCCGCACCTTCACCGTGGACACGCACGCGGCGCTGATCGCCAATGACAAGACGCTGCTGCACCAGGCCGCGCTGGATGGCGCGGGGCTGATCTACGAGTTCCCCCACCACGTCCGCGCAGCGCTCGACGATGGCCGGCTCGTCACCGTGCTGGAACGCTGGCTGCCGCGATTCGACGGCTTCTACCTTTACTACCCTGGCCGCGCGCTGATGCCACCGAAGCTGCGTGCCTTCGTCGATTTCCTCAAGGCGCGCGCGCCTGTTTCAGCGGGCGCCGCGTCCCGCTGAAGCGGCCGGCGCACGCACGCTGGCGCCGCGCACTTCAATGCCGATGCGGTGCACCACCTTGCCGGCCGCGTCCAGCAGCTCCACCTGATGGCGGCCCGGCCATGGCAGCCACGCCACTTCGCCACCGCGCCCGAGCGGCTTGCCGTCCATGCGCCAGCTCACCGTGCGCGCGGTCTGGCCGGACACGCCTTCGGCGTGGAACCACACGCGCTGCGCGGACGGCGGCATGTCCGGATCGAGCGCAAAAATCGTCCCGTCGGCGGGGTTTGCGATCGCCGGCGCGCCAGCGCGCGCCGACGATGTGCCGACGTTGACGCGCGTCAGCGCCGTGCCTGCCAAGAACACTTCCTCGCGCGCGGGTTCAAGGTCATCGGAAAAGGTCAGTGCCACACGCTCGACACCCGCCGGCACGCCGGGGGCCATGCTCGGCTGCGAACGGTGCAGCGCGTCCATCACGTCATGCCATACCGGCGCCGCGCCCGAGACGCCTGACACATCGTGCATGCTGGCCCCGCTGGCGTTGCCGACCCACACGCCCACGGTGTAGCGCTGCGACCAGCCAATGCACCAGTTGTCGCGCATGTCCTTGCTGGTGCCGGTCTTCACCGCCGTCCAGAAGCGCGTGGTCAGCGGGCTGTCGAGACCGAAGGTGCGCGCACGCGCATGCCGGTCGGACAGGATGTCGCCGATCACATAAGTCGCCGCCGGCGACATCACCGCCGTCGAAGGCGCCAACGCCACGCCGGCGCGCATGCGTACCGGTCCGTAGCGGCCGCCGTTCGCGAGCGCCCGATACGCATTGGTCAGCGCCAGCAGCGACACGTCCGCGCTGCCCAGCGCGAGGCTGTAGCCGTAGTAGTCGCCCGCCTCGGTCAGGGGCAGCCCCAGCGCCACCAGCCGCTTGTGGAAGCGGTGCGGGGTCACCATCACCAGCGTGCGCACGGCGGGCACGTTCAGCGATGCTGCCAGCGCCGCGCGCGTGCTCACCCAGCCTGCGTAGCGATGGTCGTAGTTCTGCGGCACGTACAGCCCGCCGCCCACGGGTAAATTGACCGGACGATCGTCAAGCAGCGAGGCGGCCGTCAGCCGGCGCTCTTCCAACGCCTGCTCGTACAGGAACGGCTTCAGCGTCGAGCCGGCCTGGCGCAGCGCCTGCGCGTGGTCCACCTGCGCCGCGCCGGACAGTTCGCCCGACGAGCCGACGTATGCGAGTACGTCGCCGCTCGCGTTGTCGATCACCACCACCGCGCCGTCTTCCACGTGCCGGCCGGCGAGTTCGCGCAGATGCCGCTGCAGGCTTGCCACCGCCACCCGCTGCAGCCCTGCATCGAGCGTCGAGCGAAGATACGGCGCAACGGACGCATGCGGGCCCGCTTGCCCGCGCGCCTGGCTCAACAGCATCCGACCAAGGTGCGGTGCCACTTGCCCCGGCATGGCCGATGCCGCCGACCCGCGCTGCACGACACTGCCCGTGCGCAACAGCGCCAGTTGCGCGAAGCCCTCCAGCCCCTCGCATTCGCGCGGCACGCGCATCTCGCGCAAGATGCCGCACGCTCGTCGTGCGACTTGCGCGGCCCTGGCATTGGGCGCGCGAACGAGCGCCACGGCGAGCGCCGATTCGCGCGCATCGAGCCCTTCCGGAAACTTGCCGAACAACGCCTGCGACATCGCCGACAGGCCGACCAGTTCGCCGCGGAACGGGACCAGGTTCAGGTACGCCTCCAGGATCTGGTCCTTGCTCCAGCTACGCTCCAGCGACGCGGCGCCGGCGGCCTGCCCGAGCTTCTGCGTGACGCTGCGCCCCGCGCCCGCGCTGCCCGGTCGGCGCAGGTCTTCATCGAGCAGCCCCGCGAGCTGCATGGTCAGCGTGGAAGCGCCGCGCGTGCGCGTGTTCCAGAGATTGGCCCACGCCGCCGCGGCCACGCCTTGCCAGTCGACGCCGCTGTGCGCGTAGAAGCGCTTGTCTTCCGACAGCACGATAGCGGTACGCAGCGCGGGCGAGGTTTCCGCGAGCGTGACCCAATCGCCGCGGCGCACGCGGAAGTCATCGCGCAGGCGCGCAATGGTTTCGCCATTGCGATCGGTGACGACGACGTCGGTGCTGCGCCAGTCGGCGCGGACCTGGGTGAAGGATGGGAGTGCCTGGGCGGGCGGTGCCATCCATGTCAGTGCCACGGCAAACACGAAAGCCGATGCATGCCGGGCTACTAGTTTGCTCCCCTCTCCCGCAAGTGGGCGAGCGGAGCAAACCGGTGAAACACGAACCGCCGCGAGCCTACCCGTCAACCACTTCATGCCCTAACTTCTCCGCGATTCCCGACGATGCCCGCGACGATCAGCACCTGCGCGGCCGCATACGTCCACCAGATGCCCAACTGGAAACTGTCGAACGGCACCAGAAAGCGCGCAATGCCGATCATCATGTCCGACGCCGCGAAGCACAGTGCCCCCAGCGCGGTGAACGGCGTCGGCAGCTTCGCCACCAGCGCGGCGCAGACCATCACCGCCAACACGATGACGTACACCGTGACCGGCCCCGCCAGCGTGCCCAGGTTGGGCCAGAAGCGGCCCAGCATCGTGCCGGCCACACCGATCATCGCGCCGCACGCGACCAGCCGGTGCGCGCGCCAGTCGCCCGCTAGCGGCACCAGCACCCGCAGATAGGCGAGATGCGCGAGCAGGAACGCGCCGAGGCCGCCCACGAACGAACTGCGCAGCGCCGGCACCGCGAGCAGCAAATCCCCGATCGCGGAGCACACCAGCGCAATCACCAGCCAGCGCCGCTCCTTTAACGGGCGATGGAACCACGCGGCACGCGCCAGCATCAGCGCCATCGCGATCTTCCACGCGGGCTGGAGTGCGATCTGGCCGGTCAGCGGCGCGCCGTCGGGCAACTCCATCGCTACCTGCACCAGCAGCGCACCATAGACCACGCCCGCCAGGGTGCCGGCCAGCCACCACTCGCGCACGCGCGCCGGCATCATGAGCGCCAGCCAGCTCATGGGCGGGCTCCGACGGTCAGGCGCGCATTCGGCGCCGCGCCGAACACATCCGGCGCATACATGGCTTCGACGCGCGTCGGCGGCAGCGCGAAGTCGCCGGCGTTGTTCAGGCGCACGGTGTACTCGACCGAGCTGCTGCCCTTGGGCAGGTACTCGTAGTACTCGCGATAAGCCTGTGGCGTGCGTTCCGTGTAAGCGGGCCACGCCATCCCCTTGCGCCGCTCGCCGCGCGTGGCGATGGCCGAATCGCGCCCCAGCCCGCTGCCGAGGATGGTCGCGCCGGCCGGGACCGGATCGCTGACCACCACCCACGTCATGTCGGCCTGCGCATCGATGTCCAGCTTCACGCGATACGTATCGCCACGCGACCACTTGCCCGACACCGCCTGCTCCACCGGCGTCACCGTGCGGCGCACGCGGTAGCCGGCGGCAAGCGGTCCCGGCAGCGGCACCGCCGCCATGGCACGCACCGTGGCCCACGGATGCCCCGCGCCCGCCTGTTCGAGCTGCAGCGTGCCGCCGCCCTCCCCGCTCGGCCACGGCAGGTCGACGCTACCCTGCGCCACGCCGTCGCGGCGCTGTGCGCGGCTCCAGTCGAAGCTGCGCGCGCCTTCCCCGCCACCGCTCACCGACAGGCGCGTGCTGCCTGCCACCGGCGTCTTCTCGAAGGCCTGCGCAAAGCGCGCGATCGCCAGCATGCCCCAGGCATTGGCATTGGTCGTGCCCCATGCCCCGCGCACCTGGCGTCCGATCAATCCCGTGGCAAGCTGCGGCGCATCGTCCTTCCAGCCCGGCAGTTCCGCGGCCAGCGCGAGCAGGCGTGCCGCATTCACGTCGCCGCCGGCCATCAGCCACCACCAGTCGTCGCCGCGCTCGGTCGAGAACGCCAGCCGCGTGCCCTGCACCGTCAGGCGCGCGCGCAGCAGTTGCTGCGCTTCGGCCAGCCGCGCTTCGCGCTGCGGGATGTCCTGCATGCGCGACAGCAGCAGGGTCCAGTCGATCAGCGCCGAGGTCGGCCACTGCGCCGGCAGGATCTGGATCGACCCGAGCATGCGCGCCTGCGCGTGACCCGTGCGCGACAGCGCTTCGAGCGCGGCCAGCTTGCGGACTTCGAGATCCATCGTGGCTGCCGAAGGACTCCACGCATCCGGACGGATGCGGCCTTCGACGAACGCCGTCAGGCCCCGTTCCATCTGCGCGCGCTGTTCGTCAGGCACGCGCAGCGTCAGGCCCGCTTTCGCGGCTTCATCGCTGACCGACAGCAGATAGGCCGTCAGGGCAACGCTGCCGCTCTGGCTGTCGCTGCGCAGCGGAAAGTACGAGGCCAGGCCATTCGCATCGAGGTAAGACGGCAACTGATTCATCAGCGCTTCCCAGGCCGTGCCGTCAGCCAGGCCGATGGCCTTCGACGCGCGCTGCTCCAGGCAACTGAACGGGTAGTTGAGGAACCACTCGCGTACGCCCGGCATGCCGCCCGCGAGCGACGACTGCAGGTTCACCTGCAGGCCGCCGCGCAGCTTGCCGGCCGGGTCCTTGAGCGCATCCGGCGGCGCCTTCACGGGCACCGACAGCCCCGGCGCCAGTTGCGCCAGCGTGGCCTGCTGCGCTGTCACCGGCTCCGCCGGCACGATCTGCTGCGATACCTTGATGCGGTCCGCCGCGCCCCCCGCGCCTTGCTCGGCGGCCTGCACTTCCCACTGGATCGTGCCGCTGCGCGAGTACGCGAGCAGCGCCGGCGCGGTGACGTCCCAGCCGATCTCGCGTGCCTCGCCAGCCGGTATCTGCACGGTCTGCGCTGGCAGCGCGCTGGCATTGTCGACCAGCGCGGCGCGTGCGCTGGCCTGCACCGTCATGGCCCGCTTTGTTGTATTGCGCAGCGTGAACATGGCGCGATAGCGGTCGTCCTCGCGCACCAGCAGCGGCAGGCCGGAAATCAGCTGCAGGTCCTGCGTGGCCGCGATGGTCGCGCTGCCGGTACCGAAGCGGCCCACGCCAAGGTCGGCCACCGCGACGATGCGGAAGCTGGTCAGCGAATCATTGAGCGGCACTTCCACCGTAGCCTTGCCCTCGGCATCGAGCTGCACGCGCGGGTTCCACAGCAGCAGCGTATCGAACAGTTCGCGCGTCGGACTCTTGCCGCCGCCGCCGCCGGCCGGAACCGCCTTGCGCCCATAGTGCCGGCGCCCGATGATTTCCATCTGCGCCGTGGCGGTCTCCACGCCGTAGCTGCGCCGCTGCAGCATGGCATCGAGCAAGTCCCAGCTGTTGTTCGGCATCAGCTCCAGCAGTGCCTGGTCCACCGCGGCCAGCGCGATCTCGCCATTGGCCGCGGGCTTGCCGTCCGGTAGCTTGACCTGCAGCGCGACACACGCCTTGCCGCGCACGGTATAGGACGCCTTGTCCGGCGTCACGGTGACATCGAGCCGGTGCGCCTCGTTGCCGACGCGGATCTCCGCCAGGCCAAGCCGGAAGGCCGGCCTGGACAGGTCCACCAGTGCAGTCGGCGCCGCGTACTCCTTGCCCTCGCTGCGGAACGCACGCCACCATTCGCCCGGCTGGCGCCAGCCCCACGTGAAGAACGAATACCACGGCACTTCACGCAGGCGTCCGCGGATCGTCATCACCGACACGTAGACGTTGGGGCCCCACTCCGGCTTGACCTTCACGCGTACCGTGGGATCGCTGCCATGGAGTTCGACCACCTGCGTCTGGAGCACGCCTTCACGCTCCACCGCGACCAGCGCCGTGGCCTCGCGGAACGGCATGCGCACCTGGAACACGGCGGTGTCGCCGGGCGCGTACTGCTTCTTCTCGGGCAGCACGTCGATGCGGTCATGGTTCTCGCCGCCGAACCACAGCTCGCCCTGGCGCGTGACCCATACCGTCGAGGCCGCCTGCGTGCTGCGGCCATCCTTGTCCCGTGCAATCGCCACCAGCTCCACCTGGCCCGCCTGGTCGAGCGTGATATCGCAGCGCGCGCGGCCCTGCGCGTCGGTACGCGTCTCGCACACCGTGCCGAGGTCGCGGCCCTCGCTGCGGTTGTCGTAGCGGTAGAAGCCGCCTACCACGCGCTTGCGCGTCGACGTGGTGAGGCGTGCCCGTGCGTTGAACTTCACCGGCGTATCGGCCACCGGCTTGCCCTGCGTGTCGAGCACCAGGCCGTGCACGGCCAGCTTCTGCTTTACCGATACCCAGCCATCGGTGCGGATACCCGCCACCACGGCGGCAGGCCATACCGGCACGGTCTGGCGCAGCGTCTGGATCTCGCCGTTCGGGTCGGCAAAGCCGGCTTCGAGCACCAGGTCGCGCGGCGCATCGGTCTTCGGCATCTTGCGCAGCGTGACAGTCCCATTGCCGTTCTTGTCGAGCGTCACCGCCAGCTTGTCGGCGATCAGCTTCTGGCCGCCGTCGCGAGCCTGGCCTTCGTCGACCTGATCCATCTCCTCGTCGCCGGAGGTGTTCTCGCGCGTGGCGCGCGGCGGCGTGAACGAGTATTCGTCGTAACCAGGGAAGCTGACCCACTTGTCGCGCAGCAACGCGGACACGCGCACCGGCAGGCCAATGGCCGCGCCGCCGGATACGTAATGCACTTCGACACCGACCGGCACTTCAGACGGCGCCATCAGGGCGCCGCCCTTGCCGCCTTGTCCACCCGTAGCTTGCAGCGTGCCGGTCAGTACCGGCAGCCGGAACGCTTCCACGCGGAAACTGCCGCTGGCATAGGTGCGCGCGTGGTTGTCGTCGGCGTCATTGCCGCCACTGGCTTCGGTGTGCAGTTCGACGCCGTAGACTCCGAGCCTGGCCGCGGGCGGCACCTGGAAGCTGCTTTCGGCGCTGCGCCCGCCGGTCGCCGTATTGCGCCACTGCAGCGGCAGTTCGTAGGTCTGGCCGCTGCCTTCATGGCGGATCACCACCGTCTGCGGCAGCTTGCGGTTCGCGGGCGGCAAGGCAAAGCCCTGTGCGGTCTCGGCACGGATGAAATGCTTCATCGACACCGTTTCGCCGGCGCGCAGCAGCGTGCGGTCGAACACGGTATGCGCGCGCACCGTCTGCGCGGCGCTCGCATCGGTCGGCACGTTGAAGCGCCAGGTCTCTATGCCGCGGTTCCAGTCGGACATCACGAAGGCCATGTCCGCCTTGCCGCGCGCCTCCGGATGCGTGGCCGCGATGCGCGCGGAAACAAAATAACCCGACAGGCCATTGCCGTCGCAGCTGCGGCCGCGCACATCGTCGAGCTTGGCGAAACGCACGATGCCGCCGGCATCGGTGCGGCCTTCGCCGAGCAGCCTGCCGGAACAGTCACGCACGGCAACAGCGGCGTCGCGCACGGGCTTGCCGTCATCCAGCGCAGTCACCCACGCCAGGCCGCTCATCGCCCCGTCGCCTTCGCCACGCGCCAGCTTGAAATGCACGCCAAGGTTGGTGACCTGCGCGGCCGTGCGGACATACATGGGCGCGCGCTTGCCCAGCAGCGCTTCGCCGAGCATGGGCGAGGCGATTTCGACCACATGGAAGCCCGGTTCCGGCAGAGGAATCCCGACCACCTCGAACGGCCGCGGCGCATCGCCGGAAGGCTTTGGCACCGAAAGCTTCTGCACGCCCGCAGCGCGTTCAAGCAGCGACACGGAACGCGCTTCGATCGATGGCGCATTGCGCGGATTGTTCACGCCGTACGGCGATCGGCCGGCCAGCACCGCGTCGAGTTCCGCGCGCGTCCAGCTGGTCTCGTGCATGCGGCGCACCAAGCCGAGCCAGCGCAGCACGGCGCCATCGTCATCGACCTTGAGCTTCATCACCGTGCCCGCCTGCGCCTGCACGCCGCGCACCTGCAGGTCGGCTTCGACGTTGCGCAGCGTCACCGGCAGCAGCGGCGGATAGTCGGCCGGGGCCTTGCCCTTGGGCAGTTCGCCGAAGCGCTCCACCACGCCGAACGGCGCCGCGGCGAACTTGGCCAGCGGCGGCATGGCGGCGGTCGACACCTTGAGAGGGAACAGGTCGGCATTGGACAACGTGCGGCCGCTGTCGTCCTTCAGGTCACGCGGGATCTCGATGGTGAAATCGGCCTTCTCCGGAAACGGTGCAGCGAAGGTAAGCGACGTGACGCTGGCATCCGGTGCGAGATCGGCATCGAACTGCGGCGCGCGCGGGCCCGACGGCATCTTCAGCACCACGTGCTCGGCCAGCTTGCGCCCGATCGGCGCCGAGAACGAGATCGTCATCGGACGCAGTGGCGTGCATGGCGACTGCGCGTGCTCGCGTTCGCAGCTGAAGCTCGCGGTGAATGGTTCACGCACCGTGTAATCGAAGCGGCGCTCGTCGCGCGTGGCGATGCCCGACGGCGTGGCAATGCCCGCGCCAAGCACCAGCTGCATGCGCGCGCCAGCCGGCAGCCGCTGCTGGCAGGCCAGCAGGTGGATCGCGTCGGGCGCGTCCTTGGCCAGGCGCTTCCAGTAGATGGCGTCGAGCACGGCGTCGCGCTCCTTGCCGGCCAGCAGGCGCACGGGGATGCGCTCGCCCAGGCCTTCCGCCTGGCACCACGCGTGATCGCGCACCGAGGCCGCGGTGGCCGCGCCATTGAAGCGCAGCGCGAAGACCTGGTCCTCCTCGATC
Source organism: Cupriavidus sp. 22TCCZM04-2 (assembly GCF_057798895.1). Classification (NCBI taxonomy): domain Bacteria; kingdom Pseudomonadati; phylum Pseudomonadota; class Betaproteobacteria; order Burkholderiales; family Burkholderiaceae; genus Cupriavidus; species Cupriavidus sp. 22TCCZM04-2. The sequence goes on from NZ_JBYOJS010000005.1 coordinate 192,590, forward strand.
TCGCCGCCCGACGGACGGCTGGCCACGACCGTGGGGCCGCCGGTCTCGAACCGGTACTCGGCCTTGCCCGCGTAGGGCTTGCCGGCCACGCTGCGCAGGCTGGCGGACATTCGCACGGAACACCGCACACCGGGCGGCAGGTCGTGCTCGAAGTCGAACACCCAGTTGCTGGCATCGACCCAGCGTCCCTGCCCGGCCGTGGCCGCGCCGGTACAGGAGAGGGCTGCCGGCGCAGCAGCCTTGACGTCGCCCATCGGCACCATGGCCTCGTCGAAGCGGATCGCGATCTGGCGCACCTGCGGAACCGTTCCCTCTGGCGAGAAGCGCGTGACCTGCGCCGCGAACGCGGCCGACACCGACAGCCATGCCAGCACGCCAGCCATCGCGACACGGCCTGTCGACGCGTGCTGGCCAAGTTCCCGACCCCGTCGGGCAACGATTCCCATCATCCTGCGATCCTCCCGTCAAAGCACCCGGCGAGGGTGACATGTGACGTTTGGGAGTGCAAGGCCGGCACGCAAACCTGCAGCGCGGCCGACAAAAGTTTCAGCGCAGGTGCGACAGCGGCAAGGCGCCTTCGCTCTTGAGCGCGGTGAGGACGATGTTGGAACGGATGCTTTCCACGCCCGGCACCCGCATCAGGCGCTTCATGGTGAATTCGGCCAGCGTGGGCAGGTCGGGCACGACCACGCGAATCAGGTAATCGGCCTCGCCGGCCACGGAATAGCACTCCTGCACTTCCTCGAGCAGCAGGATTTCCTCGCTGAAGCGTTCGGTGATGGTGTCGCCGTGGTGCGCCAGCTTGACGCTGATAAAGACCAGTACGCCCAGTCCCAGCGCCTGCGTCGACAGGCTCACGCGATAACCCGTGATGACACCGTCGGCTTCCAGCCGGGCCAGCCGCCGGCCTACCTGGCTCGACGACAGGTGTACCCGCTCTGCCAGCTGCTGGTGGGTGGAGCGCCCGTCAGCCTGCAGGGCCGCGAGCAGCGCCAGGTCGAAGTGGTCAAGGGAAACCATACGCAATTCCCGCGTTAATCGTCTTGTTGACGCGAATTATACGCGCCATGAACGCCATAAGATCCGATTTTGCGGCTTAATTTCACCAACGGACGCCTAAACTACGCAGATAAACCGCACACAGCGCACCGCGCCAAACCCAGGAGACAAATTCGATGTCCGCTATCGCCAGCGCCCCCGTTCAAGAAGCCCCCGGCCAGTTTGACGGCGCCTTCCAGGGCACCATGACGGACAAGCTCAGGGAGCAGTTCGACGCCGGCCTGCTGTCCGGCCAGACCCTGCGCCCGGACTTCACCATCGCGCAGCCGGTGCACCGCTACAGCAGCACCGACCACGCCATCTGGCGCAAACTCTATGAGCGCCAGGCGTCGATGCTGCGCGGTCGCGTCAGCAACGAATTCCTGCAAGGCCTGGCGACTCTGGGCATGGAAAAGGACCGCGTGCCCGAGTTCGACCAGCTCAACGAGACGCTGATGCGCGCCACGGGCTGGCAGGTGGTCGCCGTACCGGGCCTGGTGCCGGACGAGGTGTTCTTCGATCACCTGGCCAATCGCCGCTTCCCGGCCAGCTGGTGGATGCGCAAGCCCGAGCAGCTTGACTACCTGCAGGAGCCGGACTGCTTCCACGACGTGTTCGGCCATGTGCCGCTGCTGATCAACCCGGTGTTCGCCGACTATATGGAAGCCTACGGCAAGGGCGGCCTGAAGGCGGCCGGCCTGGGCGCGCTGGACATGCTGGCGCGGCTGTACTGGTACACGGTGGAATTCGGCCTGATCCGCACGCCCGAAGGCCTGCGCATCTATGGCGCCGGCATCCTGTCCAGCCAGGGCGAGTCGGTCTACAGCCTCGATTCGGCCAGCCCCAACCGCATCGGCTTCGACGTGCGGCGCATCATGCGCACGCGCTACCGCATCGACACTTTCCAGAAGACCTACTTCGTGATCGACGACTTCGAGCAGCTGTTCGACGCGACCCGGCCGGACTTCGCGCCGCTGTACCAGGAACTGCGCGACCTGCCGACGCTGGGCGCGGGCGATGTGGCCGCGGGCGACCAGGTGATTCATGCCGGCACCCGCGAAGGCTGGGGCGACAGCGACGATATTTGACCGCAGTCGGCTAACCGCACGGTTTTCTGCTTTGTGAAACAATGCCGGCAAGCCCGCCAGGGCGGGCCGGCTTTTTCTTTCAACTGATCGAGCCCAACATGACACCCCTTTCGCCCCAGGCGCGCACCACCCTGCTCGCCGATCTGCCCGGCTGGACCGACGTCGACAACCGCGACGCCATCCATAAGCGCTTCACGTTTTCCGATTTCAACGCCGCGTTTGCGTTCATGACGCGCGTCGCCATCCAGGCGGAGAAAGCCGACCACCATCCCGAGTGGTTCAACGTCTACAACCGCGTCGACATCACCTTGTCCACGCACGACGCCAACGGCCTGACCCAGCGCGACATCGACCTGGCCCGTTTCATCGAGCGTGCGGCCGCCTCGCTGCAGGTGGCGTAAAGCGCGCACCGGCGGTACTGAAGGCAAACCGAAAGGAAGACCTGCGCCGTGGCCTGTACAATCTGCGGATCGCGGTTTCGCGTGTGCGCCACGCCGCGCCTGCCGCATCCTGTCTTCCTTCCCGGCTGATCCAGCCATGCCCGACGTCCTGCCCGAATTGCCGCCATGCGAATCCTGCTGATCGAAGACGACCGCCAGATCGCCAGCGGCGTCGAAGCCGGCCTGACACGCGCCGGCCACCAGGTGCGCGTGGTCCATGACGGCGTCTACGCCACCGAACACCTGCTGCGCGAGCAGCACGACCTGGTCATCCTCGACCTGGGCCTGCCCGGCATCGACGGCATGACGCTGCTGGCGCGCTACCGCGCCCGCAACCGCACCACGCCGGTCATCATCCTGACCGCCCGCGACGAGCTCGAAGACAAGCTCTCCGGCCTGAACGCCGGCGCCGACGACTATCTCGTCAAGCCGTTTGCCCTGCCCGAACTCGAAGCCCGCGTGCGCGTGCTGCTGCGCCGCAGCCAGCATGGCGAAGCCGTGCCCGACCGTGATGTGCGCCTGGGGCGCCTGCGCCTGTCGGGGAACGATCGCCGCATGTTCATCGACGGCAAGCCGCTGGAACTGTCGCCACGCGAGTTCGCGGTGCTGGAACTGCTGCTGCAGCGCCAGGGCCGCGTGGTCAGCAAGGCCCAGCTGCAGGACCACCTGGCGACCTTCGCGCATCCGGCCGGCGAAGGCGGCGATACCGTCGGCGATACCGCCATCGAGGTCTATGTGCACCGCGTGCGCAAGAAGCTCGAGGAAAGCGACGTCGAGATCGTCACGGTGCGCGGCTTCGGCTACCTGCTGCAGGTCCGCGCCGGCCAATGAGCGCGCGCGCGTGGCACGGGCCGGGACGGCGCCGGCCGGCTGACTGAAGCTTCCGCGCCATGTGGCCGCGATCCCGCATCTCCCGTTCCGCTGCCGAACCCGGCACCCCGTCGCCGCCGCCGCAGACCCGCCGCACGGCGCAGGCGCCGCGCGTGGCGGTCAACGCCAGCCTGCGCGTGCATTTGTTGCGCGCCCTGGCCACGCCGCTGTTCGCGCTGGTGCTGGTGAGCGGCTCGCTCTCGTACTGGCTGGCCGCGCACTACACCACGCAGGTATTCGACCGTGCGCTGTATGGCGTGGCGAACAGCATCGCGCAGCAGATCCGCATTGCCGGGCCACGGCTGGAGCAGGACATCCCGATGATCGCGCAGACGCTGGTCGAGGCCGAAGGCACCGACCGCATCTACTGGCGCATCCATGGCCCGGACGGGCTGATCGGCGGCATGGACACCTGGCTCGGCTACGGCACCGGCCAGACCACGCTGCACGACGCACGCCTGTTCTATGCCTGGTTCAGCGGCCGCCAGGTCCGCGCGGTGCGGCTGCCGATCATGCTGCCGAGCGCGGCAACCGATGAACTCGGCACCAGCGAGGACGGCAAGGCGACGCGCGGCCCCATCGTGGTGGAAGTGGCGGAACTGCTGGACCGCCGCGAAACGGCGGCCAACGAGATCCTGCTGTCGGTATCGGTGCCGCTGATCCTGCTGCTGCTGGTGGGCAGCCTGATCCTCTCGCACGTGCTCAAGGAAGAGCTGGTGCCGCTGCAGATCCTGACCGACAAGCTGAACCGCCAGACCGCGCGCTCCCTCGCGGCGCTCGACGAAACCCAGGTGCCGGCCGAAGTGGCGCCGCTGATCCGCGGCCTGAATGCGCTGCTGTCGCGCCTGCGGGACGCGCTGGACGCTCAGCGCAAATTCATTGCCGATGCCGCGCACCAGTTGCGCACGCCGCTGACCGCCGTGAAGCTGCACGCCGACCGTGCCATGGAAGCCGATTCGCTCGAAGTCGCCCGCCACGCGCTGCGCGAGTTGCAAACCGCCTCCGACCGCGCGGTACGCCTGTCCAACCAGCTGCTGTCGCTGGCGCGGGCAGAGCCCGGGCTGTCGCTGGAGCGGCTGGGCCCGGTGGAGTATTTCGACCTGGCTGCGCTGGCCTTCGAGACCGGCGCGGAATGGGTGCCCCAGGCGCTGGCGCGCCGCCTCGACCTGGGCTTCGAGGTCCTGCCAGGCCCGACCTTTACCGGCGGCTCGCCGGCCATGGTGCGCGGCAACCGGCTGCTGATGCGCGAAGCCCTGTCCAACCTGATCGACAACGCCGTGAAATACGTGCCCCCGGGCGGCCGCATCACGGTACGCGCGGGCGGCGAGGCGCTCGGCAATCGCGGCATGGCCGTGGTGATGGTGGAAGACAATGGCCCGGGCATCGCGCCCCAGCGGCGCGAAGAGGTCTTCAAGCGCTTTTTCCGTGGCGATCGCCAGGGCGACCAGGTGCCGGCGACCCAGGCCGCTGGCGCCGGGCTGGGGCTCGCGATCGTGCATGAAATCATCGGCCTGCACCACGGCACCATCCGCATCGAGGATGTGCCGGCCGGCAACTCGGACACGGCGGCAGATACTGCCCGCGAGCCGGCCGCGAGCCCTGAACGGCGCCCGACCATGCGCTTCGTGATCCGGATCCCGTGCGAAGCGGCCGGGCTGGCCGCCTGACGCGAGCGGCTCAGGCCGCGGCCAGGCTTTGAGCCAGGCTTACTTGCTACCCGACTTCCTGTTCTTGGGCGCAAGCATGGTGCCGCGGCATTCCGGATTGCCGCAGCGGCACTCGAATTCCTTCTTCAGCTTCTTCGTATAGCGGGCTTCGATCACCAGCCCGTAGTCATAGAAGAGCTCCTCGCCGGCCGCGATATCGCGCAGCGCGTGGATAAACACCTTGCCCTTCTTCTCGCGCGCCTCGCAGTTCGGGGCGCAGGCGTGGTTGATCCAGCGCGCGCGGTTGCCGCCGAACTTGGCATCGATCACGCTGCCGTCGTCCAGGCTGAAATAGAACGTGTGGTTGGGATCGGTCGGGTCGTGCGGGTGGCGTTCCAGCGCCTTCTTCCAGGAAATGTGCTCGCCCTTGTATTCGATCACGCGCTCGCCCTCGGCGATCGGCGCCAGCGCGTAAACGCCTTTGCCATGCACCCCCGACTGGCGTACCTCGATGCGGTCACTCGCCGACTTGCCCGCCTTGCTTGCCTTGCCGCTGTCCTTGCGCTTTGCCTTGTCAGCCATTTGCCTTTCCGTGCTGGTCGCTTTCCGTTGCATTGCAGGCGCCGATCCCCTCGACGCGATCGGGATGATACCGGCGTGCCCGGGCACCGTATACGCGGGCCGACATCGACGGCGCGTATACGTCGAATCACAACCCGGAAGCGGGTCGCATCAGGCCGCCAAAGCCTTATACGCAACCACCGGGAATGTGGATAAGGGCGCCCGTTTCTGTGGATAAGAAGCCGGATTGCATGTGGGCTGCCTGGGGCTGGCATGGGGACGCGACTGGAACAAGTTTGGCCATCGGCGAGCGCGTTTTCCGTATACCCGGAAGTCATCCACGTCCGCCAACACTGCATCCCTGTGGTTTTCGTTTACGTAAACCTTTGATCCGCCTGATGTTTACCTGCTTATCCACAGAAAACGCCCCCGTTTACCTACTACCACTATTTGTATACATGAAAAGAAAGATGTAAACCCAACGGACCACCCCTCGCGTGGCCTGAAAGCCGAGGTCGGGAACGAGGACGTAAACCTGCCGCCGGGGCCAGTTGCCACGTCGACTGCGCCTACCCGCCGTATACGTCGACCGAGGTATACGCAAAAAGCGCTGCAAACCCCATGTGGGGACCTGCAACATAGTGCATGTGGGTAGTGGAGGCAGGGAGCGAGGCCGCCTCGGGTGATGCGGGATGCCGGCGCAAGCCTTGGGAAAGGGCCGTACAGGCCTTTGGAGCCTGCTCAGGGCACTCCGGTACCCAACGGAAGGTCGTATGGCTGCCAGGCGCGTATACGCGCTTAAAGGGCGCCGAGGCGCCTCAACAGGGCAGAGCAGCGTAAACCGCACATAGAGCGCCGCTTTACCATGGATAGAGGGGCTGAGGGTCAGCAAAGTCACGGCCAGAAGCGGCTTTCCGGATAGCTTCTCGTAACAATCTCGTCCAGTGCGCCTTGTCCGGCACGGTATCATGTGGCCCGCGACGTCTTTGCCGGTCCGGTCCGCTAGCGGCCTTCCGTGCCTGGACGTCTGTGTTTTATCAACTCGATACGGAGTGAAGCATGACGAAAACCGAACTGATCGACGCTATCGCAGCCGGTGTGGACGGTCTGACCAAGGCAAAGGCCGAGCAGGCACTGAACGTGACCCTGTCGGCCATCATGGACGCCGTTGCCAAGGGCGATACGCTGAGCCTGGTCGGCTTTGGCACGTTCAGCAAGGGCGAGCGCGGCGAGCGCATGGCCCGTAACCCGCGCACCGGCGAAGAAATCAAGGTGGAAGCAGCCAAGACGGTGAAGTTCAAGGCTGGCCAGAAGTTCAAGGACGCCGTCAACCAGTAAGCCCGGAAAGTCCGGCGGGCCACTGCGCACCCCCGGCTTTGCATGTTCCCGCCATGCCGCCACCGTGTCGCCCAAGGGCGCAGGTGCGCGCCGGGCGGGGAAACGTTATCCACAGTGCCGGCAGGAGACTTCTGCAAAGGCCTGTGTACCCGGGCCCGGCCCGTCCAGCGGCTGGCCGGCAAGACCCGCAAACAGCCGTTCAGGCACGGTTGATCAAGGCCGCGGCATGGACGGCGCAACATTGGGGGCCATATGCTTCCCCGATCGGACCAGGGCACCTTTCCACAGCGTTATTCACAGCGCTTTCCACAGCGGATTCCACAGGTTTCTCCACAGGCGCGGGGTTGGGTTCTCGGTGCGGCCCTCGCGCTGGCACTGCTCGCTGGCTGCAGCACGGTAAGCGAACCCGCGCGCCCGCAAGCCACTCCCCTGCCCGACCTGGAACAGCCCGTCACCACGCCGGGCGCGACGGCGCGCGAACGCATCGTCGAAATCGCCATGCAGGAATGGCGGCGCTGGGGCTCGCAGACTGTGCGGCTGGGCCGCGACGATACCGCGTGCGTGACGTTCAGTCCGCTGCCCGCGCCACCACCGCTTGAAGCGCAGGCCGACACGGACAGCCTACCGGCCCAGGGTTCCGCCGACCAGGATGCGGACCAGGACAGTGCCGGGGCCGGCTGTGTTTCCTTTCCGGATGGCACCGGCATGGAAGCCACGCCGCTGGGCTGCCAGATGGCGCGGCGCTACTGGGGCATCGTCGGCCAGGCGCCAGATTGCCGGCAGGTCACGCGGCCATCCTGGGCATGGTCGGCGGTGTTCATTTCGTGGGTCCTGCGCAAGGCCGGACTCGACGACCGCCAGTTCCTGACCGGCCAGTCACATTCGATGTATGTCGCGGACGCGCGCGACGGCATCCTGCCCCGGCCCGCCTTCCGCATTGAACCCGTTCCTGCGCTGCCGCGCACCGGCGACATCATCTGCGCGCCACGCGGGCGGGACAGGTACCTCGATGACATCGCCGAGATCGGCTTTGGCACGACGCCTATGCATTGCGACATCGTGGTCTCCGTGGATCGCGCCGCGCGGCTGGTGAAGGCCATTGGCGGCAACGTCCAGCAATCCGTATCGATGGAGGAGATCGAACTGGGCGATTCGGGTCTGCTCGATGGCGTGACCAACTCGCATATGCCCTGGCTGCTGATCATGCGGAACAATCTGCAGTAGATTATTCGCGTGACGAATCAGATTTTTAATATTTATAGTGTGTTGATTGGTTGCGTAGATATGCTCAGGGAAACAGTTCGAGCTGCGACGTATCGCGATCGCTCGTGCCCACGCCGACGCCCAGTAACCGTACCGGCAAGCCGCGCCGTGCATGGCCCTCGGCCAGCAGGCGGGCGTAGGTATCGCGATCCGGCGCGTGGCCGCGGCATTCCACTGTAGTCTGGCGGAAGTCCGCGAAGCGCAGCTTCACGGTGAGCTTGTCGATGGTGTCGTGCGCCTGCGCCCGGGCAATGCGGGCTTCGAGCATGGCGATCAGGGGCTCCAGTTCCGCCAGGCAGGCCTGCAGGTCGGGCAGGTCGTCGGCATAGGTCTCCTCGACGCTGATCGACTTGCGTTCGCGCTCGGGCGATACCGTGCGGTGGTCGATGCCGCGGCACAGGTCATAGAGCCGCGCGCCGAAGCGTCCGAACTCGCGATGCAGCCGCTCCGCCGGCCAGTCGCGCAGATCGCCGCAGGTCTCGGCGCCCAGGCGCTTGAGCTTGGCCGCGGTGACCGCACCCACGCCATGGATGCGTCCGACCGGCAGTTCGGCGATAAAGGCGTCCACTGCCAGCGGCCGTACCACGAAGAGCCCGTCGGGCTTGTTCCAGTCGCTCGCGATCTTGGCCACGAATTTGTTCGGCCCGACCCCTGCCGATACCGTGACGCCCACCTCCTCGCGCACGCGCCGCCGGATTTCCTCGGCGATGCGCGTGGCGCTGCCGCCGTGGTGCGCACACGCGCTCACATCGAGATAGGCCTCGTCCAGCGAAAGCGGTTCGACCAGGGCCGTGTACTCGCGGTAGATGGCGAAGATCCGGCGCGAGACCTCGCGGTACTTGTCCATGGCCGGGCGCACGATCAGCAGGTCGGGACAACGCCGCAGTGCCTGCGCCGACGACATGGCCGAGCGCACGCCGAATGCGCGTGCCTCGTAGTTGCAGGTGGCAATCACGCCGCGCCGGTCAGCGGCACCGCCAACCGCCATGGGGCGCCCACGCAGCGACGGGTCGTCGCGCATTTCGACCGACGCGTAGAAGCAGTCACAGTCGCAATGGATGATCTTGCGCTGGACGGCAGGTTCTCTGGACGGAGGCGGGTTGGCGGACATGCGGTGAAGGGATGGTGGAACCTCTCCATCCATCGAAGCTATTTATGATGATGTCGTTGATGGTTACCACGTCATTTGTCGTATCGATGGATTCAGACCGAAATGGTACGATCCAGCCTTGTATTTCATCAATGCAATGAATGAAAGATGATCATTGATTTGCTGGTTCATCTTTCACGTTCATGGAATTGGACTTTTGCCGGGTGCCCGCCCACAGTCCTTCCGCCGCATACATCACCAGCGATATCCAGATCAGCGCATAACCCATCTGCTTCTGCGGCGGAAACGGCTCATGCCATAGCCAGACGCCGAGCAGCAGCTGCAGCGTCGGGCCGGTGTACTGCAGCAGGCCCAGCAGGGACAGCGGGATACGCCGGGCTCCGGCGGCAAAGAACAGCAGCGGCACCGCGGTGACCGGACCTGCCATCAGCAGCAAGAATTGCGTACCTGGTGCTGCGTGCCGGAAGCTGTCCTGGCCGGTGGCGAACAGGTAGGCCAGCGCCGCGGCGGCCAGCGGGAACAGCAGCAGCGTCTCGAGCGACAGGCCTTCAAGCGCCCCCAGGGCGCCCGTCTTGCGCAGGAGCCCGTAGCCGCCGAAGGTCGCCGCCAGTGCCAGGGCAATCCACGGCAGCTGGCCGGAAGCGATCGTCAGCCAGGCCACCCCGCCTGCCGCCACCGCGATCGACAACCATTGCCCCGGCCGCAGACGTTCATGCAGGAACATCACGCCGAGCAGCACGCTGAACAGCGGGTTGATGAAATAGCCCAGGCTGGCATCGACCACGCGGTTGGCCGACACGGCCCAGATATAGAGGAACCAGTTGCCGCACAGCAGCGCGGCGCTTGCGGCGAAGGCGAGGATCAGGCGCCGGTCCGTGACCACCTTGCCAAGCCAGGCCCACTGGCGCCTGACGGCCAGGATAGCCGCCAGGAACACCAGCGACCAGACCATCCGGTGCAGCAGGATTTCGGCCGGCGCGATGCCGGGCAGCGACTTGATGTAGAGCGGGAGCAGCCCCCAGATGGTGTAGGCCAGGAGTGCGTAAAGGATGCCGAGTCGCATGGAGAGTTCCGATAGATGCTGCGCGCGATTCTACCGGCGGGGGTGTTTTGTTGCCGAAGCGCGGCAGGCTCCGGCATTGCATTCGCCCAAAACAAAAAACCCCGTGCCTTCACAGGAACACGGGGTTTGCGCTGACGGGGACGGGTCTGCCCCCGCGTCGCGTCCTTACAGCTTGCGGGAGTAGCTGAACTGCGCGAATGCTTGCTCGGCCACGTTGAACCAGGCTGCCTCGTTGTTGCGGAACACGCGCCAGTCGTCGTAGATCTTCTTGAACGACGGGTTCTTCGCGGTTTCGTCGGCGTAGGCTTCCTGCGTCGCCTTGAAACAGGCCTCCATGATTTCCTTGGAGAACGGGCGCAGCTTCACGCCGTTTTCCAGCAAGCGGGCCAGCGCCTGCGGGTTGACCGTGTCGTACTTGGCCATCATCGTGGTGTGCGCCTCGATCGTGGCGGTTTCCAGCGCGCGCTTGTACAGCGCCGGCAGCTTCTCGAACTCGCTGGCCGAGGCGTAGAACGACAACTGCGCGCTGCCTTCCCACCAGCCCGGGTAGTAGTAGTACGGCGCCACCTTGTAGAAGCCGAGCTTCTCGTCATCGTACGGGCCCACCCACTCGGCTGCATCGATAGTGCCCTTTTCCAGCGCCGGGTAGATGTCGCCGCCGGCGATCTGCTGCGGCACCACGCCCAGGCGCGACAGCACCACGCCGGCAAACCCGGCAATGCGGTACTTCAGGCCCTGCAGGTCGGCCACGGTCTTGATTTCCTTGCGGAACCAGCCGCCCATCTGCGCATTGGTGTTGCCGCCCAGGAAGTTGACGACGTTGTATTCCTTGAAGAACTCGCGCATCAGCTTCATGCCGTTGCCTTGCAGCATCCAGGCATTCTGCTGGCGCGCGGTCAGGCCGAACGGGACGGTGGTGTCAAAGCACAGCGTGGGGTTCTTGCCGAAGTAGTAGTAGCCGGCGGTATGGCCGATCTGCACGGTGTTGTTCTGCACCGCGTCCAGCACCTGCAGGCCTGGTACGACTTCACCGGCGGCGAAGACCTTGATGTTGAACTTGCCGTCGGTCAGCTCCTTGACGCGGGTGGCCAGCAGCTCGGAGCCGCCGAAGATGGTGTCCAGCGACTTGGGGAAGCTCGATGCCAGGCGCCATTCCACGGCAGGATTGCTGCCGACGACGGCCGGGGCGGCAGGGGCGCCTGCGGCCGGTGCTGCGGCCTTTTCATCCTTGCCGCATGCGGCAAGTGCCCCGGTTGCGGCCACTGCCGACGCTTTCAACAGGAAGGAACGACGCTGCATTGACTTCTCCTCTTTTATAGATATTGGTGCGGATGCGGGCCTGGGCGCCGATCGTGTCATCGCGCCTTGCACCGACCGTGACGGGCCCTTGGCCGGGATGGTGCCGTGGGCGCACGCGGTGCGTGTTGCGGACGAGAACCCGCGGGACGATATCCAACCGCCTTGAGACACCCGTTCGTAACAGGCCGGAGCTGTCTTACCCGAAAGACAAGACCACCGATTATAGCGGTGCCTTTTTCGGCACGGAGCCCTGCGCAAGTCCGGGTTTTCGCTAATCTGGAAGGCGGCTTCGCAATCGGAACATCGCGTCCGAAGCCGTGCCATGCGCCCTGCGCTTTTCGTATTGTGATTAGGACAACGTAGTGGGATTTTGTAACCCGGCTTGCGGTCAAATCGTGCGGCTGTTAAAAAAAGACCCCCACACCGGGTCTGCCGTACCGGTCCGTTCGTTGCATGCTGTCCGAATTCCTTGCCGCTTCCTGCCGTCGCTTTCCCCGCCGCCGCCTGAGTGTTGCCGTACTGGCTGCCTGGGGGATGACGGCGTGCGCGCAGACGCCGCAGGACCTCCAGTCGCTGGCTCCGCCACGGATCCAGGCAGCGCAACCGGCTCCGCGCGTGCTGGCCATGGCCACGCCGGCCGATGATCCGCTCGCTGCCTTGATTGCCGGCGAGCAAGCGCCGCCCAAGGCTGCGGAGCCGCCCGCTGCGCCCGCTTCGGCAGATGCACAGGTGGCACAGGCCACCACGCCGTCCGAGGATGACTTCGTCGGCCCGCCCGATTCCGCCGCCCCGCCCCCTGCGCCCGTGGTGCTGTTCCCCGCAAAGCTTGGCCACTTCCTGCCCGAACCGCCTGCGCAAGGTGACAACAGCGATGCCACGCCGTCAGACGCACCGCCGGTACTGCGCTCGCAGCTCCCGGCCGACGACGCCGCGGTCGATTCCGTCTGGCGCCTCAGCTACAGCGGCCGTGCCGCCGCTGAAGAGCGCGACGCCACCATGCGCGCCTGTGCCGGCGGCGCGTTGTCCACGGGCATCGGCCACGGCCTGGCCTGCCGCAGCGCGGGCGAGGTCAAGATCCGCGAGTCGGTGCTCGACCTCGACGGGGGCGCCCAGGTCATGCTGATCGCACAGGCCCGCGGCACGGATGCCACTTCCGTCAACGGCCGGCCCGCGGCGGTCGATCCCTACGCGCTGGTGCCGCAGTTCTACACGGCCGTGAACGGCCTGTCGGTGCTGGACGGCGCCACCATGTGGGCTGGCCGCCGCGACAGCGATCCGTTGCTGATGTCGTCCGGCCTGCTGCCCCCCAATTCCGCTGCCATGCGCTTCGGCGTGGACAATGCGCGCGTGCTCGGCGATATCGGCCTGAGCTACCAGTACACCGCCCGCAATGACCAGAACGGGCAGAACCTGCCGAGCTACCACTCGCTGCGCACGGCGCCCATCGCGACCAATCCGCATGGTTCGGTGCAGTTGGGCTTCACGCGCGTCGAAGCACAATCCGTGGTGGCGGACTCGGGCAGTGCCTGGTGGGCGTCGGCGATGCATGAGCAGAAAGGCGTGCTCGCCGGTACCAACCGGGTCGGGCTGCAGTTCGGCTCCGGAGCGCGCAGTGCCATGGCGGGCTACACGGGCATGGGGGAGTCGCTGTCGCGCGTGCGGGTCGCGGAATCGCTGGAGTGGAAAGGGAAGTCGGGTCTTGGCGGTTCGGTCGAATCGAGCATGCAGTTCGACCGCTCGCCTGTCGGTACGCTGCAGTGGGCGGCCACGCGGATCCGCCCGGCCTATGTCGCCAGCGACCAGTTCAAGCTGGTCTTCGAGGTGGCGCGGGACCAGATCTCGTCCGGCTTCGGCGCCAGCGGACAGCGCACCGCGCTGACCGTCGCGCCGACGCTGACGCTGGGCAAGTCCGCCGGCAATGCGAACCTGCGCGCGTTCTACACCTACAGCCGCGCCACCGATGTCGATGGCCTCGCCTTCACGGCCCCGGCCGAGGCCTGGGCCACGCAGAACAGCGGCTCGATCTTTGGCGTGCAGCTCAATCGGCGCTGGTAGTCGCGCCAGCGCTGGCCTGGTGCCAGTGCGCCGCGGGCGCGGCCTGTACCGCTGTGGCCGGCTTGCGGTACAGCCAGTGGAACAGCAGCGTAGCGCTCAGTCCGCCGGCAATCTGCGCGATCACGAAGCCTGGCACATCGACGGGACGGATGCCGGTGAAAGTATTGGTCATCGCGCACGCAATCGTCAGCGCCGGGTTGGCGAACGACGTCGATGACGTGAACCAGTAGCCGGCGGTGATATAGCCGGCCACGACAAACGGCGCCAGGCCCGGACGGCTGCGCAGCGTGCCGATGCCGACCCCGACCAGCCCGAACGTCGCCACGAACTCGCTCCACCACATCGGCAGGCCCGTGCGGCTCTGGGCCGACCACGCCAGCACCGGTTCGCCGAACATCGCATGCGCGGCCATCACACCGGCAATGCCGCCGCCGACCTGCGCCAGCACGTAGGCCAGCGCGGTGCGCGGCGAGAGCGTGCCCTGGACCAGCCCCGACAGGCTCACCACCGGGTTGAAATGCCCGCCGGACACCGGTCCCAGCGCGACCAGCAGCGCCATGAGCCCCGCACCGGTGGCCAGCGCATTGCACAGCAGCGCCAGGCCGACATTGCCACCGGCCAGCCGCTCGGCGCGGATGCCTGAACCCACCACCACGGCGATCAGCAGTGCCGTACCCAGTCCCTCTGCCGCCAGCCGGCGCGAAAGCGTACTCACTGCTGCGCCCCCGCGGCGGCGGTCATCAGGGAACAGGTCATGCTGAGCGACCGCTTGGCGCGGCGCAAGGTCTTCAGGGGCTGGGGCATGTGTGGCCGGGGTGCAGGCATGTCCTGCACGGAACAGGACATCAGGCCGAAAGAGAGGACGACAGCAGCGTAGCAGCGGGATGCGCAACGTCGCCTGAGACGACGCCTCGATCGGGAACAAAACCGGCGCCCAGGCATGGGTCCGCCGGAACGCGAAGTTTTCCGCCGGCGGCGATGGGCGTCAATGCGCGCGCGCGATCTTGTGAACAGACCGCAGGTATGGAATCAGGCCGCGGTGTGGCCGAAGCCCAGGCGCGACGCGCTCAGCGCAACAGGAAGGCGATATCCTCTACGCCGATCTTTGCGACCGGGATGCCGCGGCGGCGCTGGAACAGGATGTGCTGCTGCACGCGGCTGCGCTGTTCGGCGAACACCGTCGGATCGATGGGCGTGCCAATGCGCATGTAATGCTGCACGAGCAGCTTGTAGGCACGGTGACGGATCTGCAGGGCGTCGGCTTCGGCGCGCAGCCGCTTGGTTTCGGCGGGGCTCCGGTCGACAGCCTGGTGAAGTTCGTCCACCGTACGCGCGTGAAGCTCGCGGTAGACATCGCGCTCGGCCTCGGCGTGGTGCAGTTCATCGCGCAATGCGCGGATCTTCTGCTGCAGCTTCAGGGTCTGCGCCATGGCCTGCTGCACATTCCTTGCCGCGCCCAGCGCGTGGCTGGCCGCGGCCATGGTGCTCTTCCAGATGCCGCGTTCGGCGGCTTCGGTTTCCTGCGGCCAGCCGATGCCTGCCTCGGACAGCGTATCCATATTGACCCCCAAATAGAAACAGCCTGAGCCGGCCGCGCATTCTGTGTGCGCGAGTCCGATACGTCTTCGGCATCAGGCAATCGTAGAGATATGTCTAACGACAGCCAAGTCAAATCTTTTTAGATCTGGTTTGTATCGCTGGGCGGATAGCGGCGTGCGGAACGGCGGCGCCAAAACAAAAAGCCCGACTCGATGAGTCGGGCTTTTGATGTTCTGGTGGCCTGGGACGGAATCGAACCGCCGACACAAGGATTTTCAATCCTCTGCTCTACCGACTGAGCTACCGGGCCAAAGAAGCGAAACTATAGCAACGGATCTTGTGCCCGTCAAGCGTTCATTGCATCACTGCTCCGCGGGTTCCTGCTTGTTGCGGCCCAGTTCCACGCCGAGCTGCTTGAGCTTGCGGTACAGGTGCGTGCGCTCCAGGCCGGTCTTCTCGGCCACGCGGGTCATGCTGCCGTGTTCGCGCACCAGGTGGTACTCGAAGTAGGCACGCTCGAACAGGTCGCGCGCCTCGCGCAGCGGCATGTCGAACGAAAAATGCATCTCGGCTTCAGGCGGGCGGGCCGCGTTGCTGCCATTTGGCGCGGCTTCACTGCCGGCCTCGGCGGCTGCAGGCGCCAGGGCAGCGTCCACGGCAGGCGCCGAGGGTGCGGGTGTCGCAGCAGTCGTCGTGCGCGGGCGTTCGATGCCACGGGCCAGGCCCTGCTCGACCGCCGACAGCAGCTTCTGCAGCGCGATCGGCTTTTCCAGGAAATTCAGTGCGCCGATCTTGGTGGCCTCGACCGCGGTGTCGATGGTGGCATGGCCCGACATCATGATCACGGGCATTGTCAGCTGGCCTTGCGCGGACCACTCCTTGAGCAGCGTCACGCCATCGGTATCCGGCATCCAGATATCGAGCAGTACGAGATCAGGGGTCGTGCCCGCCCGGTACTCGCGTGCCTGCTGCGCGTTCTCGGCGACCTCGACCACATGGCCTTCGTCACTCAGGATTTCCGAGAGCAGTTCCCGAATACCCATTTCGTCATCGACTACGAGGATCGTTGCCATACTTCCCCTCTTAACCCCACCGTAGCGCTCCGTGACGGACCGCCAAGTTGACTATGCCAGTTTAACGAACAGGATCGAGATCTGTGCACCGACGATCTCGGCACCGTCCATTCGATTGCGCAGTTCAATGCGCGCGCCGTGTTCGTCAATGATCTTCTTTACCATCGCCAGGCCGAGGCCCGTGCCCTTGGCTTTGGTGGTCACATAAGGCTCGAACGCACGGCTCAGGATACGCGGTGCGAAGCCGGGACCATTGTCCGCAATGGTTAGCTTGACTGCCTGACGGTTTTCGCCGGCAGAATCTTTATATTCTACAGTCTCGGTGTGTAGAGCGATATGGGGCGCCGCCCTACCGGCCGCGACGTTCTCGGCCGCGGCATCCTGCGAGTTCTGCAACAGGTTGTGTATCACCTGGCGCAGTTGCGTCGGATCTCCCTTGATCTCGGGAAGGCCCGGGTCCAGCGTCGCATGGATCACCGGATGCTCGTGCACGGTGTGGTCGTCGATGCCATACAGGTGCAACACCTCGGATACCAGTGCGTTGATCTGCAGTGACTGCAGCACCGCCGGTGGCGTGCGCGCATAGTCACGGAAGTCGTCGACCATGCGCTTCATCGCCGCCACCTGGTTAACGATCGTAGCCGCGCCGCGCTTGAGGACCTCGGCATCTTTGTCCTCAAGCTTTGGCGAGAGCTTCATCTGCAGGCGTTCCGCAGACAGCTGGATCGGCGTGAGCGGGTTCTTGATCTCATGCGCAAGGCGCCGCGCGACTTCGCCCCAGGCCACCGACCGCTGGACCGAAATCACGTCGGAGATGTCGTCGAACACGACCACGTAGCCGGGCTCGTCGCGTTCGCCGCCGGGCAGGCGCGCACCGCGCACCAGCAGCGTCAGCGGCTGCTCTTCATGGCCTTGCGGCAGTTCGATCTGCTTCTGCCAGTGCTCGGCGCCACCGAGCACTTCGCGCGTGCTCTGGTCGGAAAAGGCCTGGCGCACGATCTCGCCGAACGGACCCATGCCGGGAATATGTTCCATCGGCAGCCCCAGCACGGCGCCGAACGGCTGGCGGAAGATGCGCTCGGCGCCGGGGTTGGCGGTGATCAGCACGAAGCGCCGGTCAAACACCAGCACGCCGGCGGTGAGGTTCTGCAGCACGCTTTCCAGGTAGGCCTTCGATTGCTCGAGCGCGCTGCGGTTTTCCTCGACCGCCAGGCGCGCTTCGGCAAGCTGTCGCGTCATCTGGTTGAACTGCTGCGTGAGCATGCCGAGTTCATCGCGGCTCTTCAGTTCGCGCTTGGGCGAGAGGTCGCCTTCGGCCACTTCCTTGGTTCCCTGCACCAGCATCAGCAGCGGACGCGCGAGCTGGCCGCCGAGCAGCAGCGCGAGCATCACCGCGATGAACACCGCGAGGAACAGCGTGAGCGTCAGCGTGCCGATGTACATCTTGCGCAGGCCGGTGCGGCCCAGCGCCTTTTCCTGGTACTCCTGGTAGGCGCGCTGCACTTCATCCGCATTGCGCGCGAGCACGGCCGGCACGGGATGCACGACCTGCAGGTAACGCTCTTCACGCACGGTGTCGCCCACCAGCCCGAACCCGCTCGACGGCGAATCCTCGGGCCGGCGCTCCACCGAAAGGCCGGAGCCGGCCCAGCGCGTCTTCGGCGCGGCGGCGCGCGGGGCGCTGGCGGCGGCCGTGGCCGTGCCGGTATCGCCGGCAGGCGCGGCGCCGAGCGGAATGATCACGCGCAGCCGGTACAGGTGGCTGCTGTCGATGCGCTCGGTGCTGTTGCCATCCACGGACGGATCCGACCCCCCTTCCACCGCGGCGTAGCCGCCTGCCAGGCGCGCCTGCTCGGCCAGCACGCCCGACGGCAGGTCGGGGACCAGCGTGGCATAGCTGCTGGAAGCCGTGGCCAGCACGCGGCCGCTGCCGGTGAAGATCGCGGCTTCCTGTATGCCGTATTGCTCGCGCAGGCGATTGAGCTGCAGCGAGGTGGCCATGCCGGACGGCCCGCTCAGCTGGTCGGCCATCAGGCGCGCCTTGCCCTGCAGATCGGCCAGGGCGCTGTCGATGGTCGAGCGTCCCAGGTTCAGGCCCGCTTCGAGCGCGGTTTCCACGCGCACGTCGAACCATGATTCGATGCTGCGCGAAACGAACTGCAGCGACACCAGGTAGATCAGCACGCCGGGCAGCACGCCCACCACGCCGAAGAACACGGCGAGCTTGGTCATCAGGCGCGTGCCGAACTTGCCGCGGCGATAGCGCAGCCACAGCGTCAACGCCAGCGCGCCGACCGTGATCACCAGCAGCGCGCCGACGACCAGGTTGATCTTGAACAGCAGCGTGAAGTAGCGGTCGAAAAATTCGGTGTTGGCCGAAGCGCCGGCCAGCAGGCCCACCAGCACCAGCGCCAGGAACACGATGATCCCGACCACCACCCGGTAAAGCACGCGGCGAAACCGGCTGTCCCAGAGACTGCTGCTGTTCATGGCTGGCCGGGGACAGTCTGCACCAGCGCGAACGGCGAGAGTGCGGTCGACACGGTCTGGGCGAACGGGCTGCCACGCGTTTCGGCTGCCGCGGCCGGCGCCGACGCGGGTAGCGGAGGCGATGCCGGCATGGCCGGCGAGGCCGGCAGCGCAGGCGCGGGTACGGGCGCAGGCGGCGGCGGTGGCGGTGGCGCGTTCAGGTCGGTGGGCACGGTATAGGTAAAGCGGCGCCAGTCCGAAGCCAGGTTCCACTCGCGCGTATTGACCGCATTGATCTGGAACGGCTTGGGCAGCTGCGACAGGTCCAGCTTCATGCGCACCTCGGCATGATAGGACTCGCCGGGCTTGACCGCGCCCCGGTCGAACACGCGCCAGCCATGCACGCGCTGGATGAACTGCAGCGCGCTCTTCAGGCGCGCGAACGGAACTTGCAAGCCGCCCGTGGACACGCGGTACTGGCGCGTGAGCGGCTGGTAGGACAGGCGGATGGTACGGCTGGTATTGACGGGCTTTTCGTCGAACCAGTACCAGCGCGGGCGGGTGAGCTGGAACTCGACCATGAAATACAGCGAGATGCCCTTGTTCAGCGCGTCTTCGAGCGCCGGCGGCAGGTCGAAGTCGAAGCTTGCCGTGAGGTCGAAGCCGTTGTCCTGGTATTCGATGCGCGCCTCGGTGGCTTCGATGGCCTGCGCGCCGACGGCGCCCGCCCAGAGCAGGCAGGCCAGCACCAATGCCAGCACCGCGCACGTGCGCCGCAGCGCGCCGGCCGTGTCACCGCACCACGCCACGGCAACCGCGCGTACGCGGTCTGCAGGGACGCGGAAGTCTGACAAGCGCAGCGTGCTTACCATCGGATCAGATCAGGCGCGTTTCTGGAAGCGGGCGTAGAAGAAGCCATCATGATCAGACGGCAGGCCGTCCCGGCCAGCATCGTTGTCGCTGGCGGGCTGTGTTGCTTGGGAACCGGGCAATAGCTGCCCCGGTGCCTGCAATCGTATCGCATCTGTCAACTGTGCACCAAACCAGCGCGCCTGCTCCTCCCCTTCCGTTGGGAAAATAGAACAGGTGACATAGACCAGAATGCCGCCCGGCTTGAGCAGCGGCCAGAGTTGCGAAACGATGCGTCGCTGTTCATTGACAAGCCGGGCGATATCGGCTTCGCGGCGCAGCCAGCGGATATCGGGGTGGCGGCGCACGATGCCGGACGCGGAGCACGGCACGTCGGCCAGGATGCGGTCGAACTGCTGTCCGTCCCACCAGTCGCCGGGCCGGCTGGCATCGCCCACTACGATATGCGCGCGCTTGCCCAGCCGGGACAGGTTCTCGTCGATGCGGCCGGCGCGCTGCGCGTCGCTTTCGACCGCGGTCACGTCGATGTCGGCCAGTTCCAGCAGGTGGCCGGTCTTGCCGCCGGGCGCGGCGCAGGCATCGAGCACGCGCATGCCGTCGGCCACTTCGAGCAGCGGCGCAGCCAGTTGCGCGCCGGCATCCTGCACCGACACGTCGCCCTGCGCGAATCCCGGAATCTGCGTTACCGGGAATGCGCGCACCAGGCGCACGGCCTGGGCGCCGATGGCCTGGCCCGCCAGGCCGGCATTGGCCAGTTCCGTCAGGTATTGCTGCAACGGGATGCGTGCCGTGTTGACCCGCAACGTCATCGGCGGACGTACGTTGGCGCTTTCGGCCAGCGCCATCCAATGGTCGGGATACGCTTCGCGCAGCATGCGCAGCCACCATGCCGGCAGGTTCCAGCGGGCCTGCTCGTCGCGGTTCACTTCGGCCATCAGTGGCTTCTGTTCTCGCAGGAAACGCCGCAGCACGGCATTGACCAGGCCACGCGCGTGCGCAGTCTTGGGTTCGGAGGCGGCGGCGCTGACGGCCTGGTCCACCACCGTGAACGCGCTGTAGCCGCCGCGGCCGACCTTGGCCGAGTCGCCCTCCTCGCCTTCGAGCAGCAGCGACAGCGCGACGGCCAGCAAGGAGTCCACCTGCGCGCCGGGCGGCCGAGTGACCAGTTGCGTCACCAGCGCGCGTGCCGTGCCGAACTGGCGCATGGTGCGGTAGGCGAGGTCCTGCAGCGCGCCGCGCGTGGCGGCATCGCGCACGCGGTCCAGGCGCAGATGCGTGGCGGTATCTTCGATGGCCTGCGGCAGGGCTGTGCCTTCATTGACGGCACGCACGGCCATGGCGGCACCGAGCATCTGGAAGGCAAGCGATTCGTGGGGCAGGCGCATATCGGTAAGGCTTAAGACAATAGGACAAGGGGCGTGGCAACGGCCGACAGGCCAGGCAGGCGCAGGCGGCGCCGCGCGGGCAAGAAAAAGCCCGCTGGCCTGGCAAGCAAGACAGCGGGCAGTTTACCCTGTGCGAGGCGGGGCACCCGGTTTTTGGCGCCGCGGCCCGGCTGGCATCAGGCCGGGTACGTACCGGTCTGCGCCATCTGCATCAGGCGGGCAATGCGTTCTTCGGTCGCCGGGTGGGTCGAGAACAGGTTGGCGATGCCGCCGCCCGACAGTGGATTCATGATCATCATCTGCGCCGTGGCCGGATGTTCTTCCGCGGCCTGGAACGGGATGCCCTGCGCATAGCGGTGGATCTTGTCCAGCGCGCTGGCGAGCGCCTGCGGGTCGCCGCTGATCTCCGCGCCGCCGCGATCGGCTTCGAATTCGCGCGCGCGGGAAATCGCCATCTGGATCAGCGAAGCGGCCAGCGGCGCCAGGATCGCCACGGCAATGCTGGCGATCGGATTGCTGCGGTTGCCGTTCTCGTCGCGTCCGCCGAAGAACATCGCCATGTTGGCAAGTGCCGAGATCGCGCCGGCCATGGTCGCGGCGATGGTCGAGGTCAGGATGTCGCGATGGCGCACGTGCGCCAGCTCGTGCGCCATGACGCCGCGCAGTTCGCGCTCGGACAGCACGCGCAGGATGCCCGTGGTGGCGGCGACGGCGGCGTGCTCGGGGTTGCGGCCGGTGGCGAAAGCGTTGGGGGCGTCCTCGTTGATCAGGTAGACGCGGGGCATCGGCAGGCCGGCGCGCTGCGACAGGTCCTGCACCATGCCATAGAACTGCGGCGCGCTGCCGGCATCGACCTCCTGCGCGTTGTACATGCGCAGGACCATCTTGTCCGAGAACCAGTAGGAGAAGAAGTTCATGCCCAGCGCCATCACGAGCGCGAACATCATGCCGTTGCGTCCGCCGATCATGCCGCCGATGACGATGAACAGCGCCGTGATGGCGGCCATCAGCATGAAGGTCTTGACCCAGTTGAACATTGACGTGATCTCCGTGTAGTCGTCCGGTGCGCCGCCGCCACTGCGGGGCGCGCTGAACGTTAGATAGGGATGAAACGCTGAAAATTCAACGGGTTTGCGCGGCTCGCGGAATGCAGCGTGGCAGCCACGCCGGCCGCACACCCAGAGATGATGACCGTGCCCGCCAGGGTACGCAATCCGCACTTCAGATGGGGGCGTCAGGTTGCCGCGGCCGGCACGGCGAAGCGGGTTCCCGGCAGCAGCGGCGTCCCTTGCAGAAACTGCTGCGCGGGCTGGCGGCGGCCGCCCGGCTTCTGCAGTTCCGTGACCTGCAGCGCGCTGCCGTCGCCGCAGGCGATGATCACGCCAGTGGCGTCGGCGGCCAGCACCGTGCCCGCCGGATGCGGAAGACTGCTGCCGGCGGACAGCGGCACGGCCTGCCAGCACTTGATCACGGTGCTGTCGAGTTGCAGCGTGGCACCCGGAAAGGGGTTGAACGCGCGCACCTGGCTGGCCAGCTCGGCCGCCGGGCGGCGCAGGTCCAGTGGGGCTTCGTCCTTGCCGATCTTCTCGGCGTAGGTGACGCCGGCATCGGGCTGCGGCGTCGCGGGCAGCGTCTCGCCCGCGGCGAGCTTGCGCAGCGCGTCGACGATCATGCGGCCGCCCAGCGACGCCAGCTGGTCATGCAGCGTGCCGGTGCTGTCGTCGACGCCGATCGGCACCGACTCGCGCGACAGCATGGCGCCGGTATCCAGGCCTTCGTCCATCTGCATCAGTGTGATGCCGGTCTCGGCGTCGCCGGCTTCGATCGCCCGGTGGATCGGCGCTGCGCCGCGCCAGCGCGGCAGCAGCGAGGCGTGGATGTTCAGGCAGCCGAGCCGCGGCAGTTCCAGCACCTCGGCCGGCAGGATCAGTCCGTAGGCGGCCACCACCATGACATCGGGCGCGATCTTCGCCAGCGTGTCGACGGCCTCCGCGGCCTCTTCAGGATATTTTCCCGTGCGGCGCAGCGAGCGCGGCTGGAGCACCGGCTCGAGGCCATGGGCGACGGCGAACTGCTTGACGGGGCTCGCCTGCAACTGCATGCCGCGTCCGGCCGGACGGTCCGGCTGGCTGAGCACGGCGACCACCGGGAAACCGGCGGCATGGATGGCTTCAAGCGCGACACGCGCGAATTCGGGCGTGCCGGCAAAGGCGACACGCAGGGACTTGGCTGCGGACATGACTGGCTCCCTGATGCGGACCTGAAAACAGAACCGGCCGCATAGCGGCCGGTACGTTCCTGACTTCGGAAGCCATAACGATAGCAGACACGGCGCGGCTGTCCCAGCCTTGGCGCCGTGCATGTCCCGTCGTGGATGTCCGTTACATGCGCGCGCGTTCGCGCTTGTGCAGCTTGGACTTGATGCGGGTCTGCTTGAGCGGCGACAGGTATTCGACGAACACCTTGCCAAGCAGGTGGTCCATCTCGTGCTGGATGCAGACGGCCAGCAGGTCATCGGCGTCGAGTTCGAAGCGCTCGCCCTTTTCGTTGAGCGCGCGCACGCGCACGCGGTCGGGGCGCTCTACGCGGTCATAGACCTCGGGCACGGAAAGGCAGCCCTCTTCCCAGACCTTGCGGTTGTCGCTGGCCCAGACGATCTCGGGATTGATAAAGACCTGGAGCGCATCGCGCGTCTCCGACAAGTCGATCACCACCACCTGCTCGTGCACGTTGACCTGCGTGGCCGCCAGCCCGATGCCGGGTGCTTCGTACATGGTTTCCGCCATGTCCTTCACCAGCTGGCGGATGCGGTCGTCCACTTCCTTGACGGGTTTCGCCACGGTATGCAGACGGGGATCGGGATAGGTCAGGATGTCGAGTTTTGCCATGATGCTAGGGCGCAACGCCGGCGGCTCTGGGCTGTCCGGCCGCGTTGCGGCGGCGGGGGATTACATGCAGAATCGGGGCGCTAGTACAAAAATTCAAGGCGCGCCGCAGCAGGCACGCTCTCCAGGGTCAATCCGGCTGCTCTACCAGCCGGTTCACGAAAATGCGCGATCTTACCAAAGAACACCAGGCGGCGTCGGGCCGCAGGCTGCATGCGTTCACCCTCGCCATTTGGAGTGCTGCCGGCATCACCGTCGCCGCAACTGCTCCGTCCATGGCGGCAGATCTCACGGTATCACCGGCCCAGCACGCCGCAGCGCAGCGCGTGGCGCAGCAAGGGATTCCCGCCAGCGAGCTGTCGCCCAATGCCCCGTCGCAGTACACGGTTCGCAAGGGCGACACGCTGTGGGGCATTTCGGGGCAGTACCTGCGCCAGCCATGGCGCTGGCCCGAGCTGTGGGGCATGAATCGGCAGCAGATCCGCAATCCGCACCTGATCTATCCCGGCCAGGTCCTGTACCTGATCCAGCGCGATGGCCGGGCCTGGCTGTCGACCACGCCGGGCGCCAACGACACCGTCAAGCTGACGCCGCACGTGCGCGGCGACGCCGAAGGCGCGGCCATTTTCAGTATTCCGGCCAAGGACATCGAGCCTTTCCTGATCCGTCCGCTGGTGGTGGACCAGGGCACCCTGGACACCTCGGCGCGCATCGTTGCCGTGCCCGAATCGCACGTTTATCTGGGTCGCGGCGACACCGCCTACGCGCGCGGCATCGCGCCGGACGCGGCTGCCGTGGGCAGCGACTGGCAGGCCTTCCGGCCGGTCACGCCGGTGCATGATCCGGTCACGGGGCAGGTACTCGGGTATGAGGCCGAATATGAAGGCAATGTGCGCGTGGCCCGCGCCGCCGACGGTCCCGACGCGGTTTCCACGCTGCGCGTGACGCAGGCCCAGCAGGAAATGGGCGTGGGCACGCTGCTGGTGCCCCAGCCGACGCGCGAGGCCTTTCGCTACGTGCCGCGCGCACCGGAAACCCAGGTCGACGGCCGTGTCGCGAAGGTCTACGGCGGTGTGCAATACGGTGGCGCCAAGCAGGTCGTGGTGCTCAATGTCGGCACCAATGCCGGCCTGGAGCCGGGCCACGTGCTCGCGCTCTCGCGCACCGGCGAAGTCGTGGCCGACCGGACCGATGGCAACCGCCATATCGTGCTTCCCGACGAGCGCTACGGGCTGGCCTTTGTGTTCCGGGTGTTCCCGACCGTGTCGTACGCGCTGGTGACCGATGCCTCGAACGTGATCGAGGTCGGCGATCGCGTCATCTCTCCGCGTTGACGGCCCGTCTGGTGCCGGCCGCCGCATGGCCGGACGCGGATGACACGCTGGCGTGGCTGCGACTGGCCAGCGCTCCGGGCATCGGACCGGTGACGGTGCGCCTGCTGCTGGCGGCATTCGGCCTGCCGCAGCAGGTATTCGCCCAAAGCGTGGAGGCGCTGTCGTCGGTGGTGCCGCGCAAGCTCGCCGCAGCGATTCTGGCTGCGCCCGGCGCCACCTTGAGCCAGGCGCTGGCCAAGACCATGGCGTGGCTGGAGCAACCCGGAAACTATCTGCTGACGCTGGTCGATCCGCGCTACCCGGTGCGCCTGCTCGACCTGACGGACCCACCACCGCTGCTATATATCAAGGGCGACCCCGCCGCGCTGGCGCGGCCAGCGCTTGCCATCGTCGGTGCGCGCGATGCCACGGCGCAGGGCAAGGCCGATGCCGAGGCGTTCGGCCGGTCCTTCTCCCAGGCCGGCCAGACGGTGGTTTCGGGGCTTGCGCGGGGCGTGGATGCGGCGGCCCACGAGGGCGGCCTGGCGGGCGAAGGCGGTACGGTGGCGGTGATCGGCACCGGCGCCGACCGGGTCTACCCTGCGCGCCATCTCGACCTGGCGCACCGCATCGCCGAACACGGCGCGATCGTCAGTGAGTTCCCGCTGGGCATGCAGGGGTTCAAAGACAACTTCCCGCGGCGCAACCGCCTGATCGCGGCGCTCGCCCGAGGCGTGCTGGTGGTGGAGGCGGCGGCCCGGTCGGGTTCGCTGATTACCGCCCGTCTCGCTGCGGACCTGGGCCGCGAGGTATTTGCCATTCCGGGTTCCATCCACGCGCCGCTTTCGGGCGGATGCCACTTCCTGATCCGCCAGGGGGCCAAGCTGGTCGAGTCGCCACAGGACGTGATGGAAGAGTTCGGCCTCGCGGTCGGGCCGGAGAAGGTGGCGAACGCAGCACTGCCACGGTCCGACGCGCCGGATGATCCCTTGCTCGCCATGCTGACACACGAGCCCGTCACCCTTGACACGTTATGCGAGCGCAGCGGGCTGGCACCGGAAACGCTGGCGACCCGGCTGCTCGAGCTGGAACTGGAGGGGCGCGCGGAGCGTCTACCGGGGAACCTCTTTCGCGGTCTGTCCTAGACTTCGCCAGTGGCCCCGGACGTATTGCCGATACAATCGGCGGTCCTCGGTGTCGCAAGAGGCTCATGTTTGAACCGTAATGACCGTTTACTTTCCCGAACGTGACGTTGCCGCCATCGGCGCAGCGCTGTCCGACCGCCCGCAAGGTCGGCTGGTCGCCTGTCTGTGCGCGCAATGGTGCGGGACATGCCGCGATTACTTGCAGGCGTTCTCCACGCTGGCCGCGCGCCATCCGGAGGACTGCTATGTGTGGATCGATATCGAGACGCATGCGGACCGGCTTGACGACATCGACATTGAGAATTTCCCCACGCTGCTGGTCCAGCCGGTGGCCGGCGGCCCGGCGCAGTTCTACGGCACGGTGCTGCCGCATATCGAGGTACTGGAACGGATGCTCGCGCGGGGCACGACCATGCCCGGTGTGCAGGCAGATGTCCCGGAAGTGCTGGAGTGGTTGCTTGCCGGGGGACGGTGCGCCGCGTAGCGGCGGATTTCACACCGGTGCGGCTGGCTTGCACCGCCGTTGAAACCGCGCTTATGATTGGCGCCTCAATGCCCCCCGTGGGCGATGTCACCTTATATTGCTGTGCAAATCGCGCGTTGCCGGAAGCAACCCGCAAGGACCCGTTCAATGTCAAAAGCCCTCATCATCGCGGAAAAGCCATCGGTCGCGGCCGATATCGCCCGTGCCCTCGGGGGCTTTACCAAGCACGACGAGTACTTTGAAAGTGACGACTTCGTGCTGTCGTCCGCCGTGGGCCACCTGGTGGAGATCGCCGCGCCCGAGGAATACGAGGTCAAGCGCGGCAAGTGGAGCTTCGCCAACCTGCCGGTGATCCCGCCCCACTTCGACCTGCGCCCGATCGCCAAGACCGAGTCGCGCCTGAAGGTGCTCAACCGCCTGATCAAGCGCAAGGACGTCACCGGCCTGATCAATGCCTGCGACGCGGGGCGCGAAGGCGAACTGATTTTCCGGCTGATCGCCCAGCAGGCCAAGGCCAAGCAGCCGATCCGCCGGCTCTGGCTGCAATCCATGACGCCGCAGGCGATCCGCGACGGCTTCGCCAGCCTGCGCGAAGACCAGGACATGCTGCCGCTGGCCGATGCCGCGCGCTGCCGGTCCGAGGCCGACTGGCTGGTCGGCATCAATGGCACGCGTGCCATGACTGCCTTCAACAGCAAGGGCGGCGGCTTCTTCCTGACCACCGTCGGCCGCGTCCAGACGCCGACGCTGTCGATCGTGGTGGAGCGCGAGGAGAAGATCAAGCACTTCGTGCCGCGCGATTACTGGGAAGTGCACGCCGAGTTCATCGCCGCAGCCGGCCTGTACGAAGGCCGCTGGTTCGATCCGAAATTCAAGAAGAGCGAGTTCGATCCCGAGGCGCGCGAGTCGCGCCTGTGGAGCGAGGCCGAGGCGAAGAGCATCGTCGCCGCGTGCCGCGACAAGCCCGGCACTGTCACCGAAGAATCGAAGCCGTCCACGCAGCAGTCGCCGGCGCTCTTTGACCTGACCACGCTGCAGCGCGAGGCCAACTCGCGCTTCGGCTTCTCGGCCAAGAACACGCTCGGCCTGGCGCAGGCCCTGTATGAAAAGCACAAGGTCCTGACCTACCCGCGTACCGACGCGCGCGCGCTGCCCGAGGACTACATGGAAACGGTCAAGCAGACCATGACCATGCTGTCGGACAGCTCGCCCAACTACCTGCCGCACGCGAAGAAGATCCTGTCGCAGGGCTGGGTCAAGCCGAACAAGAAGATCTTCGACAACAGCAAGATCAGCGATCACTTCGCTATCATCCCGACCCTGCAGGCGCCCAAGAACCTGTCGGAGCCGGAGCAGAAGCTGTACGACCTGGTCGTGCGCCGCTTTCTGGCGGTGTTCTTCCCGGCCGCCGAGTTCCAGGTCACGACTCGTATCACGGAAGTCGCCGGCCATCACTTCAAGACCGAAGGCAAGGTGCTGGTCAATCCGGGCTGGCTCGTGATCTATGGCCGCGAGGCGCAGGGCGACAAGGATGCCGCCAACCTGGTGCCGGTAGCCAAGGACGAGAAGGTCAAGACCGACAAGGTCGAGAGCGTGGGCCTGACCACCAAGCCGCCCGCGCGCTACAACGAAGCCACGCTGCTGTCCGCCATGGAAGGCGCCGGCAAGCTGGTGGACGACGACGCGCTGCGCGAAGCCATGGCCGGCAAAGGCCTGGGCACGCCGGCCACGCGCGCGGCCATCATCGAAGGGCTGCTCACGGAAAAGTACCTGGTGCGCGAAGGCCGCGAGCTGATCCCAACCGCCAAGGCGTTCCAGTTGATGACGTTGCTGCGCGGCCTGGGCGTGCTGGAACTGACGCAGGCCGAGCTGACCGGCGAATGGGAGCACAAGCTGTCGCAGATCGAGCGAGGACGCCTGAAGCGCGACGAGTTCATGCTCGAGATCGCGCAGATGACGCAGCAGATCGTCAAGCGCGCCAAGGAATACGACAGCGACACCATCCCTGGCGACTACGCCACGCTGGCGACGCCCTGCCCGCAGTGCGGCGGCCAGGTGAAGGAGAATTACCGCCGCTTTGCCTGCACCGTGTGCGAATTTTCGATCAGCAAGATCCCTGGTGGCCGCCAGTTCGAGATCAACGAGGTTGAAGAACTGCTGCTGAAGCGGGAAATCGGCCCGCTGCAAGGGTTCCGCAGCAAGATGGGCCGGCCGTTTGCCGCCATCCTCAAGATCGCCAAGGACGACGAAGGCCATTACAAGATGGAATTCGATTTCGGCCAGAACGATGACGAGGGCGACGGCGAGCCGGTCGATTTCAGCGGGCAGGAGCCGGTCGGCACCTGCCCGAAGTGCAGTGGCGCGGTGTTCGAGCACGGCATGAAGTATGTGTGCGAGAACAGCGTGGCCAGCCCGAAGACCTGTGACTTCACCACCGGCAAGATCATCCTGCAGCAGGAAATCAGCCGCGAACAGGTCGGCAAGCTGCTCAACGACGGCCGTACCGACCTGCTGACGGGTTTCAAGTCGTCGCGCACGGGCCGCAACTTCAAGGCGTTCCTGGTGAGGCAGGCGGACGGCAAGATCGGCTTCGAATTCGAGGCCCGCGAGCCCAAGGCCGGCGCCAAGGCATCGGCGAAGACTGCGTCGCGCACGGCCGCAAAGCCGGACGAAGCCGAGGCCGCTGCGGCCAAGTCGCCGGCGAAGAAGGCAGCCACCAAGACCGCCGCGACCAAGACCGCGGCCAAGACCGCGGCCAAGAAGGCGCCCGCCAAGACGGTCGCGGCCAAGAAGACCCGCGACGCGGGCAAGGCCACGGTCGAGGCCGAAGAGTAATGGTATAGGGCGGGGGGAGACGGCGCGTCAGCGCCTGCGTCCTCCCGATTGCCTTACGAAAGCTGCTCGCGGCCCCGGACGCCCTCTTCCAGCAGGAAGTCGATAAACGCCCGGACTTTGGTCGGCAGGAATTTGCGGCTCGGATAAACCACGCTGACATCGCGCCGCGGCAACTGGTACTGCGGCAGGACGTGCACGAGGCTGCCTGACTCGATATTCTGCTTGGCCAGGTAGGACGACAGCATCGCCACGCCCATATTCGCGAGTGCCGCTTGGTGCGCGAGTTCGGCATTGCTGCACAGCAGTCCAGGACGGATCGGCACCGTCACTTCGCCTTCGGGCCCAAGCAGCGTCCACTCGTGTTCCACGTTGGGCAGCCGCATGGCGATGCAGCGGTGATTGGTCAGCTCGTGCGCGTGCCGCAGCGGCGGGTGCATGCGGACATATTCAGGCGAGGCACACAGCACAATTTCGGCCGAGATCAGTGGCCGGGCCACCAGGTGCGAGCCGAGGCCCAGATCCGACAGCATGACCGCGACGTCCCGTCCCTCTTCCACGATATCCACGTTGCGGTCGGACAGGAGCACGTCGAAGACCACATCGGGGTACAGCTGCTGGAACCGCGCCATCAGGCTTGGTAGCAAGTGCAGTCCGAACATCACTGGAGTCACCAGTCGCAAGGTTCCCGATAGCGACTGGCTGCGCGCCGTCACCACGCCTTCGGCTTCTTCCACGTCTTCCAGGATCTGCTGGCAGCGCTGCAGGTAGGTTTCCCCGGCGTCGGTCAGCGACAGGCTGCGGGTCGTCCTGTTCAGCAGCCGCGTACCCAGGTGGCTTTCCAGGTCCGCCACATAGCGCGTCACGACCGCGTTGGACATCTCCAACTGCTGCGCTGCACGAGCAAAGCTGCCTAGCTCCACCACTTTGGCGAACACGCGCATCGATTGCAGGCGATCCATGACATAGTCTCCCGTCGTTCTCCTGAATTTTTCCTGGTTCAGGTGACTTTATTGTTGGAATCAGAACTAATCATTGTGCCAGGCGATATTTATTGATATGAGGGAAACGCCTAATATCTACCCATCGGATGCCGCATTGCAGCAACCTAGACTGCACAAACCGGCACCAAGTTGAAGAAACACTGAGCCATGAAAACCACCCGTCTTTCCCTGATCGCTATTGCCACCCTCGCCGCAGCCCTTTCCGCTGCACCGGCGTTTGCCAAGGCCGGCAAGTTCGACCCGTACGCAGATGGCGCCAAGGCCGGCAGCAAGTACGACGTCTACAGCGACGGCGCCAAGGCTGGTAAGTACGACGTCTACAGCGATGGCGCCAAGGCCGGCAAGTACGACGTGTACAGCGACGGCGCCAAGTACGATCTTTCTTCCGACCGCGCGCCCCTGTAATCGACAGGGCCCGCAAGCCGCGGTCCGGGGCCGTATCTCCCCTATGCGGCCCCTACCTCTCAACCTGGTCTCCACAGGTCGTTTGGAGAGCGTCTGACAGACCTCTCCTTGTTTATCCGGAGAAGAAGCCCGCACTGGTTTGCGGGCTTCTTTGTTTCTGTGTCCGGTCAGGAGGGACTGCTTCTGCCTGGCATTATGCCAGAGCACGCAAAGAAAAACGGGCCAGCGGCCCGTTCCTGGATCCTGCCCGGCTGAGGATGGGCTCAGTCGTCGTAATGATGGTGGTGCTTGTGCTTCTTATGCTTGTAGTGGCCACCACCATCGTAGTAGCGGCGGTCGTTCTCATAAGAATTGCTGCGCGAAACGTTGCCGCCCAGCGCTGCGCCTGCGCCACCGCCCACCGCCGCGCCGACCAGGCCGCCGGTGCGGCCGCCCATGGCGTTACCCGCCGCCGTACCTGCGCCACCGCCCAGCGCGCCGCCGATGATGGCACCCGTGCGCTCGCGCCGGTTGGACGTCACCGCCCCGCCCGCGCCGCCGCCAACGGCACCGCCGATCACGGCACCGGTGCTGCCGCCCAGGGCGCCGCCTACAGCCGCCCCTGCCACGCCGCCGAGGGCGCCGCCAAGGGCATTGTTCATGTCGCTCGCGAAGGCCGGCAGCGCGGACGCCGCCAGGGCGAGAGCCAGGGTCATATTGCGAACGGGATGGCGAGACATATCGTTTCCTTTCTTTGCCATGTTGTGCCGCAAGTGTAGAGAACGAGCCTCCGTCTTGCTGTAACCACGTGTAAAGCCATGTAACCCGCTGCTGAAACGTATGGTTTGAGCGACAACACGGCAGACGCGTGGATCCCGACGCCCAAAAAAACGGGCAACCCGAAGGTTGCCCGTTCCATCAGACCCAGCCGGTGCAGCTCAACAGCACTTGCCCTGCCCGCCGCCGTAGCGGGCTTCCTGGCGTTCGCGGAAGAACTCCTCGTAGGTCATCGGTGCGCGGTCCGGGTGGGTGCTTTCCATGTGGGCCACATAAGTCTGGTAGTCGGGCAGGCCGACCATCAGCCGCAGCGACTGCCCCAGGTAGCGTCCCATCGTTCCAAGTTGTTCCAGCATGGCGGGGCTCCTTTGAACCGGGCGATCAGGATTGTGCCGAGGCGGCTGCCGGCAGCGGCTCGAACGGCGTTTCCTTGTCGGTCGGACGGTTCGCGGCACGCGCTTGCATGGCGGTCTTGAAGCCGTAGACCACGATCGACAGCACCACGAACATGAACAGCGCGCACAGGCCGGCGTCCAGGTAGTCATTGAAGACGATGCGGTGCATCTGCTCCATGGTCTTGGCCGGGGCCAGCACCTTGCCTTCGGCGATGGCGGCGCTGAACTTGCCGGCGTGGGTCAGGAAGCTGACCTTCGGATCGGCATCGAACAGTTTCTGCCAGCCGGCGGTAAGCGTGCAGATCAGCAGCCAGATGGTCGGCAGCAGCGTCACCCAGGCGTACTGGCCGCGCTTCATCTTGACCAGCACGCAGGTGCCAAGCACCAGTGCCACGGCGGCCAGCATCTGGTTGGAGATACCGAACAGCGGCCATAGCGTATTGATGCCGCCCAGCGGATCGACCACGCCCTGGTACAGGAAGTAGCCCCAGGCCGCAACGGTCAGCGCGGTGGCGATCAGGTTGGCCGGCAGCGAGTCGGTGCGGCGCATGCTCGGCACGAAGCTGCCCAGCAGGTCCTGCAGCATGAAGCGGCCGGCGCGGGTGCCCGCGTCGACGGCGGTCAGGATGAACAGGGCCTCGAACAGGATGGCGAAGTGGTACCAGAACGCCATCATGGCCTGGCCGCCCACCACCTGGTGCAGGATATGGGCGATGCCCACCGCCAGCGTCGGCGCGCCGCCGGCACGCGAGATGATGGTGTTCTCGCCAACGTCCTTGGCAGTCTGGATCAGCACGTCAGGGGTGACGACGAAGCCCCAGGTCGATACGGCGTGGGCCACGGCGTCCGGCGTGGTGCCGATCACGGCGGCGGGGCTGTTCATCGCGAAGTACACGCCGGGCTCGATCACCGAGGCCGCCACCAGCGCCATGATGGCGACGAAGGATTCGGCCAGCATCGCGCCGTAGCCGATGAAGCGCGCGTGGCTTTCATTCTCCAGCAGCTTGGGCGTGGTGCCCGACGAGATCAGCGCATGGAAGCCCGACACCGCGCCGCAGGCGATGGTGATGAAGAGGAAGGGGAACAGGTTGCCCGACCACACCGGCCCGCCGCCCTGGGCGAACTGCGTGAAGGCCGGCATCTTGAGTTCCGGCGCGACGATCAGGATGCCGATGGCCAGCGCGATGATGGTGCCGATCTTCAGGAAGGTCGACAGGTAGTCGCGCGGCGCCAGCAGCAGCCACACCGGCAGCACGGCGGCGATAAAGCCGTAGATGATCAGCATCCAGGTCAGCGCCTTGCCGTCATACGTGAACAGCGGCGCCAGCACGGCGCTTTCATGCACGTACTGGCCGCCCAGGATGGCGAGCATCAGCAGCACGAAGCCGATCACCGACACCTCGCCGATGCGGCCGGGACGGATGTACCGCGTGTAGATGCCCATGAACAGCGCGATGGGAATGGTCACCGCCACGGTGAACGTGCCCCACGGCGAGCCGGCCAGCGCCTTCACCACAATCAGCGCCAGCACCGCCAGGATAATGATCATGATCATGAAGCAGCCGAACAGCGCGATCATGCCCGGCACCGTGCCCATTTCGGACTTGACCAGGTCGCCCAGCGAACGGCCGTCGCGGCGCGTGGAGATGAACAGGATCATGAAATCCTGCACCGCGCCGGCGAACACCACGCCGGCCAGGATCCACAGCATGCCCGGCATATAGCCCATCTGGGCGGCCAGCACCGGGCCGACCAGCGGGCCGGCGCCGGCGATGGCGGCGAAGTGGTGGCCGAACAGCACCGCCTTGTTGGTCGGCACGTAGTCCAGGCCGTCGTTGTGGCGCCAGGCCGGGGTCATGCGTTTCGGGTCCAGCTGCATGACCTTGTCGGCGATGAAGCGGCTGTAGTAGCGGTAGGCGATCAGGTAGATGCAGAGCGCGGCAACCACGATCCACAGCGCACTGACCGCCTCGCCGCGCGACAGCGCGACCGTGGCGAAGGCAAACGCGCCAAGGATGGCGACGGCCAGCCACACCAGGTGTTCTCCGATGCGATTCATAGTGAAGGTCTCCTCAGACCGGGGGATTTCGATAGCCTGCGGCGGCGAAGGACTGGTAACTGGCAGGTCGACGGCGGGCGCGCGCCTGAGGGCGGGCAGCGGGGCAATCCGGCGGTGAGGGTGTCTCTTCGGATCTTGCTGCTGCTCGCCCGGTTCTTGTCGTTTCCGGGTCTCGTCTTGCAGGCAGGCAATGCACCATCCGGGTGGGCGGCGCACCAGCTGCGTCGACGCACGCGCCTTGTTGGGGCGGCTCAAGCGTCCGGCGTGTAGTATTGACACCCGCCAAACCCCGCACAAGCGCGTAACTACGCAGCACTTCTGCGTAGTACTACGCAGATCGACGGTGGCATGCCGCCCACGCGGCATCGGTGTTTACCCCCGGTCGTCCGGTTCATGTATGAAACTCCGCCACAAGATCCTGTTGCTAGCCGTCGCGCCCCTGGCGGTGGCGATGCTTGGCATTGCGCTTGCCGTGCGTTTCCAGGCGACGCAGCTGGCGAGGCATGAGCGCGCGCTGGTCGAGTCGGCCTATCTCCAGAGCAAGGAAACCGAACTGCGCCACTACGTAGAGCTGGCGCAGAGCGCGATCGCGCCGATGGTGCGTTCGGGCCGCGCCGACGCCGCCACGCGCCAGGCCGCCATGGACGCACTGGCGCGGCTCGACTACGGGCCCGACGGCTACTTCTTCCTGTATGACCTGCAGGGCCGCAACCTGATGCATCCGCGCCAGCCAGAACTGGTCGGGCAGGACTTGTGGATGCTGCGTGACCCGCAGGGCGCCCTGACCATCCAGAAGCTGATTGCCGCGGCCAAGGCCGGCGGCGGCTCGGTGCGCTACCTGTGGAGGAAGCCATCGTCCCGGCAGCTCGCGCCCAAACTCGGCTACGTGGTGGCCGTGCCCGAATGGGGCTGGATGCTCGGCACCGGCATCTACCTGGACGATGTGGAAAACACGTTGCGCCAGCTCGATGCGCGCGCCGCGACCGATATCCGCGAGACCATGGCGTGGATCGGCGTGATTGCCGCGGTCAGCATCCTGCTGGTGGCGGCGAGCGGCCTGGCCCTCAATATCAGCGAGCACCGCGAGGCCGACGCCAAGCTGCGCCAGCTGGCGCAGCGCGTGGTCCAGTCACAGGAAGAGGAGCGCGCGCGGCTGTCGCGCGAACTCCATGACGGCATCAGCCAGTTGCTGGTGTCGGTCAAGCTGGTGCTGGAAGCGGCCGCCAACCGGTTGCGCCTGGCGCCGGCAGAAGGCGCGGCGGTGGCGCCGGTTCTCGGCATGGCGCTGAACCGGCTCGACACGGTATTCAACGAGGTCCGGCGCGTGGCCCGCAACCTGCGGCCCGCCCTGCTCGATGACCTCGGCCTGGTTGCCGCGCTGGAGCACCTGGCGCGCGAGATGCAGGGCGGCAGCCACCTGCAGATCAGCGTGACCCAGGCCGGCACGCCGCGCGAGCTGCCTGACGAACAGGCCACCGCGTTGTACCGGATCGCCCAGGAGGCCCTGACCAATGTCGAGCGCCATGCCGGCGCCCGCAAAGTCACGGTGGCCCTGGCTTTCGATGCCGACGCGACGCGCCTGACCGTGCGCGACGATGGCCGCGGGTTTGACGTGGCCCGCATGCAGGTCGATCCCCGGCGTGGCATCGGGCTGCGCAATTTGCGCGAGCGGATTGCGGCGCTGGGCGGGCAGTTCGGCATTGTTTCGGGCATGGGCGGCACGGAACTGGTAGCCGCGCTGCCGCTCGTGAAAGTACAGGCGCGGCCCGTCGTCCCCATTCCGGAAGAACCTTCGCAGTCATGACCCAGATCCCCGACCCGGCCGAAGGCCAATCCGGCCACGCCGCTGATACGCCTGCGCGCGTGCTGCTGATCGACGACCATGCGCTGGTGCGCGACGGCATGCGCATGCACCTGGCGCTGCAGCCCGGCCTGCGCGTGGTGGGCGAGGCCGACGGCGGGGAAGCCGCGCTGGCGTGGCTCGATCGTGCCGGCGCGGCCGAGCGCCCGGACCTGGTCATCACCGACATCGGCATGCGCGGCATGGGCGGCATTGCGCTGACGTGCGTGCTGCATGAGCAATACCCTGAAATTGCCGTGCTGGTGGTCAGCATGCATGACAACCTCGAATACGCGCGCCAGGCTGTGCGTGCCGGCGCGCACGGCTATGTGTTGAAGGATGCCCCTGCGGAAGAACTGATGGCCGCCATCGAGGCGGTACTGGCGGGGCGCGTGTTCTACAGCGCGCGCATTGCGCGCGGCATGGCGGAACAGATGCCGGCGGCGGGCCCGCTGGACGCCCTGACCAAGCGCGAACGCGATATCCTGGGCTACATCGGGCGCGGCATGGCCAACAAGGAAATCGCGGCGCAGCTGGGTGTGTCAGTGCGCACGGTGGAGACCCATCGGCTCAATCTCAAGCGCAAGCTGGGTATCGAGGGCCGGGCGGGGTTGGTGAAGTATGCGGTGGAGCAGTCGGGGGAAAGCGAAGGGGGATAGGCAATAAACCCTCGGTTTGCGCCCCTCTCCCCCAACCCCTCTCACGCAAGCGGGAGAGGGGAGTCAGGCAGCGGCAAGAATCAACCTTCCAGCCGCTTGCCCAGTGCCGCCCGCGTTTCGGCCAGCGCCTGAGGCAGGTTGTGCTTGAGCTGCGTGAACAGTTCGTCGTGCAGCACCAGCTCCTGCTTCCAGGCGTCGACGTCGATCGAGGTAACCTGCGCGAACTGCGCCGGCGAGAACTCCACGCCGTTCCAGTTCAGGTCTTCATAACGCGGGCTGGTGCCGAACACGTGCTCGGCGCCCTGGCCCTTGCCGTCGACGCGGTCGATCATCCACGACAGCACGCGCATGTTCTCGCCGAAGCCCGGCCACACGAAGCTGCCGTCTGCGTCCTTGCGGAACCAGTTGACGCAGTAGATCTTCGGCAGCTTCGCGCCCGACGCTTCCAGCTTCTTGCCGAGCTCGAGCCAGTGGCCGAAATAGTCGCTCATGTTGTAGCCGCAGAACGGCAGCATGGCGAACGGGTCGCGGCGCACCACGCCTTGCTGGCCGGCGGCAGCGGCGGTGGTTTCGGAGCCCATGGTCGCGGCCATGTAGACGCCTTCGGTCCAGTTGCGCGCCTCGGTCACCAGCGGCACGGTGGTCGAGCGGCGGCCGCCGAAGATGAACGCATCAATGGGTACGCCGGCAGGGTTGTCCCAGTTCTCGTCGATCGACGGGCATTGCACCGCCGGCGCGGTGAAACGCGCGTTCGGGTGCGCCGCCTTGGCGCCGGTGGCCTTGGCGATTTCCGGCGTCCAGTCCTTGCCTTGCCAGTCGACCAGGTGCGCCGGCGCTTCCTTGGTCATGCCTTCCCACCACACGTCGCCGTCGTCGGTCAGCGCCACATTGGTGAAGATGACGTTTTCCTTCAACGTCGCCATGGCGTTGAAGTTGGTCTTCTCGCTAGTGCCCGGGGCCACGCCGAAGTAGCCGGCCTCCGGATTGATCGCGTACAGGCGGCCATCCTTGCCCGGCTTGATCCACGCGATATCGTCGCCGATGGTGGTGACCTTCCAGCCCTCGAAGCCCTTGGGCGGGATCAGCATGGCGAAGTTGGTCTTGCCGCAGGCCGACGGGAAGGCGGCGGCCACGTGGTATTTTTTGCCCTCGGGCGAGGTCACGCCCAGGATCAGCATGTGCTCGGCCAGCCAGCCTTCGTCGCGGCCCATGGTCGAGGCAATCCGCAGCGCGAAGCACTTCTTGCCGAGCAGCGCGTTGCCGCCGTAGCCCGAGCCGAACGACCAGATCTCGCGCGTCTGCGGGAAATGGACGATGTACTTGGTCGGGTTGCACGGCCACGGCACGTCTTTCTCGCCGGCGGCGAGCGGCTTGCCGACGGTGTGCACGCACGGCACGAAGTCGCCGTCGGTGCCCAGCACGTCATACACGGCCTTGCCCATGCGCGTCATGATGCGCATGTTGACGGCCACGTACGGGGAGTCGGACAGTTCCACGCCGATATGCGCGATCGGCGAGCCCAGCGGTCCCATCGAGAACGGGACCACGTACAGCGTGCGGCCGCGCATGCAGCCGTCGAACAGGCCGTTGAGCGTCTGGCGCATCTCGGCCGGGGCGATCCAGTTGTTGGTGGGGCCGGCGTCTTCCTTTTTGTCCGCGCAGATGAAGGTGCGGTCTTCGACGCGCGCCACATCGGACGGATCGGACAGGGCCAGGTAGGAATTCTTGCGTTTGGCCGGGTTCAGGCGCTTAAGCGTGCCGGCAGCGACCATCTGCTCGCAGAGGCGGTCGTACTCTTCTTGCGAACCGTCGCACCAGTGGATGCGCTCCGGCTTGGTCAGCGCGGCGATCTCGGCTACCCAGGCCACCAGTTTCTGGTTCTTGACCCAGGCCGGCACGTTCAACGCCGCCGTGCCTTGCATCGAGGGGTGGTTCATCCTGCAACTCCAAAATGTGTAAAGGGAAGGAAGGGGAAATCTTTTCAAAGCCCGACCTGAAACCAGCCAGGCCGATGCATGTCGCGGCGCACTTTTGCGGCTCAAGTCAGCGACTCGCACCGGTCGTCACATCCCGTTACAACTCCTCTGCGGCCCGGGTAACGCAAAGGGTCGCAGCAGTCCCTGCGCCTGCGCTAAAGTTGCGCTTCGCCCGCGCGGGGCTAGCTGCATGGGGCCAGCGGGCTTTGTCCGGCGGCACCGGATGTCGGGAGCCAAGCTCGACCGAACATTCCCCGGCGGCACCGGAACGGGCAAGGATACCACTGCCGCACACCGCTGTTTTTTGCTCCGCAGCATTGCCGGACCCCGATTCACGCATGGAATGTGCCGGCCCCGGATACCCGACAATAGCGCTGGTCGCGCGCGTGCTCCGTTGCCGCGCGCACCAATCCCGGGTCACCAGGCCAGCAGACAAAAAGAGTTGCCGATGAAGATTGCCGTACTCGACGATTACCAGGACGCCGTGCGCAAGCTGCCTTGCTTCAGCCTGCTGGAAGGCCACGACGTCAAGGTGTTCAACAACACCGTCAAGGGCGTGGGCCAGCTGGCCGCGCGCCTGTCGGACGTGGAAGCGGTCGTGCTGATCCGCGAACGCACGCGCATCACGCGCCAGTTGCTGGAGAAGCTGCCCAAGCTGAAGATCATCAGCCAGACCGGCCGCGTCGGCGCCGCGCCGAACACGCATATCGATGTCGATGCCTGCACCGACCGCGGCGTGGCGGTGCTCGAAGGCGCGGGCTCGCCGGTGGCACCGGCCGAGCTGACCTGGGCGCTGATCATGGCGGCGCAGCGCCGCATTCCGCAATACGTGGCCAGCCTCAAGCACGGGGCCTGGCAGCAGTCGGGCCTGAAGTCGACCACCATGCCGCCCAACTTCGGGCTGGGCCAGGTGCTGCGCGGCCAGACCCTGGGCATCTGGGGCTACGGCAAGATCGGCCGGCTGCTGGCTGGCTATGGCCGCGCCTTCGGCATGAACGTGCTGGTGTGGGGACGCGAGGCGTCGCAGGAAGCCGCCCGTGCCGATGGCCTGGCGGTGGCGGAGTCAAAGGACCAGTTCTTTGCCGACAGCGATGTGCTGTCGCTGCACCTGCGCCTGAACGACGACACGCGCGGCGTGGTCAAGCTGGCCGACCTGACCCGCATGAAGCCGACGGCGCTGTTCGTCAACACCAGCCGCGCCGAGCTGCTGGAAGAAAACGCGCTGGTCGCGGCGCTCAACCGCGGGCGTCCGGGCATGGCGGCGGTGGATGTGTTCGAGTCCGAGCCGATCCTGCAGGGCCACGCGCTACTGCGGATGGAGAACTGCATCTGCACGCCGCATTTGGGGTATGTGGAGCGGGATAGCTACGAGATGTACTTCCGCATTGCCTTCCAGAACATCCTGGATGTGCTGGCGGGGCAGCATGAGAGCATTGTGAATCCGAAGGCGTTGACGCCGGTACTGTCGCGCTGAGCCCCATCCAGCACCGCTGGTTTGCTCCCCTCTCCCCTTCGCGGGCCAGGGGAGCCTCCTTCCAATGGCGTCGGCAAAGGTCCGGCGCTTCAAGGCTTCCGCCCGCGGACGCGAATTTCGCGGAACCGCTACACTCGAGACTTCCCTGACCGCCGGCCGCAATGGCCCGCGGCGCGTCCCGACAACAACGACAAGGCGCCACGCGCCACCCCCGGCATGGACCCCAGGCTTGTGACGCTCTGCGTCGGCAATTTCATCATTGGCACCGGCGCGATGATCGTGACCGGCATGTTGAACGACATTGCCGCCGATTTTGGCCTGGGCGTGGCCAGTGCCGGCCAGCTGATCTCGGTGTTCGCCCTGGCCACCTGCGTGGGCGCGCCGGTGTTCGCCACGCTCGGTTCACGCATCGATCGCCGCCTGTTGCTGTCCGGCTCATTGCTGATCTACGCCGTGCTGCACCTTGCGGCCGCCCTGGCGCCGAACTTCGCCACGCTGATGGCGATCCGCTTCCTGACCGCGATCGGCGCGGCCATCTACACGCCGCAGACTGCCGCTACCCTGCCGCTGCTGGTCAACGCGCAGACCCGCGGCCGGGCCATCAGCTTCGTGTTCCTGGGCTGGAGCATCGCCAGCGTGGTCGGCGTGCCGCTGGGCACTTGGATCGCGAGCACGCTAGGCTGGCGCGTCAGCATGGCGGTGGTGGGCGTGCTGGCGCTGCTGGTGTCGGCGGCGGTCTGGCGCGCGTTGCCGCGCGGCCTTTACGTGCCGGCTGTGGGCCGCGAGGCCTGGAGCGCCGTGCTGCGCCACCGGCCGATCATGCTGGTGGTGGCCGCCACCATGATCCAGTCGGCCGGCATGTTCACGATGTTCACCTACATTGCCCCGCTGATGCGCGACGTGCACGGCATCTCGGGCGCTGCGCTGAGCCTGATGTTCCTGGCCTACGGCGCCTGCGGGGTCTTCGGCAATGCCATGGCGGCCTCCCGCATGGACCGGATCACACCCAGCCGCATCGTCCAGTTCGCGCTGCTGACGTCGATCACGGCGATGGTGCTGTGGCCGCTGGCGGGGCTGGGCACCGTGCCGCTGGTGCTGCTGTTCATGCTGTGGGGCGTGGGAGGCTTCGCTACCAACAGCGCGCAGCAGGCCCGGCTGGTGATGATCGCGCCGGACCGCGCATCGGTCTCGATCTCGCTCAACTCGTCGTCGATCTACCTCGGCCAGGCCATCGGCGCCATGGCGGGCGCGGCCCTGTATACAGTGGCCGGCACCGGTTCGCTGCACTGGGGCGCCGCGATACTGATGCTGGCGGCGCTGGTGATCTCGCAGCGGGCCCGCGCGCTCGGCTGCCAGTGGCCGCCGCGGCAGGTCCCGCAACAGGCCTGAGCGGCCCCGCCCGTCCCCGGGCCAGGTCTCGCTCCACAGCTTTTCCACAGTGTTGTCCAACGCACTGTCCACCACCTGTTCCCTGCGTTATCCACGGAGTTGTCCACAACTCGCGCGGCGGGGGCATCGTGAGCGAACCGAATGGAATCCTGAGTGGTGCACGCGTGCTGGCGATCAATATCGGCAAGGCCATTCCGCTGGTGGTATCCCGTGCCGGCACCGAGGCGGTGGTGATGTCCGGCATCCGCAAGCACCCGGTCAGCACGCTGGTCCACCCGTTGCGCGTGCAGGTGCGCCCGCAGGGCGTGGCCGGCGACGAGCAAGCCGACCTGGCCGTGCACGGCGGCCTGGACAAGGCTGTGTATGCCTATCCGTCCGAGCACTACGCGTGGTGGAACAAGCGCCGCCGCGCCGCGGGCCAGCCCGAGGCATACCGCGGACTTGCGTTCGGCGCCATGGGCGAGAACCTGACCATCGAAGGCCTGGTCGAGGCCGACCTGTGGATGGGCGACGTGCTGTACATCGGCAGCGCAGTGCTGCGCGTGGCGTCGCCCCGGCAGCCTGCATGCAAGTTCAACGCCGTGCTGGGCTACCGCCACGCCGTCGGCGACATGGTCGAGAGCGGCTACTCCG
Organism: Cupriavidus sp. 22TCCZM04-2; assembly: GCF_057798895.1. NCBI lineage: Bacteria > Pseudomonadati > Pseudomonadota > Betaproteobacteria > Burkholderiales > Burkholderiaceae > Cupriavidus > Cupriavidus sp. 22TCCZM04-2. The sequence goes on from NZ_JBYOJS010000005.1 coordinate 234,947, forward strand.
GCGTCTACCTGGGCGTGCTGCGGTCCGGCGAGGTGCGCGCCGGCGATGCCATCCATGTGCAGCATGGGCCGCGAAAGCTGTCGATCGACAGCATAAACCGCTCGCGTCGCGATGGCTGGCGGCTTTTCTGATAATGTTTGTGTCTTGATACAAGCAATCCGCCCCGCATCCGCCACGCCACCCCTCGTAGCAAGCCAAGCCAGGTCCGGATCACGCCGTTACCGCTGTAACGCGCTGTAATAGTCCGTGCTGGCTCCGCGGGGCGAACCGCTGTACTAGTAGAGGTTTGCGCGACACGTATCCGCCCGGCCCCGGGCTGCCCGTACCGGGCGGCCACGGCGGGAACAGAGGCGGGACGTCACCGGGGGGGCGCGCTGCAGCCAAGAGGGTCCACACAAGATGAAGACAGACAGGATCGACCAGCCCAAGGGGTTTGTCGACGGCAACTGGAGTGCATCCGCCGGAACCGGCCGTGGCCGGGTATCGCCGTGGGTGGTGGTGATCACCGTTGCGGTACTCGCCGCAGCGGGATGGTTTGCATGGCACACCTGGCTGGTACCGAAGCCCGTCGCCAAGGGGCCCGCGCCGGTGGCGGTCGCTACGGCACTGGTGACGCAGGGCGACGTGCCGCTGCAGTTCACCGCCAACGGCAATGTGACGGCGTTATCCACGGTCGAAGTCCGCCCGCAGGTCTCCAGCACCGTGCGCGCCGTCCACATCAAGGAAGGCCAGACCGTCAAGCCGGGCGACCTGCTGTTCTCGCTCGACACGCGCATGGACGAGGCCAACCTGGCCAAGGCCCAGGCGCAATTGCTGCGCGACCAGGCCGACCTGTCCGACGCGCGCCGCAACCTGGCGCGCAGCAAGGAACTGCTGGAGCGCAACTTCATCTCCAAGAGCGCGGTGGACACGGCCCAGGCCAAGGTGGACGGCTTCGAAGCCACCATCCGCGCCGACCAGGCCGCAATCGACGCCAGCCGCGTCGCGGTCAGCTACGGCGCGATCCGCGCCAGCATTGGCGGGCGCACCGGCGTGATCAATGTCTTCCCGGGCTCGATGGTGCTGCCCAACAGCACCGGGCCGATGGTGACCATCGCGCAGGTCCAGCCGATCGCCGTGACCTTCAGCCTGCCCGAGCGGCAGCTCGCCGCGCTGCGCGACGCGCTGCGTGCGGGGCCCGTGAAGGTCACCGCCCAGCCCAACGACGGCAGCAAGACGCCGGTGACGGGCAAGATCACCTTCATCGACAACACGGTCGATCCCCAGTACGGCACCATCCGCGTCAAGGCGCAGTTCGACAATGACGAGCAGCGCCTGTGGCCCGGCACCTACGCCAACGTCAGCGCCGTGGTGCAGACGCTCAAGGACGCGCTGTCGGTGCCGCCGCAAGCCGTGGTGACGGGGCCCGAAGGCCGCTTCGTCTACACCGTGCAGCCGGACAGCAAGGTCGCCCGCGTGCCCGTGAAGCTGCTGACCACCACCGCCACGTCGGCCGTGATCGAAGGCGTGCCGCCGGGCACGCGCGTGGTCGTGGAAGGCACGCAGAACCTGCGTCCGGGCGTGCTGGTGCGCGAAGTCGCGCCGACGCCTGCCGCTGCTGCCACGCCGGCGAGCGCGCCGGCCGCGGCCCAGGGGCACTAAGCCATGACGCTGTCCGAGCTTTGTATCCGCCGTCCGGTGATGACGGTGCTGCTGTGCATCGCGGTCATCGTCACCGGCATCGTGCTGTACCCGACGATCCCCATCGCCGCGTTGCCCAGCTTCAACTCGCCCGTGATCCAGGTCACGGCGACCTTGCCGGGCGCAAGCCCCGAAACCATGGCCGCCTCGGTGGCCACGCAGCTTGAGAAGCAGTTTGCGACGATCCCGGGCGTGAAGGTCATCAGCTCGTCGAACACGCTCGGCAATTCAAGCATTACGATCGAGTTCGACAGCGACCGCGATATCGATGCCGCGGCCGTGGACGTGCAGGCGGCGCTGTTCCGCGCGCAGCGTTCGCTGCCGATCGAGATGACGGTGCCGCCGTCGTACCGCAAGGTCAACCCGGCCGATGCGCCGGTGCTGCTGCTGGCGATCAACTCGCCGGCGATGAGCCTCGCCGAACTCAACGCCTTTGGCGACAACCTGATCTCGCCGACGCTGGCCACGCTGCCCGGCGTGGCGCAGGTGCAGGTGTTTGGCCAGAAGCGCTTTGCCGTGCGCGTGCGCGCCCATCCGGATGCGCTGGCCGCGCGCGGCCTGACGCTCGACGAGCTGGCCACGGCGCTGAACCGCGCCAATGCCAATACGCCGGTCGGCACGCTCGACAGCGCGCGCCAGACGCTGACGATCCAGGCCAATCGGCAGCTCGCCAATGCCGATGCGTTCCGCAACATCATCGTCGCCAGCCAGCCCAACGGCGCCCTGGTGCGCCTGTCCGACGTGGCCGAGGTCGAGGACAGTGTCGAGACCCTCAAGACCGGCAGCTGGCTCAATAACGAACGCTCGATCGTGCTGGCCGTGCTGCGCCAGCCGGATGCCAACACCGTGGCCGTGGTCGACGCCATCAAGGGCGCCCTGCCCCGCCTGGTCAGCCAGATGCCGGGCTCGGTCAACGTGGCGGTGGTCAACGACCGCTCCAACTCGATCCGGGAATCGATCCACGACGTGCAGTTCACGCTGGCGCTGACGGTGGCGCTGGTGGTGATGGTGATCTTCCTGTTCCTGCGCCGCGCCGCCGCCACGCTGATCCCCACGGTGTCGCTGCCGATCTCGCTGATTGGCACGGTGGCGCTGATGAAAGCGTTCGGCTACAGCCTGGACAACGTGTCGCTGCTGGCCATCACGCTGGCCGTGGGCCTGGTGGTGGACGACGCCATCGTGATGCTCGAGAACATCGTGCGCCATATCGAGGAAGGCGTGCCGCCGCTCAAGGCCGCGCTGGTGGGCTCGCGCGAGATGGGCTTCACCATCCTGTCGATCTCGATCTCGCTGGTGGCGGTGTTCATCCCGATCTTCTTCATGCCGGGCGTGATCGGGCTGCTGTTCCACGAGTTCGCCGCGGTGGTGTCGCTGTCGATCCTGGTGTCGGCGCTGGTGTCGCTGACGCTGATCCCGATGCTGTGTGCGCGCTTCCTGTCGGCCGAGAACGTGCCGATCGATGAGTCGCAGCACGCCTACGGCGATCACGCCGGCCATGCGCCGGCCGTGGTGCAGAAGCAGACGCTGGGGATGCGCTCGACGCAGTGGTTCGAGAACCTGTTCGAGTGGACGCTGCACAAGTACGCGCACGGCCTGGACTGGTGCCTGGCGCACCGGCGCGTGGTGTTGGCTGCCGCGGGCCTCACCTTCGTGCTGACTGCCGTGCTGTTCGTCAAGATTCCAAAGGGCTTCTTCCCCGAGGAGGACATCGGCCAGATCCAGGTGAACGCCGAAGGCCCGCAGGACATCTCGTTCGATGCGATGGCCGAGCGGCTGCGCGATGCCGCCGAGCGCATGCGCGCGAATCCGGCGGTGAAGAGCATCGTGGTGTCGATTGGCGGCGGCCCGTCGCCGGCGATCAACACCGGCCGCATGTTCATCGAACTCAAGCCGCTCGGCGAGCGGCCCAAGATGCCGAAGGTGGTGGAGTCGCTGCGCAAGGACGTGTCCGGCATCGCGGGACTGGCGGTGTACTTCTCGCCGGTGCAGAACCTGCGCCTCGGCGGGCGCCAGAGCAAGAGCCGCTACCAGTACACGCTGCAGAGCGTAAAGGCCGGCCAGCTGCAGGAGTTCAGCGACAAGCTCATGGCGAAGATGCGCGCGGACTCGATCTTCCGCGACGTCACCAGCGACTCGCAGCAGTCGGGCCTGGAGGCGCAGCTGTCGATCGACCGCGACAAGGCCAACGCGCTCGGCGTGCAGATGCAGGACGTGCGCACCGCGTTGTACTCGGCGTTCGGCGAGCGCCAGGTATCGACGATCTATACGCCGATCGACAACTACTACGTGATCCTGCAGGCCGCGGATGTCGATCGCCAGGACGAGAGCGCGTTCACCAAGCTCTACGTGCGCAGCAAGACCGGCCAGATGGTGCCGATCTCCGCGTTCGCCACCACCGAGCGCCGGGTCGGGCCGATTGCCGTGAACCACCAGGGCCAGCTGCCTTCGGTGACGGTGTCGTTCAACCTGGCCCCTGGTGCGGCGCTGGGCGAGGCTTCGGCCAAGATCGACCGCTATCGCCAGGACATCGCCATGCCGACCTCCATCTTCACGAGCTGGGGTGGCGACGCGGCGGTGTTCCAGTCGTCGCAGGCCACGCAGATCGTGCTGCTGGTGGCGGCCATCGCGGTCATCTATACGCTGCTGGGCGTGCTGTACGAGAGCTACATCCACCCGCTGACGATCCTGGCGGGCCTGCCGTCGGCCGCCATCGGCGCGCTGCTGACGCTGTTCCTGTTCAACGTGGAGTTGTCGCTGATCGCGACCATCGGCGTGCTGATGCTGATCGGCATCGTCAAGAAGAACGCCATCATGATGATCGACTTCGCGCTGGCCGCGCAGCGCGAGCAGGGCATGGCGCCGGCGCGGGCTATCCGCCAGGCATGTCTGCTGCGTTTCAGGCCGATCATGATGACCACGTTCGCCGCCGTGATGGGGGCGCTGCCGCTGGCGCTGGGCCTTGGCGCGGGTGCCGAACTGCGCCAGCCGCTGGGCCTGGCCGTGGTAGGCGGCCTGCTGTTCTCGCAGGTCATCACGCTGTTCATTACGCCGGTGATTTATCTGGCGCTGGACCGGTTCTCGGGTACCGGGCCGTTGCAGATCGACGCGGAAGGCAATCGCCTGGCCGAGCCGGTGCATGGCGAGGTGGCGCACCAGCATTGAGCCGTGGTGCCGTGCCCGCAGGCGCGGCACCGCTTTCGGATGTTCAAGCTCCTGGAGACCACTGCATGACTTTGCCTCGCATTGCCGCGGCCGCATTGCTCGCCACCGGTTGCGCCGCCACGCCGCCGGCGCCGGGTCCCGACGCGGTCAGCGCAGCATTCGCCGGCAAGTCCTACGTGCTGCTCGGTGAAGTCCATGACAACGCCGCCGGACAGCAGCAGCGGCTCGCCGCCCTCGCGCGCGCCGTTGAGCAGGGCTGGCGCCCCGCGATTGCCATGGAACAGTTCGACCGCGAACGCCAGGCCGACATCGACCGCGCACGGCGCGAACGCCCGACCGACGCCGACTACCTGATTGCGCAGGCCGGCGGCAGCGGCTGGCAGTGGCCGCTGTACCAGCCGGTGGTGGCACTGGCGCTGCAGTACGACCTGCCGCTGCTGGCCGCGAACCTGTCGCGTGCCGACGCGGCGAAGATCGTGCGCGCCGGCCTTGATGGCCTGTTCGCGCCCCAGCAGCGCGCGCAACTCGGCCTGACCGGTGCGTTGCCCCCCGACCTGGTGGCGGCGCAGACCGCGGTGCTGGACGAAGGCCATTGCGGCAATTTCCCCAAGGCGATGCTGCCCGGCATGCTGAACGCGCAAGCCGCGCGCGATGCCGTGATGGCCGCCACGCTGCGGCCCTACGCGGCGCGCGGGGCGGTGCTGATCGCGGGGAACGGGCATGTGCGCAACGACATCGGCGTGCCGCGGTGGCTGGGGGCCGGTGACGGCAAGGCGGTCAGCATCGGTTACCTCGAACGCGGCCACGGCAACCCGGCGGGCTTCGACCGCGTGGTAACCGTGGCGCCGGTGGAACGCGAAGATCCCTGCCGCGACGCCGTGGCAGGCAAGGCCATGCAGGCGCCCGCCGCACGCTGAATCGCCCGCCATCCACGTAAACCCCGATGCCATGGCTGTCAATCTGACAGCCTTTTGACAGTTTCCAACGCCTAGAATCCGGCACATGACTTGTCAACAGGTCATGCAGACATTCAAAAACAAGGCCGGCATGCCACGCGTGCAACGGACAGGAGACAGCGAGCTACGGTTTTTCGTGACGGTAGCCATCCCCTTTCTCCCGATTTCCGGACACGCTACGCCATGACGGCGAGCCGAAGATACGGCAAGAACATTCCAGGAGAAGGAGACCGTTATGCGCCGCTCGATTCAGCGTTTCGCCCACGTCGTCATGGCCTCGGCCGCCGTTGCGGCCACCGTCGCCGCCGCACCGGCCTTCGCGATGGACACCGTCAAGTTCATGATCGGCGCCAACCCGGGCGGCGGCTACGACCAGACCGGCCGTGGCCTGGGCGCGGCGATGATCGCCTCGGGCGTTGCCAAGACGGCCACCTATGACAACAAGGGCGGCGCCGGCGGCACCATCGGCCTGACCCAGTTCGTCAATACCGACAAGGCCAACCCCAACGCGCTGATGGTCGTCGGCGCGGTGATGGTCGGCGCCATCGAGACCAACCATCCGCCGGTCACGCTGAAGAACGCCACGCCGATCGCGCGCCTGTTCGCCGACACCATGGTCATCACCGTGCCGGCTGCCTCGCCGATCAAGTCGATCAAGGACCTGACCACGCAACTCAAGGCCAATCCGGGCAGCGTGAGCTGGGGCGGCGGCTCGAAGGGTTCGATCGACCACATCCTGGCCGGCCTGATCGCCAAGGACATCGGCGTCGACCCGAAGAAGATCAACTATGTGCCGTTCCAGGGCGGCGGCGAGGCCTCGGCCTCGATCCTCGGCGGTCACGTGACCGTGGGCATTGCCGGCGTCTCGGAATTCCTGCCGTTCATCAAGAGCGGCAAGATGCGCGCGCTGGCGGTGACCTCCAAGGACCGCACCGCGGATATCCCGACGCTCAAGGAGCAGGGCGTGAACGTCGAGATCTACAACTGGCGCGGCGTCTACGGCGCGCCGGGCACCACGCCCGAACAGCGCAAGGCCATGATCGACGCCGTGGTGAAGGCGACCGAGAGCAAGGCCTGGAAGGAAACGCTGCAGAAGAATGACTGGACGCCGTTCCTGCTGACCGGCGACGAGTTCGGCAAGTTCGTCGACAGCGAATCGGCCCGCCTGGGCGGCACGCTGCGCGAACTGGGCGTGGCGAAGTAAGCAGCAAAAAGGCGCCTTTGCGCGTCTTGCAGTACGGGTCCGCTGCCCCGCGGACCCAAGCAGTGCTGATGAGTTACCTGTCGTGCCTGCCGAAGCCACTGGTGTAGAGGGTGGCCCGGAAAACGGCGCGGGGCCCGGCGTCTGCCACCTGCGATACCCAAACCAAAACTACATGTCGCCGGGCCCTGCGGCCGCGCAGGAATCAGAAAGCCAGCGTCGCGGACGCCAGCCTCTCCCGGTTGGCGACAAAGGCAAGGAGTCTCCATGAAACCCTCCCATCTCGCCATCGGCATTGCCGTGCTGGCGCTCTCGCTGTTCTTCTTCCTGGGCCTGTCGGGCATTTCGGGTGAAGAAGGCTATGCCGGCCTGTCGCCGCGTTTCGCACCCACGCTGGTGGCGATCGGCCTGGCCGTATGCGGCGCGCTGCTGACCTGGCAAGGCGTGCGCGGCGGCTTCCGCAACATGCCGGAAGAAGATGCCGAACTGCCCGACGCCCCGCACAACTTCAAGGGCTTCCTGTGGGTCGCGGCGGGCCTGGTGCTGAACATGGCGCTGATCGGCACGCTCGGCTTCGTGCTGTCGTCCACGCTGCTGATGATCTGCGTGGCGCGCGGCTACGGCAGCCGCCGCATCGTGCGCGACGCCATCATCGGCCTGTGCATCACGCTGCCGATGTGGGCGCTGTTTGAATTCCTGCTCGGCATCAACCTGCCGCTGCTTCCCATCGCCGGCTTCTGAGCCCGCCAAGTCCAGCAAGGAGTCAAGCATGGATACCCTGAACCTGCTGATGCACGGCTTTGCCGTGGCCATCACGCCAATCAACCTGATGTGGGCCCTGGTGGGCTGCTTCCTCGGCACCGCCATCGGCGTGCTGCCCGGCATCGGCCCCGCGCTGACGGTGGCGATGCTGCTGCCGCTGACGGCCAAGGTCGAACCTACCGCTGCGCTGATCATGTTCGCCGGCATCTACTACGGCGCGATGTACGGCGGCTCGACCACCTCGATCCTGATGAATACGCCGGGCGAGTCGTCCACCATGGTCACGGCCATGGAGGGCAACCTGATGGCCAAGAATGGCCGCGCTGGCCCGGCACTGGCTACGGCCGCGATCGGCTCGTTCGTGGCCGGCACCATCGCCACCGTGCTGCTGTCGATGTTCGCGCCGGTGGCGGCGGATGTCGCGCTGGAGTTCGGCCCGGGCGAATACTTCATGATCATGTTGCTCGCGTTCACCACGGTCTCGGCCGTGCTGGGCTCGTCGCTGCTGCGCGGCATGACCAGCCTGTTCCTGGGCCTGGGCATCGGCCTGATCGGCATGGATTCGCTGTCGGGCCAGACGCGCTATTCGATGAACATCCAGGAGTTGTACGACGGCGTCGATATCGTGGTGGTCGCCGTGGGCCTGTTCGCCGTGGGCGAGGCGCTGTTCAATGCGTTCTTCCCGCAGCCGGAAGGAACCTTCAACAAGCTCAGCTCGGTCCACATGAACAAGTCGGACTGGAAGCGGTCGGTGCCGGCGTGGATCCGCGGCACCATCATCGGCTTCCCGTTCGGCCTGATCCCGGCCGGCGGCGCGGAGATCCCGACGTTCCTGTCCTACGCCACCGAAAAGAAGCTGTCGAACCACAAGGAAGAGTTCGGCAAGGTCGGCGCCATCGAAGGCGTGGCTGGCCCCGAGGCCGCCAACAACGCCGCGGTGACGGCTACGCTGGCCCCGCTGCTGACGCTTGGCATCCCGACCTCGAACACCACCGCGATCCTGCTGGCGGCGTTCCAGAACTACAACCTGCAGCCGGGCCCGATGCTGTTCCAGACCTCGGGCGACCTGGTGTGGGGCCTGCTGGCGTCCCTGTACATCGGCAATGTGATGCTGCTGGTGCTGAACCTGCCGGCGATCGGCCTGTGGGTGCGCATGCTGCGCGTGCCGACGCCGCTGCTGTACGGCGGCATCCTGATCTTCGCGGGACTCGGTGCCTACGGCATCCGCCAGTCGTGGTTCGACCTGCTGCTGCTGTTCGTGGTCGGCCTGCTCGGCATGGTCATGCGCCGCTTCGACTTCCCGACCGCGCCGGTCATCGTCGGCCTGATCCTCGGCCCGATTGCCGAGAAGCAGTTGCGCAATGCGCTGTCGATCGGCCAGGGCGACTGGAGCCTATTCGTGAAGCAGCCGATCTCGGCCACCATCCTGGCCATGACTGTGGCCGTGGTGGTGATTCCGCGCCTGCTGCGCTGGCATGCCAACCGCCCGTCTGCGCACGAACAGGCGGACAATGCGGCGTGATAAGCTGCCCGCTGCCATAAGCTGAACGAAGCCCGGCGCTCTCGCGCCGGGCTTCATGCATTCCGGAACACGACAACAAAGGCGCCGGCTCCCCCGCCAGGCCGCTGCATCATGAGTCTTGCCTCCCATCGCTGGTTGCCGGTCGCGCTGACGCTGCTGCTCGGCCTGGCCGCCGCCCTGCTCTGTACCGTGCTGCGCACACCGCTGCCGTGGATGATCGGGCCGCTGCTGTCCGTGGCTGGCGCGCGCATGGCCGGCGCGGACCTGCGTTCGCCGACGCAGGCGCGCAATGCCGGCCAGTGGGTGATCGGTGCATCGCTGGGCCTGTATTTCACGCCGGACGTGGTGGCCCGCCTGCTCGAGTTCCTGCCCTACATCGTCGCCGCCTCGCTGTTTGCGCTGGTACTGGGCGCGGGCGGTGCGCTGCTGCTGCGCAGGACCACGGGCGTGGCGTTCAAGACCGCGTATTTCTCCACGGCCATCGGCGGCGCCTCGGAAATGGCCAACCTGGCCGAACGCAATGGCGCGCGCATCGACCAGGTTGCGGCCGCGCATTCGCTGCGCGTGCTGCTGGTGGTGGTAGCGGTGCCGGCCATCTTCCAGTACGGCGGCATCCATGGACTCGATCCGTACATCCCGGGGCCGCGCACGGTCAGCGCGCCGGGCCTGCTCGCGCTGATCGCCATCACGCTCGGCGTGGCGCTGCTGGTGCGGCGGCTCAATATGCCGAATCCGTTCGTGATCGGCACGCTGCTGGCTGCGGCGGTGCTGACCGCTTCCGGCATCGAACTGTCGGCCATCCCGACGTGGATGAGCCGCGCCGGGCAGTTGCTGATCGGCGTATCGCTGGGCGCGCGATTCTCGCGCGACTTCCTGCATACCGCGCCGCGCTTCCTGTCGGGCGTGGCGCTGTACACGGTGGTGGCGCTGCTGGTGTCGGCGCTGCTTGGCTGGGTGATCTCGATCCTGTCCGGCGCGCACCCGGCCACGATGATCCTGGGCACCACGCCTGGCGGCATTGCCGAGATGTGCATCACCGCCAAGGTGCTGGAGCTTGGCGTGCCGCTGGTGACAGCCTTCCATGTGATCCGGATGGCCTTCGTGGTGCTGGCCACGGGCCCCCTGTATCATTGGCTCAAGCTTCGCGTCGCGCCGGAGGAGACGGAATAGCGGCCACCCCTTGCCGGGCGGCCACCGGGCGACAATCCCAGCGGGATAACAAGACCAGGATCGCCATGTCCGAATCCGCCGAAGGCCGCATGACCCTTGCCGATATCGATGCCACGCTGGAGCGCGTGCTCGCGCCGTGGGTGCGCCAGCTCGGGCTGCGCGCCGAGGCCGTCGATGCCGCCGGCATCACGCTGCGGCTGCCGTTCCAGGAGATGTTCCGCCATGCGGGCGGCGTGGTGTGCGGGCAGGTGCTGATGTCCGCCGCCGACACGGCGATGATCGTCGCGGTAGCCAGCGCGCTCGGCGCGTTCCGGCCGATGACCACCGTTACCCTGAACACCAATTTCATGCGTCCCGTGATCGACGGCGACGTGCTGGTGCGGGCCAACGTGCTGCGCCTCGGCAAGACCGTGGTGTTCGGCGAAATCGAGCTGACCGGCACCGATGGCAAGCTGGCCGTGCAGGCCACCACGACCTACGCCCTGCTGTGACGCGGCAGGCCAACGACTTCCGGAACGCTGCATGACCGCAGGCACGGCCCAACCATTCGACCAGATCGTCTTTGCCGGCGGCGGCAACCGCTGCTGGTGGCAGGCGGGCTGGTGGGACGTGGTCGCGCCGGAACTGCATTTGCGGCCCCGCGTGATCGCCGGCATTTCCGCCGGCGCGGCCACGGCCTGCATGATCTATGCGCACGACTCGCAGCAGACCATGGCGTACTACCGCCAGGTGCTGTCGAACAACAAGCGCAATGCCTACTGGGGCAACCTGCTGCGCGGCGAGCGCGTGTTCCCGCACTACGGCATCTACCGCACGGCGCTGCTGTCGATCTTTGCCGACGGACGCCTGGCGCACCTGCAGCAGGCGCCGGAAATCCGCATCGGCGTGGCGCATATCCCGCGCTGGAGCGGGCCGCGCCTGGCTGTAGCGGCGGGCCTGCTGGCGTACAACATCGACAAGCACGTGCTCAAGACGCTGCATCCGCGCCTCGGGCGCAAGCTGGGCTTCCGGCCGGAGTTCGTGCGCGCGCAGGACTGCGGCTCGCCGGAACAGCTGGCCGATCTGCTGCTGCAATCCGCCTCCACGCCGCCCTTCACGCCGGTGCTGCGGCGGGAAGGGCGTGCCGTGCTCGATGGCGGCCTGGTGGACAACGTGCCCGTGGACGCGCTCGACGCCACGCCGGGCAATGTGCTGGTGCTGGTGACGCGGCTGTACCCGCGCCCGCGCCGTTTCGTGGTGCAAAGCGGCGGCCAGCGCCGCCTGTACCTGCAGCCTTCGCAACGCGTGCCGATTTCGAGCTGGGACTACACCCGGCCCGATGCCATGACGCACGCCTATGACCTTGGCCGCCGCGACGGGGAAACTTTCCTGCGCGATTGGCCGTCGATCCTGAATACGGAACTGAAGTCCGGCGCCTAGCGCGTTGCTGGTGCCGGTCCGATCGTTTGTCGATGCGGCCGCGTGCCGCGACAGGAGGCATGGATGAGCAAGCGCCAGACAACAACCGCCACGTCCGACAACGGACCAAGGCGGGCCCGTCAAGTCAGTGCGGAACCAGCCGTGGAGCGCGTGCCGCGTGCGCGCGGCAAGGGCGGCAAGCCGTCGCGTGCGCGCAAGGCGGACTTCGTCGTGATCGGCGGCGGCTCCGCCGGCGTCGCCTGCGCGCGGCGCGCGGCGTCGCATGGGGCCAGCGTCGTGCTGATCGAGCGCGACGAGATCGGCGGCACCTGCGTCAATCGCGGCTGCGTGCCCAAGAAAATGCTGTCCTACGGGGCCGGCTGGGCCGCGATCCTGTCCGGGTGCCTGTCGCATACGGGCGGGCACGAGGACTGGCGCGACGCCATCGTGCGCGTCAATGCGGAGGTCGCGCGGCTGAACGTGGCCTACGCGCAGCGCCTGCTCGAAGCGGGCGTGGATATCATCCGCGGCGACGCCACCGTCACGGCGCCCGATGAAGTGCGCGTGGGTGATGAAGTCATCCGCGCCAAGCGCATCCTGATCGCCACGGGCGCGCGTCCCAGGACGCTCGACATTCCCGGCGGTGAACTCGCCAGCAATTCCGACGATGTCTTCACGTGGCAGAGCGTTCCGGGATCGATCGCCGTGATCGGCGGCGGCTACATCGGCGTGGAGCAGGCGTCGATCCTCTCTCGCTACGGAGTCAAGGTAGACCTGATCGTCGCCGGCGACAGGCTGCTGCCGCATTTCGACGCGGAAATCGCCGAGGCGCTCGCCGGTGCGCTCGAAGCCAAGGGCGTGCGGCTGCACCTGAATGCCAGCGTCAACCTCATCAGCCAGGCCAATGGCGCGCTGGAGGTTTGCTATCGCCCGCGCAACAAGCCGGGGCAGACTGAATCGGTGCGCGCGCAAGCGGCGCTGGTGGCCGTGGGGCGTGTGTCCAACGTGGACGGCCTTGGACTCGAAGCGCTCGGTGTGAAGCTAGGCGACAAGGGCGGGATCGCGGTGGATCGTCAGTTCCGCAGCTCGGTGCGTTCGATCTATGCGATCGGCGATGCGATCGAAGGCCTGCACCTGACGCCGGTCGCGACAGCGCAGGGCCGGTGGCTGGCTGACCGGTTGTTTGGCCGGCGCGGCGAACGGTCGGATTTCGACTTCGTGCCCACCGCCGTGTTCTGCGAGCCAGCCATCGGCACGGTCGGCCTGACCGAGGCCCAGGCTATCGAAGACGCCGGCAAGCCCGAGCGCATCCGCACCGTGGTCAAGCGCTTCGTCTCGCTGGAGAACCGCTTCGGCGGCAGTGCGTTGCAGTCGGTGTTCAAGCTCGTGCTGAATGCGCGCACGGGGCGCGTGCTCGGTGTACACCTGATGGACAACGCGGCACCGGAGATCGTGCAGGCGATGGCGGTGGCGCTGCGGCTCGGGGTGCGCGAATCGCACCTGGAGACGACGCTGCAGCTGCATCCCACGGTGGCGGAAGAACTGTTCGGCTGACGGGGAGGTTGAATCGGTTCAAGCCCCCACTGTCATTCCCGCGCACGCGGGAATGACGGCGTCAACTGAACGGCATTCCCGTCAAAAACCCTGTTCGCTGACCGGCAGCTGCAGCAGTGCCCTGACGCCCTGCCCTTGCGATCCTTCGGTCAGTTCCACGGTGCCGCCGAAACGCGCGGCCATTTCGCGCGAGATGGCCAGCCCGAGTCCCGAGCCCGGTTCCGTGTTGCCGACGCGCCGGTAGAAGCGCGCAAATACCTTCTCGCGCTCATTGGCCGGAATGCCCGGCCCGTCGTCCTCGACCATCAGGCAGGCGGTCTGGTCAATGCGCTGCGCCGACAGCGTGATGCGGCTGCCGCGCGGCGAATACTGGATGGCGTTGTGGACCAGGTTGGCCAGCGCCTCGCGCAGCAGCGCCGCATCGGCGCGCACGGGCAGCTTCAGGCCCGGCGTCGGCTCCCAGCCGAAGTCCTGCTGCTTGCCGCGCGCGAGCGGCAGGTAATCCAGCGCGACCTGCTCGGCCACGGTGACGGCATCGAAAACGTCGACGGAATCCACGGCCTGCGCCGCGGCTTCGCCATGGTGCTGCCGTACGCGCGCCAGCGCGAGCAGCTGGTTGGTCAGCCGCGCGGCCTGCTCCAGTTGCGTGACGATGCCGCCAACCGCTTCGCCGGCGGCCTGGCGCGATGCCGGGTCATCGCCATGCGCGCATAGCTGGCGCTGCGCGAATTCCGCCTGCGTCTTGAGGATGGCCAGCGGCGTGCGCAGCTGGTGCGCCGCGTCGGCGATGAATTGCGCCTGTGCCTGCGCCATCGCTTCGGAACGTGCGACATGCAGGTTCACGGCATCGACGAGCGGGCTCACTTCAATCGGCACGCGTTCGAACCTGAGCGGCGTGAGGTCGTCGGGGGAGCGGGCCTCGACATCATCGCGTACCCGTGCCAGCGGGCGCAGCACGTAGGTCACGCCGCCGACCAGGATCGCCGCGCTCAGCACGACCAGCAGCAGGTCGCGCGCGAGCGCGCTGCGCCAGACCTTGCCGATCAGCGCGGTGCGCGGCTCGGAGGTTTCGGCGACCTGGATGATGACGCGCATGCGCGCGTCGGGCCGGTACACGGGACGCGCCATGGCGGCGATGCGCACGGCCTCGCCCCGGTAGTCGTCATCGTCGTAGAAGCGCGGCTGGTTGCTGGCGAGCGCGCCCTTGGGCAACGGCAGGTCGTCGTAGCCAGTGACGGTTTCAATGGTCCCTGCACGTTCAAGCGAGACGCGGTAGTACACATGGGTCTGCGCCGCGGTCTCGAACATTTCCATGGCGGCATCGGGCAGCGACAGCTGGACGCTGTCGCCGGCCATGCCGATGGCGTTGTCGATGGCGCGGATCGAGCCGTACAGCGAGCGGTCGTAGGCGGTGTTGGCGGCATCGCGCAGTGTGCCGTAGGTGAGCCACGTGTCGATCGCCATCATGGCGGCCAGCGCCGGCACCAGCAGCAGGAGCAGCTGGCGGCGCAGGCTGCCGCGCCGCCACAGCAGGATCGGGTGCCGCGCGCGCAGGCGCAGCTTGCGGGGCCACATATCAGGCGGCCGGGGTCTCGGGCTCGAGCAGGTAGCCGAAGCCGCGCAGCGTGACGATGGTGACGCCGTGCCCGGCCAGCTTCTTGCGCAGGCGGTAGACCAGCACCTCGATGGCGTCGGGGCTGACATCGGCGTCGAGCGAGAACACCTTGTCGAGCAGCTGCGCCTTGGTGAGCGGCTGGCCGCTGCGCGCGAGCAGCGCGCCGAGCAGTGTCGATTCGCGCGGGGTCAGCGCCAGCGGCTGGCCGTCGAGCGTGAAGCCGCGGCTCTCGCCGTCGAACACCAGCGTGCCGCATTGCAGGCGCGGGTGCGCGCGGCCGCGGCTGCGGCGGATCAGCGCGAGGATGCGGGCTTCGAGTTCGGCAATGGCGAAAGGCTTGGGCAGGTAGTCGTCGGCGCCCAGGTTCAGGCCGCGCACGCGTTCGTCGAGCGTGTCCTGCGCGGTGAGGATCAGCACCGGGGTGCGGTCGTCGCGCGCGCGCATGGCCTTGAGCACGGCCAGGCCGTCCTTGCCGGGCAGGCGCAGGTCGAGCACGACGACGTCGTACTCCTCGGCCACCAGGCGCGCCTCGGCCTGCAGGCCATCGGTCACGTGCTCGATTACGAAGCCGCCCTGCTCCAGCGCGCGGGCCACCCAGCGCGCCAGCTCCACTTCATCTTCCACCAGCAGGATGCGCATGCTGGTTCTCCTCCGGCAGGTTCTGTTGATGCGGCCCACAGGCCGCGGGCGCCTATAATACCCCCGCCCTGCCGTTACCGGCGCACGTCGCGCCCGCCCTTCGTTGCCGCTCCGCACCATCGTGTCCCAGCGCCTGACCACGCCGCCATCCGAACCCGCACTGCTGCAAGCCCCCGCCTCGGCCCTTCGCCGGCAACTGCTGGCCGGCGCCGCGCTGGTTCCGCTCGCCGGCGGGTCACTGGCACAGGACGCCATGCCGGCGCCGCCGGCCAGCTATCCGTCCGAGTACGAGGTCACCGTCGCGCGCGCCATGCGCGAGGGCACGGTCCATGTCTATGCCTCGACCGATCTGGACGTCGCGCAGCCGCTGATCCGCGCGTTCGAGGCGCGCTATCCGGGCATCCGCGTGCGCTACGAGGACCTGAACACGATCGAGCTGAACCAGCGCTTCCTGGCGGAGAGCGCGGCGCTTGGCAAGGCCCAGCCGGCGCCTGACTCCGCCTATGCCGATGTGCTGTGGAGCACCGCCATGGACCTGCAGATCAAGCTGGTCAATGACGGCTACGCGCAGCGTTACCAATCGCCCGAGCGCAGCGGCCTGCCGGGCTGGGCGGTGTGGCGCGATGAAGCCTGGGGCACGACGTTCGAGCCGGCGGTCATCGTCTACAACCGCAAGCACTTCGCCGGCACGAAGCCGCCCGGCAGCCGCAGCGGCCTGGCGCGCCTGCTGCAGGAGCATGCGCCGCGCTGGCGCGGCAGGGTTGTCACCTACGATGTGGAACGTTCGGGGGTCGGCTACCTGCTGGCGCAGCAGGATGCGCGCATGGGCAGCGAATTCTGGTATCTGGCGCAGGCGCTCGGGCGGGCTCATGCGAAGTTGTCGGTCTCGACGGCGGACATGATCGAGCGCATCGCCAGCGGCGAATTCGTGCTCGGCTACAACCTGCTTGGATCGTACGCGCTGTCGCTGATGGAACGCGGGGCCGCCATCGACGTCATCGCGCCACGCGACTACACGCTGGTGATGTCGCGCGTGGCCTTTATCGCACGGCGCGCGCCGCGGCCGAACGCGGCGCGGCTGTGGCTGGATTTCCTGCTCTCGCGTGAAGGGCAGACCGTGCTCGGCAAGTCCACCTCGCAGCTCTATACGGTGCGCACCGATACCGAGAACCCGCACACGGCGGCGGTGCTGTCAGAGCGGCTGGGCTACGCGCTGAGGCCGATCAGCGTGGGTCCGGGCTTGCTGGCGGCGCAGGACACGCTGCGCAAACGCACTTTCCTGGCGCGCTGGCGCGAAGCCATGCGCGGCTGATTTCAGGCGCTCAGGTCGTCAGCGGGCAGTCGCCGCTCTGTCCGGCTTTTTCGCACAGCGTGGACAGTTCCCGGTCCAGTTCGGCCATCGGGCGCGGTACATAGCCCAGGCGCAGCGCCGTGGAATATCTGAGGGTATCGATAAAGACGTCCGCCAGGCGCTCGGCATTGGCGTCCAGGTCAAAGTCCTGCGGCGAGAACAGCCAGTGCGCCAGCACGCCGCCGATGGCGGCATGGAAGGCGTTCACGGCCAGGTCCAGGTCCAGGTCGGCCGGCAGCTGGCCGCGCTCCACCGCCAGGCGCAGGTGCTCGCGGATCTTCACCATGCCTTCCTGATGCGACTGGCGCTGGCGCTCGAAGATGGCGCCGTTGTCCTGCACCATCTCGCACTTGTGGAAGATGATCTCGAACACGCGCCGCCAGCGCGGGTTGACCACGGTCTGGCGAAAGACAAAGGCGCAGATGTCGCGGATGCCGCCGAGCGGATCTTCCTGGCGCGCGATGCGCTCGGGATCGCAGAGTGCTTCCACCGGCAGGTTCACGCGGTCGCACATGGCGGCGAACACGTCGCTCTTGTTCTTGAAGTGCCAGTAGATCGCGCCGCGCGTGACCCCTGCCGCCTCGGCGATGTCCGCCAGCGACGGGCGCGCGACACCGCGCGCGTGGAACACGGTTTCGGCCGCGTCGAGAATCCGGTGGCGTGTTTCGAGCGCCTCTTCCTTGGTGCGTCTGACCATCTCTATCTCTGGTGCCGGCCTTCAGGCCGGTCAGTTTTGCTCTCCCTGGCGTGACTGCCTTGACAGCCGCGCGTGCTGGTGGCCTGCACCAACGGGTCGTTATCGTTACTTACGGAATACAGCGAAGCGCGAACCCGCGGCGCCGACCGGCGCGCATCGTAACGCGTACGGAACAGGTACGCATTGATTCAACGCGTGAAGGGCAATTCCGTTGCACACAGTCAGCCAGAAAAGGCAAGGCAGGCGCCTAATACCCCGCTTTGCTGCACAGGCTTAACATACATGCTTGAATGTATATATAATACGCCCTTGCCCGACGATCGGCCAGCCCGCTGGTTTGTGCGCACAGACGCACCATCGCCATCACTGACCAGTCGGTCATCCATACCATTCATCAAAGAAAAAGCCGCATTCGTCGCATCTTCGTTGCTGTGACGCTTCGTTTGGCTAGCATCACGCTTTTTCCGCTGCCGGGCACGCAGCGGACCGCATCGCGCCCCGGTTGTCCCGATGACAAGCAGGCATGCCGGGCCGGCGCGGCAGATCTCAAAATTTCATCATGGGGTTATCGATGAGGAAGTCCCAACGTATCCATTGCGTTGCCGTCGCCGCGTTGTCGGCGCTGGCGCTGACCGCTTGCGGCGAGAAGAAGCCACAAGGCGGCGCCATGCCCCCGCCGGAAGTGGGCGTAGTCACCGTGACGCCGTCGTCCGTCGCCATCGTCAATGAATTGCCGGGCCGCCTGGAAGGCGTGCGCACCGCCGAAGTGCGGGCGCGCGTGGAAGGCATCGTGCTGTCGCGCAACTACACCGAAGGCGGCGAAGTGAAGGCTGGCCAGGTTATGTTCCGCATCGATCCCGCCTCGTACCAGGCGCAGCTGGCATCCGCCAAGGCCCAGCTGGAGCGGGCCGAGGCCAACGCCGTGTCGGCGCGCCAGAAGGCCGAGCGCTACAAGCCGCTGGTCGCCGTCAACGCCGTCAGCAAGCAGGAATATGACGACGCCGTGGCCGCCGCCGGCCAGGCCAACGCCGACATCGCCGCGGCCAAGGCCGCCGTGACCACCGCGCAGATCAACCTGGGCTACACCACCGTGACCGCCCCGATCAGCGGCCGTGCCGGCCGCGCGCTGGTGACCGAGGGCGCGCTGGTGGGCAAGGGCGAAGCCACCAAGCTGACCGTGGTCGAGCAGGTCGACCCGATCTGGGTGACGTTTACGCAGCCGGCCGCCGAAGTGACGCGCCTGCGCCGTGCCATCGAATCGGGCTCGGTCAAGGGCGTGGACGGCGGTGCCCGGGTGCACCTGTATGTGGAAGACGGGCGCGAGTACAGCCAGACCGGCAAGCTGCTGTTCTCGGACATGACCGTGGACCCGACCACCGGCGCCATCACGCTGCGCGCGCAGTTCCCCAACCCGAAGCGCGAGCTGCTGTCCGGCACGTTCGTGCGCGTGAAGATCGAGCAGGGCGTGGATGAGAACGCGATGACCGTGCCGCAGCGCGCGCTGATCCGCAATGCCCAGGGCGCCAGCGTGCTGGTGGTGGGCAACGACGGGAACGTGGCAGCGGTGCCGGTCAAGGCGCCGCAGGCGATCGGCGACCGCTGGGTCGTGACCGAAGGACTCAAGGGCGGCGAGAAGGTGATCGTCGAAGGCCTGCAGAAGGTCAAGGTCGGCGCGCCGGCCAAGGCCGTGCCGTTCCAGCCCGCCGGTGCTCCGGCGCCTGCCAAGCAGGCTTCGGAGCCGCAACCGGCTTCGGACGGCAAGGCCGGCGCCAAGGCGGAAGCGCAGGCTGACGCCAAGTCCGACGCCAAGCAAGGCTAAACCCAGCGCATCAGACAGAGGGAGCCAGTATCTATGGCCAAGTTTTTCATCGACCGGCCGGTGTTCGCGTGGGTGCTCGCGCTGATCATCGTGCTGGGCGGTCTGCTGTCGATCGCGCAGTTGCCGATCGCGCAGTACCCGAATATCGCCCCCCCCACCATCTCGGTCTCGGCCACCTACCCCGGTGCGTCGGCAAGGACGCTCGAGGACTCCGTCACCTCGGTGATCGAGCAGGAGCTCAACGGTGCGCCGAACCTGCTGTACTACCAGTCGACCAGCGAGTCGTCGGGCCTGGCATCGATCACCATCGCGTTCGCGCCGGGATCGAACGTCGACCTGAACTCGGTCGAAGTGCAGAACCGCCTGAAGCGCGTCGAGGCGCGCCTGCCGGCGGAAGTGCGCCAGCAGGGCGTGCGCGTCGACAAGGCGGGCAACAACTACATGATGTTCCTGACGGTGTCGTCGAAGTCGGGCGCCGCCGATGCCATCCAGCTGGGCAACTACGTCTCGTCGCAGGTGATCGACTCGATCCGCCGCGTGCCGGGCGTGGGCCAGGCCGACCTGTTCGGCACGGAATACGCCATGCGCGTGTGGCTGGACCCTTCCAAGCTCACCGGCTTCAACCTGACGCCGCTTGACGTCACCGCCGCGGTACAGGAGCAGAACATCCAGGTCGCCGTGGGCGAACTGGGCGGCACGCCGTCGCCCAAGGGCACCGAGCTGAACGCCACCGTCACCACGGAAAGCCGCCTGACCACGCCGGAGCAGTTCGGCAACATCCTGCTGCGCACGAATCCGGACGGCTCGTCGGTCCGCATCAAGGACGTGGGCCGCGTGGAGCTGGGCGGCGCCGACTACTCGACGCTGGCCCGCACCAACGGCAAGCCGTCGGCGGCCATCGCCATCAAGCTGGCCCCGACCGGCAACGCGCTGGCCACGGCCACCGCGGTGCGCGCCAAGATGGAAGAGCTGTCGAAGTACTTCCCGGCGGACTACACGTACAGCGTGCCTTACGACACGTCGGCCTTCGTCAAGATCTCGATCGAGGAAGTGATCAAGACCCTGCTCGAAGCCGTGGTGCTGGTGTTCCTGGTGATGTACCTGTTCCTGCAGAACTTCCGCGCCACCATGATCCCGACGCTGGTGGTGCCGATCGCGCTGCTGGGTACGTTCGGCGCGCTGCTGGCTTTCGGCTTCTCCATCAACGTGCTGACCATGTTCGGCATGGTGCTGGCGATCGGTATCCTGGTGGACGATGCGATCGTCGTGGTGGAAAACGTCGAGCGCATCATGAGCGAGGAAGGACTCTCGCCACGCCAGGCCACGCGCAAGGCGATGGGCCAGATCACGGGCGCCATCGTCGGCATTACGCTGGTGCTGACCGCGGTGTTCATCCCGATGGCGTTCTTCTCGGGCTCGGTGGGCAACATCTACCGCCAGTTCTCGCTGTCGCTGATCGCATCGATGGCGTTCTCGGCGCTGCTGGCGCTGACGCTGACCCCGGCGCTGTGCGCGACGCTCCTCAAGCCCGTCGAGGCTGGCCACCATCACGAAAAGAAAGGCTTCTTCGGCTGGTTCAACCGCACCTTCGCGCGGGCCTCCACCAGCTACCAGGGCGTGGTGGGACGCGTGCTGGCGCGCAGCGGCCGCTACCTGATCATCTACGCGGTCATCATCGCGGGCGTGGTGGTGCTGTACAAGCGCCTGCCGTCGTCGTTCCTGCCTGACGAAGACCAGGGCTACATGATCACCGTGGTGCAGCTGCCCAACGGCGCGACGCAGGACCGTACCATCGGCGTGCTCAAGCAGATCGAGGACTACTACCTGCAGAAGGAAAGCAAGGTGGTGGACCAGATGATCACGGTGGCGGGCTTCTCGTTCTTCGGCCGTGGCCAGAACGGCGGTATCGCGTTCGTGCGCCTGAAGGACTGGAAGGAGCGCACCGGCGCCAACGAGACCGCGCAGGCGCTGGTCGGCCGTGCGTTTGGCGCGCTGTCGTTCATCAAGGACGCCATCATCTTCCCGCTGAACCCGCCGGCGATTTCCGAACTGGGCAACTCGTCGGGCTTCGACTTCCGCCTGCAGGACCGCTCGGGCCAGGGTCACGCCAAGCTGATGGAAGCGCGCAACATGATGCTCGGCATGGCGGCCAAGAACCCGGTGCTCGTGGGCGTGCGCCCCGAAGGCCAGGAAGATGCCGCGCAGCTGCAGATCGACATCGACCGCGAAAAGGCGAAGGCGCTTGGCATCACGGTGGCGAACATCAATTCGACGCTGTCGATTGCGTTCGGCTCCAACTACGTCAACGACTTCATCTATGAAGGCCGCGTGCGCAAGGTGATCGTGCAGGCCGAAGGCGCCGACCGCCGCCTGCCGGACGACCTGACCAAGCTGCGCGTGCGCAACAGCAATGGCGACATGGTGGCGTTTGCAGCGTTCGCGACTTCGAAGTGGGTGATGGGCTCGCCGCGCCTGGAGCGCTACAACGGCATGCCGGCGGTGAAGATAGCGGGCCAGGCCGCGCCGGGGCACAGTACCGGTGAAGCCATGCGCGCGATGGAAGAAGCCTTTGCCAAGCTGCCGCCGGGTTTCGGCTACGAGTGGTCGGGCCAGTCGTATGAAGAGCGCCTGGCCGGTTCGCAGGAGCCGATGCTCTACACGCTGTCGCTGATCATCGTGTTCCTGTGCCTGGCCGCGCTGTACGAGAGCTGGTCGATCCCGTTCTCGGTGCTGCTGGTGGTGCCGCTCGGCGTGCTGGGCGCGCTGCTCGGCGTGACGCTGCGCGGCATGCCCAACGACGTGTACTTCAAGGTGGGCCTGATCGCGACGATCGGTCTCTCGGCGAAGAACGCAATTCTGATCGTGGAATTCGCCAAGGACCTGCAGGCCCAGGGCAAGGGCCTGATCGAAGCCACGCTGGAAGCGGTGCACCTGCGTTTCCGTCCGATTTTGATGACCTCGATGGCGTTCATCCTGGGCGTGCTGCCGCTGGCGATCGCCACCGGCGCGGGCTCGGGCAGCCAGCGCGCCATCGGTACC
Source organism: Cupriavidus sp. 22TCCZM04-2 (assembly GCF_057798895.1). NCBI lineage: Bacteria > Pseudomonadati > Pseudomonadota > Betaproteobacteria > Burkholderiales > Burkholderiaceae > Cupriavidus > Cupriavidus sp. 22TCCZM04-2. The sequence goes on from NZ_JBYOJS010000005.1 coordinate 257,512, forward strand.
GGCGTGATGGGCGGGATGATCACGGCCACCGCGCTGGCGATCTTCCTGGTGCCGGTGTTCTTCGTCGTGGTGCGCAAGCGCTTCAAGGGCAGCGAGCGCCAGCACGAGTTCGAACGTGCGCGCCTGACCGCAGCGCAGGAGGACAACTGATATGACCAAGACACTGACCACGCTGCTGCTGGTGGCCGGCGTTCTGACGGGCTGCACGCTGGCGCCGAAGTATGAGCGCCCGGTGCCGCCGGTGGCGGCCGGCTTCCCGGCAGCGCCGGAAGGCTATGCCACCGCCGAAGTGAAGAGCGGCGAGACGCGCCGCGCCACCGATATCGGCTGGCGCGAGTTCTTCCGCGACCCGCGCCTGCAGGCGCTGATCGCCACCTCGCTGGAAAACAACCGCGACCTGCGCCAGGCAGCGCTGCGCATCGAGGAAGCGCGCGCGCAGTACCAGGTGCAGCGTGCGGACCTGTTGCCGACCGTGAATGCGAACGCGGGCTACACCCGGGCCCGCACCACGGCCGCCCAATCGGCGACCGTGCTCGGCCAGTCCGGCGTGACCGACGTCTACCAGGCCAACGTGGGCATCTCGTCCTACGAGCTCGACTTCTTCGGCCGCGTACGCAGCCTGTCGAACGCGGCGCTGGCGCAATACTTCTCCACCGAGGAAGCGCATCGGTCGGCGTATATCTCGCTGGTGTCGGAAGTGGCCAAGGCCTACCTGTCCGAGCGCTCGTTCGCCGAGCAGTACGAGATTGCGCGCGACACGCTCAAGGCACGCGAGAGCACCTATGCGCTGGCGAAGCAGCGCTTCGACGTCGGTGCGACGTCCGCGCTGGACCTGCGCGACAACGAATCGCTGGTAGCGCAGGCGCGCGTCTCCGCCGCGCAGCTGGCACGCCAGCGCGCGCAGGCGCAGAACGCGCTTGAAGTGCTGGTGGGCAAGCCCGTCGGCGCCATCGAGAACCTGCCGGAGCCGATGCGGCTGTCGGACGAACGCATCATCAGTGATATCCCTGAAGGCCTGCCTTCAGACTTGCTGGAGCAGCGCCCCGACATCCGCCAGGCCGAGCAGCAACTGCTGTCGGCCAATGCGAACATCGGCGCGGCACGCGCCGCGTTTTTCCCGCGCATCACGCTGACCACCAGCGTTGGCACCATCAGCCCGACGTTCTCGAACCTGTTCGATTCCGGCACCGGGGCGTGGTCGTTCGCGCCGCAGCTGACGCTGCCGGTCTTCGACTATGGCCGCAACAAGTCGAACCTGGACCTTGCCAATGTGCGCAAGAACATCCAGATCGCCAACTACGAGAAGACCATCCAGACGGCCTTCGCGGAAGTGGCTGACGCGCTGGTGGCTCGCGGCACGCTGGAAGACCAGGTGGCGGGACAGGAGCAGGTGCGCAATGCAGAAGCGGCGCGCTACGAGCTGGCGCGCCTGCGCTTCCGCAGCGGCGTGGCCAGCTACCTGGATGAGCTTGATGCGCAACGGCAGTTGTTTACCGCCGAGCAGGCGCTGATTCAGGCACGGCAACTGCGGTTGAACAACTCGATCGATCTGTATCGTTCGCTGGGTGGCGGAATGAAGGAGACGGGCGAGGTCGCGCAAGCGCCGGCCCCGGCCGCACCGGCGGGAACGGTCACGCAGTAAGGCTCGCCCTGACTGGCTGATGACGGCGCACTTTGGTGCGCCGTTTTTTGTGGTGGGTCCGATTGTGCCGATAATGCGATGTCCCCATCCGTCGACGCTACCCGACCCCTGCTCCCATGCACATTCGCTGGCTTGAAGACTTCATCTGCCTGGCCCAGGCTGGCAGCCTGGCGCGTGCGGCCGAGCTGCGCAACGTGACGCCACCCGCGTTCGGGCGGCGCATGCAGGCGCTGGAAGTGTGGGCCGGCGCGCCACTGATCGACCGCAGCGCGTTCCCGGTACGCCTGACCGCCGAGGGCCGGCAGTTCCTGGAAGCCGCACAAAGCGCGCTGCAGACGCTGGAGGAGGCGCGGCTCGCGCTGCGTACGGCGCATCGCGCCGACGCCAGCACGCTGACCATCGCCACGGGCAAGACACTCGCGCGTTCGATGGTGCCGGCCTGGCTTGCCGGCCTGCGCCATACGCTGCGCAACGACAAGGCAGCTGCGGGCTTCCGCACACGGCTGTCCACGTTTCCGATGCACGATGCGCTCGCGATGTTCACCGAGGGCGATGCCGATTTCCTGCTGTGCTACAGCCCGCCGGATATTCCGGTGATGCTCGACGATGCGCGCTATCGCTTCCACATTGTCGGGGTCGAGCGACTCGTCTGCGTGAGCGCCGCCGACGCGCGCGGCGCGCCCCAGTTCCGGCTGCAAGCGGGCAAGAGCAGTGCGGGCTCGGCCCCTACGCCCATGATCGCCTATGCCGACAGCCTGACGCTCGGCCGCATGGTCAACCAGGAGATCGCACGCCGCAAGCTCGCCAGCCGGCTCGACGTGATTGCCGTCAGCGACTTCGCCGAGTCCGTGCACGAGATGGTGCGCCAGCGCATGGGCCTGGCCTGGCTGCCCGCGCGGCTGATTGCTGACGATCTCCACGCCGGGCGCCTGGTGCGCGCCACGGCGGGCCGCGGCGCGGACGAGGCCGACCTCGCACTCGAGATACGCCTGTACCGGCAGCGCGCGCCGATGCGGCCGCTTGCGGAGGCGTTCTGGGAGGCCGCAATCAGCCAGGCACAGGGCTGAGGCATTGCCAAAACGGCAACCCCCCTTGCCAAAGCCGCAATCCGCAGCCCGGCTCGCTCACTAATATCGGGCCAGCGTCATCCCCATTCCAATAATCCGATCCGAGCCATGACCACGAAGACCCTGCTGCGCGCGGCCGCCGCCACCCTCGCCTTCTCCGCGCTTGCCGCCCATGCCTCCGGCTGGCCGGCCAAGCCGATCACGCTGGTGGTCGGCTACACCGCCGGCGGCAGCGTCGACCTGGTGGCGCGCACGATCGCGCCCGAACTGGGCAAGCGCCTGGGACAGAGCGTGGTCATCGAGAACCTGGGCGGCGCCGGCGGCACCATCGGCGCGTCCAAGGTGGTCAAGGCCGAGGCCGACGGCTATACGCTGCTGATGGGCTCGGGCAGCGAAGTTTCCATCGCCCGGCTGACGAATCCGGCGGTGCGTTATGACGGCGAGAAGGACCTGGCGCCGATCACCTTCGTCGGCACCCAGCCAATGGTGTTGGTCGGCAAGACTTCGCTGCCGGCGAAGAACGCGGCGGAGCTGATGGCGCTGGCCAAGGAGCAGCCGGGTAAGCTGTCGTATGCCTCGTCGGGCGTCGGCACGCCGCTGAACCTGGCGGGCGAGCTGATCAAGCAGCAGGGCCACGTCAACATCACGCACGTGCCGTACAAGGGGGCCTCGGCCATGGCGACCGACCTGCTTGGCGGCCAGATCGACCTGGCGGTGATGGTGCTGTCGTCGGCGCTGCCGCATATCCAGGCCGGCCGCGTGAAGGCCTACGGCGTGACCGAGGCCAAGCGTTCCGGCGTGGCGCCGAACGTGCCGGCGCTGGCGGAAACCCCGGCGCTCAAGGGCGTTGACATGGGCGTGTGGTTCGGCCTGATGGGCCCGGCCGGCACGCCGCGCCCGGTGATCGACCGCCTCAACACCGAGATGCAGGCCGTGCTTGCCATGCCCGACGTGAAGAAGAAGCTGGCGGAGGCCGGCGTGGAAGTGGCGCCGGCCAATCCGGCCCAGTTCGGCGCGTTCATCAAGCGCGAGACCGGCCGCTACCGCACCATCGTGCAGACCGCCGGCATCCGCGAATAAGCCGTCACCACGCAGGACACTCCAGCATGACCCACGCTCCCCTTACCCTCGACGCTTATCCGGTCGAGGTCGAATTCCCGGATATCCGCCCGTATGCCGATGGCAACCGCGGCATCCCTTACGTGTTCACGTTCGACAGCGGCGTGCCCGGCCCGCACGTGATGATCAATGCGCTCACCCATGGCAACGAGGTGTGCGGCGCCATCACCGTCAAGGGGCTGCTCGACGCCGGCGTGTCGCCGCGCCGTGGCCGCATGACGCTCGCCTTTGCCAATGTGGACGCGTATCAGCGCTTCGACCCGGCGCGCCCGGATGCGTCGCGCTTTGTCGACCAGGACTTCAACCGCGTCTGGACCGCTGCGGTGCTGGATGACGCCGGCCGTGATTCGTCCGAATTGCGCCGCGCACGCGCCATGCGCCCGGTGATCGATACCGTCGACCTGCTGCTCGACCTGCACTCGATGCATGAGAAGAGCCGTCCGCTGATCGTCTCCGGCCCGCTCGACAAGGGCATCGCGCTGGCTCGCCAGCTCGGCGCGCCGGCAGACGTGATCGTCGACGAAGGCCATCCGGAAGGGCGCCGCATGCGCGACTATGCGGACTTCGGCGATCCGGCCAGCGCGCGCAATGCGCTGCTGGTCGAATGCGGCCAGCACTGGGAGGCCGCAGCCGTTACGGTCGCGAGGGACAGCGCGGCGCGTTTCCTGATCCATGCGGGTGTGATCGATGCGCAGGACGTGCCTGCAGGCTGGCTGCAGCCATTGCCGGCCGCGCAGCGCGTGGTGCGCGTGACCGAGCCCGTGGTGGCCAGCAGCATGGATTTCCGCTTTGCGGGCCCCTATACCGGGCTGGAGACGTTCGCCAGGGCCGGCACCGTGATCGGTTGGCGCGAGGGCGAGCCGGTGGTTACGCCCTATCCGAACTGCGTGCTGGTGATGCCCTCGTTGCGCCAGCTGCGCCCGGGCGTGACCGTGGTGCGGCTGGGCCGGCTGGAGGACTGAACGCTCAGGACGCGGCGGCGGGCGCGGCCACGGGCGTGCCGGCTGGCGGAGGCGGCGGGGGCAGCATGCCGGGGAACAACTGTTCCACCAGTTCATCGAGCTTCCTCTCCGGCATGACGAAGTTGCTCAGGTTGATGCCGCCGGCGCTACGGTTCGCGCTGTAGACCGCCTTGCCCGCCCGTGCGCCGTTCTGGTACACGATGATGTCGACGCTGTTCAGGTACGTCATCCAGAACCAGGCGCTCTTGGCCGAATACGTGGCCACCAGCGGGCAAGACACCACGGGCGCGTACGGCGGCAGCAGCTTCACTTCGAAATTGCGCGCCTGCAGCGACGCGCGGAACGCGTCGAGATATTCATTGCCGCTCACCGGGTTCGCCACCACGCACAACAGCGCGCCATTGGCGCCATAGTTGCCGCGCGGACCCGCCGCGACAGCGCTGCCGGCGGGAATCTGGAAGGCGGCGAGCGGGTCGCCTTGCTCGGGCCGGTCCACAGGCATGACGGCCTGGTAGGTGGAGCAGCCGGTAATCATCAGGCCCAGCGCGGCGGCCAGCAGTGCATTGTTCATGGAGTGTCCTGGATGGCATCGATGCCCACCGCGCCGCTTGCAGCGGACGGAGCATCGGGAACTTATCCACGCACTGTAGGCGCTGGCCGCGCGCGCCAATACCCGGAACAGAGGCGCAAAACAGGTGCTACTGCCCGGTGCCCGCGCCGCGTGGCGTTTCAGCCGCCCGCGACGGGCTGTGCCAGGCGCCCGACCAGAATCAGCAACACCGCAGCCAGGCACAGGCCGATCACGGCAATCTGCAGTCGCCCGACGGGCTTGCCTTGCAGCAAGGTCTGGCTGATGAATGTGGGAGAAACCAGCCCGACGATGGTGCCGATCAGGATGAGCAAGGCAAGGACGGAGAGGACAGTTTGCATCGGGTTGACTCGGTCAGTGCTTAATTGGCGCCGCCGCGCAGCAGGCAATCGCTCAGCACCGGCGTGCCGTCGGACAGCCCTGCGCCGTTGCATTCCACGGCTACCTTCTGCCCGCGCCGGACCATGGTGGCGCGCGCTTCCACTTCGCACACGCGGCCGGCCGGGCCGCAGATCTGCCGGCGCAGCAACTGGGCGCGCACGACCACGTTCGGGTCGCTCGTGCGGATATCGACAAACACATTGTCCGCCTCGCCGCGCCGCACGCCGCTGGCCACGCCTTCGACGATGATGTACTTGCCGCGGTAGCGGTCATCGGCCGCGCTGGTATCGTCGCGGTAGTCGTTCAGGATGGCATCGGCCTGGTACTGGGGCAGGCGGTCGGCCGGACGTTCGGGGTCAATGCTCACCGGATCGAGCGTGCCGTTGCGCGGCACGCCGCGCACCTCGCTGGCGGCCGGTGCGGTGGCGGCTGCGTCGTCCTTCGCGGGTGCCTGGATCGGGCCCTTGTCATTGCCGGCAAACCAAAGCATGCCGAGGACGGCCACGGCGACAACGGCTATAAGGATCTGCTGGGTACGGTTCAACATCTGGATTTCCTGCTTGAAATGATTGGCTGCCGTGTTGCGGCAGCCGTTATGTTCTGCCCCGCAGGCAGAAAGTCTCGATGGCGGCCACGGCGTTATCTACGCCACGTTCCGCACGGATGGCAGCGCCGAGCGCCACGGCTTTCTCGCGCGCCTCGGGCTGTTGCGTAAAGGCGAGCATCGCCGCGAGCTTGCCCGCATCGATGTCATGCCCGGCCACGTAGCGAGGCGCCACGCCAAGGGATGCGAGCCGCCCGGCCCAGAAGGACTGGTCGCCCGCGAACGGCAGCACGATCGAAGGCACGCCGGCCGCCGCGACGGCGTGGGTAGTGCCGGCCCCGCCATGGTGGATGGCCGCGCTCATGCGTGGCAGCAGCCAGTCATGCGGCGTCGTGCCAGTCACATGGAAGTTCGGCGGCAGCGCCGAAACATCGATGCCGCTCCAGCCCGGATAGAACAGCGTGCGCCGCCCGTCCAGGGCCTGCACGAGCGCGCGCACCACCTTGTCGCGGTCGAAGCCGGCCATGCTGCCGAAGCCGACATAGACCGGCGGCTCGCCCGCATCGAGGAATTCCTGCAACGCAGCGGGCGGCTGCCAGCCGTCCTGCGCGGGCAGCGTCCACGCGCCGCAGACCAGCCAGTCCGCATGCCAGTCGCGCGGGCGCGGCACCAGATGCGGTGAAATGCCATACAACGACGGGAAGTCCTGCCACACCGCCTTGCGCGGCGCGAGTCCGAACTGCGCCTGCCGGCCCGCATTGATGGCAGGCCGGAACATGCGCCACAGCACGTAGTTGATCAGTTGATGGGTGGCCCGATTGACCCAGCCTGGAAGGCGCCATGGCGGCAGAAACGCAGACGGGAAATCGCGTGTCGGCGAGAGCGGGAACATGGCGGCGGCGATGGCGGGCTTGCCCAGCGCATCGCCAACGGCCATGCCGACATAGGCGGCCAGACCGGAGAACACGATCGCGTCGCGCTCGCGCGCCGCAGCGGTGAGCTGCGCCATCCACTGCGCGGTGTTGTCCTCCGCAATGCGCGCGAAGGCACGCGTAGCCTCGCTGACGTTGCCGCCTTCGGTCATCAGCTTGTGCAGCGCGCCGCCCGGCGCCAGCGTGGCCTGGATGTCACCGCACAGGGCCTCGAACGCCAGCCCGTGCTCGGCCGCCAGCGCCCCCGCCGACCGTTCCCCGAGCATCAGCACCTCATGGCCGGCCGCGCGCAGCCCCGCGCCGAGGGCGACGATGGGGCGGCAGTCACCCTGGGTGCCGAAGGTGATGAGGGTCAGGCGCATGCAGTGGAAGTTTTCGGGATCGGCGGCTTGCGCGGATGGGGCAGCGGGGCCGGCCCGATAGTGTACCCGCATGGCATGGTACGGCCTGCCCGTGCACAATGGGGCCTCGGGTCATCCACCGGAACCGACGCCATGACAGTACCGATCACGCTCGTCCTGTTCGACATGGAAGGAGTACTGACCCACTATGACCGCGTGGCGCGGGCGGAGCACCTGGCCGCAGCCACGGGCCGGTCACCGGAGCAGGTGCGTCACGCCATCTGGGGATCCGGGCTTGAAGCACGCGCCGATGCGGGCGAGATCAGCGATGACCAGTACCTGCAGGAACTCGGGCAACTGCTGGGCTGCCGCGTTGATCGTGCCGACTGGCTGGCCTCCCGACGCGCATCGATCACGCCCAATGCCGACACGCTGGCGCTTGCGGCCAGGCTGTCCGGCCGCCACAGGATCGCGATACTCACCAACAACTGCCGGCTGGTGACAGACCATATCGACTATCTGAATCCGGTGGTCGCTCGGTTGTTCGGCAAGCACGTTTATCCGTCCGCCGCGTTTGGTGCGACCAAGCCGGATGTGCGGTCCTATCTCGGCTGTATCGGCCAGCTCGGATGCAGTGCCGCACAGACGCTGTTCATCGATGACACGGAAGCCAACGTCGATGGGGCAATCGATGCTGGCTTGCTCGGGTACAGGTTTGTGGGGGCGGACGCGTTGGCAGGGGAGTTGGCGCGAAGGCAGTTGCTATAGCGCTTCGGACCAGAGGGCGAAGCCCAATGGGTCCTTAATCGTTTTATCACGCTGTCACCGTGATAAAACGACCGCTTTGAAAGCAAAACCGAATGGTGACTGCGATGGCGACCTTAGTCGTGCGCGCGGCCCACCGGATTCGGCAATGGTGCCAATGCTCTTGCAGTGCTCGCAGTAGGCTTGCCCACCGATCAATGCCGGGTGGTGTCCGTGGCGCTCGACCATTGGCAACGCTTGGCAGCCCATCACTTCCCAATACAAAACCGCGTAAAAATCGTCCCCAGCAGATCATCGCTGGTGAACTCGCCCGTGATGCTGTTCAGATGCTCCTGCGCCAGCCTTAGCTCTTCGGCAAACAAATCCAGCGCCTGCGCCTGTTGCTGGCTCTGCTCGGTCGCCACATCCAGATGCGACTGTGCCTGGCGCAGCGCAGTCAGGTGCCGCTCGCGCGCGAGGAAGGTGCCCTCATTCCCGGACTGCCAGCCGACCAGCCGCAGCAGTTCCTTGCGCAGCAGTTCGATGCCGGAGCCGTTGCGTGCGGAAATCCAGATCTCGGTCGGGTTCGGGCCGTTGGCGGCCACCACGTGCGGGCGGTTGCCGCTGAACATCATGCCGCCGACCGTCGGCGCGAGATCGATCTTGTTCACCACGCGCACGATCGGCGCGCCGGGCGGCAGCTGGCCGCTCAGGCGATCGTCGATGGCGTCATCAAGCTCGGACAGGCCGTGGCGCAGGTAGTCGGTGGCATCGACCAGATGCAGCACGATATCGGCGCGGCGGATCGCGTCCCACGTGCGTTCGATGCCGATGCGCTCGACCTCGTCCGTGGCTTCGTCGCGCAGCCCCGCCGTGTCGATGATATGCAGCGGGATGCCTTCGACCTGGATGGTTTCCTTGACGCGGTCGCGCGTGGTGCCGGCAATCGGCGTGACAATGGCCAGCTCGGCGCCCGCCAGCGCGTTCAGCAGCGATGACTTGCCCACATTGGGCTGGCCCGCCAGCACCACCGACAGGCCTTCGCGCAGCAGCGCGCCCTGCCGGGCCTGCGCAAGCACGTTGCCCAGGTCCGTGCGGATGGTGGCGAGCTGGCCGCGCGCGTCGGAGGCCTCGAGGAAATCGATTTCTTCTTCGGGGAAATCCAGCGTGGCCTCCACCAGCATGCGCAAGTGGATGACCTTCTCCACCAGCGCGTGAATGGCGCTGGAGAACTCGCCCTCCATCGAGCGGGCCGCGGAACGCGCGGCGGCTTCGGTGCTGGCCTCGATCAGGTCGGCCACGGCCTCGGCCTGGGCCAGGTCGAGCTTGTCGTTGAGGAAGGCGCGGCGCGTGAATTCGCCTGGCTCGGCCAGGCGCAGGCCGATCTCGTGGCCGGCCTGCAGGCAGCGGGTGAGCAGCATCTGCATGACCACCGGCCCGCCGTGGCCCTGCAACTCCAGGACCTCTTCGCCGGTGTATGAATTCGGCCCCGGAAAATACAGCGCGAGGCCATGGTCGATGACCTTGCCCTCTGCGTCCAGGAACGGCAGGTAGGTGGCATGGCGCGGCTTGAGCGCGTGGCCGCAGATGGCGTGCATGACCGGGCGCACATCCGGGCCCGACACGCGCACCACGCCAATGCCGCCGCGGCCCGGTGCGGTGGCGATGGCGGCGATGGGAGGCAGGGTAGCAGTCATGGCGCTATTGTCTCAGATCGATGTGACTGGGCTCGCCAGCGTGCGTCGCAAGGCGCATTGCACGCAGAAGGCGGCGAAGTGACAAGAGGAAGTTTCACGCAGCGACGGGTCCGGCGTCGTGTTCCTGCGGCGCCACGCCCAGGCATTGGGACATCAGCCGGCGCGCAACGTTCTCATCGACCACGCTGCCCAGCTTGCCCTGCCGCATGACCAGCTTGTGATGCAGGCGCCTGGTCTTCTGCTTCGGCAATACGGGCGCGAGCGCCTCGATGGCGTAGCGCAGGCGCTTGCCCGCGATGCGCTGGCGGTGCAGTGCACGCAGGCCGTCGTGGCGCGCGGCAAGACCGCGTTTGCGCAGCGTCTTGCGCGCCTTGCGCACGCGCTTGCGGGCGAAAGGTCCGAGGCAGCCGCTGCCATCGTCGGTGTGCAGCGGAAGGTGCGCCAGGTCCCGGTGCAGGGCGGCGAGCGGATCGTCCTGAGACTGCGCCAGCCGGGTCACCATGGCCTCGCGCGCGAGGCGGCGGCGTGCGCGTGCCGCCTCGGCCACGGCATGGAGCATCGAGTCGCCGGGCTGGCGCTCCAATGCCGGCCCTACGGTTTCGGCAAGGAACACGTCCCAGTCGCGCACCTCGCCGGCCGTGTCGCCCAGTGCACGAAGATCGTTCTTCCACCGCTGTGCGATGCCTGGTGGCAGGAGGGGGCCAAATACCCACAACACCGCGCGCAGGTGACGGACGCCGACGCGCAGCGCATGCACATCCTCCGCCTCGTCGCGCTGCAACAGGTTGGTGATGCTGTCTTCGATGCGGCGCAACCCGGTCTCGCCCAGCGCGGAGAAGGCCGCGGCCGGACGAGTCTTGCGGCGCAGCCTGACGGAGGAGTCAGCATTCATGGAAAGGCCTCCCGAAGTTCGGCAGAGGGGCGGGACGCAAGTTCCAGTGTAGGCGATACCGCACGTCAGCAAGCTGGCTCGCGTCGCATCGGGCGCTTGGTGGATGGCCAGGGCCGATCCATGGCGCCGCTCCCATGCATGGGAGCGGGGAGAAACCGATTCGGCTGTCTAGCGCGTCGCCACAATGAACAACCGCGGGAACGGCAACAACACCGACCCATCCGGCAACGCCGGATACGCCCTGGCAATATCGGCCTCATACTGCTCCAGATAAGCCGCCCGCTCCGCCTCATCCAGCGGTTGGATGAACGGCCGCAGGCCGCTGCCCTTGAACCACTCCACCACCGCCTTGGCGCCGCCGGCCAGCGGATGGTGGTAGACCGTCAGCCACACATCCACGCGCGTGCAATGCGGGCGCAGCAGCTCGTAGTACCAGCGCGCCGGAGCCCGCGCCGAGCGCGCATTGCTTGCGCTGGCCAGCTTGGCGGCCCACGGGCCATTCGCCGCGGTCTCGCGCATCAGGCGGTGTGCGGGTTCTTCCAGGTTGTCCGGCATCTGTACGGCCAGCGTACCGCCGGGCGAGAGCTTCTGCACCAGTGCCGGAAACAGCGTGGCGTGGTCCGGCACCCATTGCAGCACGGCATTGGCCAGGATCACGTCATAGGGACCAGCGTCGTTCCAGGCCGTAATGTCGGCCACGCCGAACTGCACATCAGGCAGGCGTTTGCGCGCGGCTTCGATCATGTCGTCCGAACTGTCCAGCCCGGTGACGGACGCGCCGGGATAGCGCCCCATCAGCACCTCGGTGGAGTTGCCCGGGCCGCAGCCGATATCGACAGCCGTGCGGATCATCTGGTTCGGAATGGCGGCGACCAGGTCGCGCACCGGGCGCGTGCGTTCATCTTCAAAGGCGACGTATTGATTGGCGGACCAGGTCACGAATCTCTCCTCGGAGTACAAGGCATCGACGGATGCCCAAAACAAAAAAGCCCGGTGTTTCCACCGGGCTTCCGTCAAGACTTCTGCATCGCCTGCGATCAGCTCTTGGCTGCCACAGCCGCCTTGCCCTTGCCGAGCATGCGGTTGATCTGCCATTGCTGGGCGATCGACAGGATGTTGTTCACCACCCAGTACAGCACCAGGCCGGCCGGGAAGAAGAAGAACATGAACGAGAACACCAGCGGCATGATCATCATGACCTTGGCCTGGACCGGGTCCGGCGGGGTCGGGTTCAGCTTGGTCTGCAGGAACATCGATGCCGCCATCACGATCGGCAGGATGTAGAACGGATCCGGCACCGACAGGTCATGGATCCAGCCCAGCCACGGCGCGCCGCGCATTTCCACCGACGACAGCAGCACCCAGTACAGCGCGATGAACACCGGGATCTGGATCACGATGGGCAGGCAGCCGCCGAGCGGATTGACCTTCTCGGTCTTGTACAGCGCCATCATCTCCTGGTTCATCTTCTGCGGATCGCCCTTGTGGCGCTCGCGCATGGCGGTCATGCGCGGCTGCAGCTCCTTCATCTTGCCCATCGACTTGTAGCTGGCGGCCGACAGCGGGAAGAACACCAGCTTGATCAGCACCGTCAGCGCGATGATCGACCAGCCCCAGTTGTTCAGGAAGCCGTGCAGCTTTTCGAGCAGCCAGAACAGCGGCTTGGCCAGGATGGTCAGCCAGCCGTAGTCCTTCACCAGTTCCAGGCCCGGGGTGATCTTCTCGAGCATGCGCTCTTCCTGCGGGCCGGCGAACAGGCGCGCATCGGTCGTCACCGTGGCACCCGGGGCGATCTGCCCCAGCGGCTGTTGGATGCCCACGCGGTACAGGTTCGGATCGATCTGCTGGACGTAGAAGCTGTGCTCCTTGCCGGCTTGCGGAATCCAGGCCGAGGCAAAGTAGTGCTGCACCATCGCCACCCAGCCATTGGTGGTGGCGGCCGGTGCGCTGGCCTTGCCCTTGGCGATGTCGTCGAAGGTGATCTTGTGGTACTTGTTCTCGTCCGTGTAGATGGCCGGGCCAGTGAAGGTGCTGTAGAACTGCGACTGCTCCACCTTGCTGCCGTCACGTGCCAGTTCCAGGTACAGCGTCGGCGAGACCGGCGCGGTGCCATCGTTGGTCACGGCAAAACGCGCGTCCACCACGTAGCTGCCCTTGTGGAACACGTAAGTCTTCACAAACTTCACGCCGTTCTTGTCCGCGGTCAGCGTGACTTCCAGCTTGTCGGCACCGTCCAGCGTGCGCGGGCCAGGGGTGGCCGTGAACACGGTGGTGTGGTTCGGCAGGTCGCCGCCGATCAGGCCGGAGCGGGCCAGGTACGTGCGCGTGGTGTCGCGCTCGAACAGCACCACCGGCTTGCCGTCCTTCTCGTGCTCGTTGAGCAGTTCCAGGCGCGACAGGATGCCGCCGGCGGTGTCGATCTCGGCGCGCACCTCGTCGGTGGTGACGATGATCTTTTCGCCGGTGGGCTGGGCGGCTGCCTGCGGAGCTGCACCCGGGGCGCCCGGGACTGCCGGCGCGGCGGCGCCTGCGGTGGCGTTGGCCTTGGGCACATCGCCCTGGGCTGCGCCGGCGGCGGGCGCCGAGGCGGCCTGCTGCTGCGTCGCGCTCGGGAAGAACATCGACGCGTGGCCGTTGGCGCGCTGCCAGTTGTCATAGAGCAGCACGAGGGCCATCGAGAAGATGACCCAGAGGATTGTGCGTTTGATATCCATGTCTCGCTATGGTCGGGGAAATCAGGGTCGTGGGAGACGGACGGTGACAGGCTGGTGGCCTGTCGCGGGATGGGCAAACCTGCCCTTCTGTGCCGTTTCCGCTTCCGCACCCGGCACGGGATCATACCCGCCTTGTGCGAAAGGATGGCAACGACATAGCCGGCAGGCCGCCATCCAGCTGCCGCGCGCGGCACCATGTCGGATCACGGCGTCGCGGGCGTAGTCGGAACAGGTAGGCCAGAAGCGGCACCGCGAGCCCAGGTAAGGACTCAGGGCGATCTTGTAGATGCGTAGCAGCGCTAGCAGGATTCGCTTCATGGCTGGGGGCGGTCAGGCCGGAAAGCCCGTGGGCGGTTCTGGCGAGGCCGGTGGTGATGACGGCGGCGCTGGCGGCGGTGGCAAGGGCCGGGCGGCGACTTCCAGCAAGCTGGTCATCTCCGTCAGGCACGCCTGTCGGACCGCTGTGCGGCTGGTAAATTCCTTGCGCGGAAACCTGGTCTGCAAGCGCAGCAGCACGTCGCGCCCGCCAAGCTCGCCTTGCCGCTGACGGAACAGCTCGCGCGCCATGCGCTTGACCAGGTTGCGCTCGGCCGCGCGCGGTGCGAACTTCTTGCCCACCACGATGCCCAGCCGGGCTTCGGCCCGGCCGTTGGCGCGCACGTAGAGCACGAAGTGCGTACTGCGCTTGCGAGGCCGCAAAGCAAAAACGGATGAAAACTCATCCGTCTTTGTCAGCCTCGCGGCTTTGGGAAAGGCAAAGGTAGACACGCTTGGCAAAGCTAGCGGGAACACTGCAGCCTGCGGCAAGCTACCGGCCATCCAGAACGCGAGGCGGTTGGCATGGACGGCGTTGCCACCGTCCAGACCGGTCGCCCGGCCCTTAGATTGCCAGGCGCTTGCGGCCCTTGGCGCGACGAGCGTTGATGACGGCACGGCCGCCACGGGTCTTCATGCGCACGCGGAAACCGTGGGTACGCTTGCGACGGGTAACGGAAGGTTGGTAGGTACGTTTCATGTTGCACTCTCTGGTTGATCTGGGCTAGCCCGCCTCCGGCCGGTGCCGGGGTGCCGTGGCCGCCGCGTATGGTTCGCGTTGGGGTTGCCGCGCGTCGGAAAGCCGAGGCGTTTACCGACATGTCACGACGATTCTGGTTCTGTCTTGGTGCCGGCCCTGAAGCCAGCCAGCGCCGGTTTGCAGGAGGTATACCTGCAGGCGCGGGAGGCACGGACAGGCCAGACCCGGCGATGCGCATACGTGATCCCCTGCCGCATCGCAGAACCCGCCATTTAAACGAGTTTCGGCGCGAGTGTCAAGACTTCGTCATGTGGGCAAGGGCAGAAGCGCGACAGCGCTACGTAAACCATCGTGCGTCATTGTCCACAACAGCCTGTTAACAAGTTTGTGTACGGATTTATGCAGTGCGACAGGCTCTCTAACTGAGCGAAGTCCCTGTTTCCGCTGGATTTTCCGGCACTGCAGCATGCCGGAAACCCGCGCCGCTGCTTGGGTTGTGCACATCAATCCACTGAATTTGCACAAGTTGTCCACAGACTTATCCTTTGTGGATAACTTGGGGGCGGGGGTACAATCCCGGTCCAATCACAACACGGGTTGCGTGGCGCAGGCGCATCCCGGGCTTCCCCCCAATGTTTTTCAGGTCGTCGCGGCGGACCGTATACATCGATGTATACGTAAGTCGCTGCCGGCGTTGCAGACATGGGTACGGGGAAGGCCGGGCTGACGAGGCGCGACAGTAGCCAGTGGCGCACCCTGGGGATGCGCTTACTTAACAAAAAACAATGCAAGACTTCTGGCAGGCGGCAGCCGCGCAGCTCGAGCGCGAACTGACGCCGCAACAGTTCAAAACCTGGATCAAGCCGTTGGCGCCCGTCGGTTTCGACGAGGAAGCGCTCACGCTGCGCATTGCTGCGCCGAACCGGTTCAAGCTGGATTGGGTCAAGAGCCAGTTTTCGGGGCGTATTACTGCCCTTGCCTGCGAATATTGGGAAGCGCAGGTCAGTGTTCACTTTGTCCTGGATCCTTCTGCATCGGGCCGCGCCGCGGCCTATGCGCAGCCGCCGGTGGGCGGCGGCATGGGGGCCGGACAGGACGGTCACGCAGCACCGGGTACGGGAATGCAGGGCTATGGCGGCCAGCCGGCGGGGCAACCCATGGGGCAGCCGATGGGCCAGCAGTTCGCCCAGCCCGGCATGCAGCAAGGCTACGGCGAGTACCAGTCCGCCCGCGGTCAGGGCTACGGGCAGGCGCCCTACCCTGGCCATCCGCTGCAGGGCGGTTCTCGCCAGCAGTCGGCGCAAGGCGCACAGCACGGTGTCGACATGGGCGAGATCGATGTGGTCCAGATGGACCCGGCCGAAGTCGCCGCCCGCTCCTACCGCGTGCAACAGCAGCAAGCGCCCATGCAGTCGGGCCCGATCGTGCAGCACCCCAGCGGGCCCGGTGCCCAGCCCGGCCAGCCGAGCCAGTCCAGCGACACGGTGCATGAGCGCTCGCGCCTGAACCCGATCCTGACGTTCGACAATTTTGTCACCGGTAAAGCCAACCAGCTGGCGCGCGCCGCCGCCATTCAGGTGGCCAACAACCCGGGCAAGTCCTACAACCCGCTGTATCTCTACGGCGGCGTGGGCCTGGGCAAGACGCACTTGATCCACGCCATCGGCAATTTCATGCTGCTGGAGAACCCGCGCGCCCGTATCCGCTACATCCACGCCGAACAGTACGTGTCCGACGTGGTGAAGGCTTACCAGCGCAAGGCGTTCGACGAGTTCAAGCGCTACTACCACTCGCTCGACCTGCTGCTGATCGACGATATCCAGTTCTTCTCCGGCAAGAACCGCACGCAGGAAGAATTCTTCTACGCGTTCGAAGCACTGATCGCCAACCGGGCGCAGGTGATCATCACCAGCGATACGTACCCGAAGGAAATCACCGGCATCGACGACCGCCTGATCTCGCGCTTCGACTCCGGCCTGACCGTGGCCATCGAGCCGCCCGAGCTGGAAATGCGCGTGGCGATTCTGATGAAGAAGGCCGCCGCCGAGAATGTGAGCGTGCCGGAAGAAGTCGCGTTCTTCGTCGCCAAGCACCTGCGCTCCAACGTGCGTGAGCTGGAAGGCGCGCTGCGCAAGATCCTGGCGTTCTCGAACTTCCACGGCCGCGACATCACCATCGAGGTGACGCGCGAGGCGCTGAAGGACCTGCTGACGGTGCAGAACCGCCAGATCTCGGTCGAGAACATCCAGAAGACGTGCGCGGACTTCTACAACATCAAGGTCGCGGACATGTACTCCAAGAAGCGGCCTGCCAACATTGCACGGCCGCGCCAGATTGCGATGTACCTGGCCAAGGAACTCACGCAGAAGAGCCTGCCCGAGATCGGCGAGCTGTTCGGCGGACGCGATCACACCACCGTGCTGCACGCGGTGCGCAAGATCGCGGACGAGCGCAGCAAGGACGCGCAGCTCAACCACGAGCTGCACGTGCTGGAACAGACGCTCAAGGGTTGATTTTGGATGGACTCCGGCCCGGGAAACCGGCCCGGGGGGATTTTGAAGGGCCGCCCCGAAGGGGTGGCATACTGTAGGTTCGGCGTCACTGGAGGAGTCTCCGTGGCGCCTGTTAAACAACATCGGTCCAGCCGCAGCCGAGTGCAGTGTCAGCCACAGAATAAGGCTTTGCGGTGAGTCGGGACGGAATGCCGAAAGTGCGGTGGAAAGTGCGCAGCGAGCATCGTGGCTTTTTGTGCACAGATCCCACTTCCGGCGGTTTCGCCCCGCTTCACCGCAGCGGCTTATCCTTGGTACAATGGCATATTAACTCCTTGATTTCTAAGTGAATTGGAGTTGCCTGGAGTTTGCGGTCGCCGACGACAAACGACGAAGGATAAATTCAATGCAATTGGTCAAAACCTCGCGAGACAATCTGCTGCGTCCGCTGCAAATCGTGAGCGGCATCGTGGAGCGCCGCCACACCCTCCCGATCCTGGCCAACCTGCTGATTCGCAAGTCCGGCTCGAACGTATCCTTCCTCTCGACCGACATCGAGATCCAGATCACCACGCACGCCGAATGCGGCGTGGGCAATGACGGCGTGGCCACCACCGTGGCCGCACGCAAGCTGCTCGACATCCTGCGCGCCATGCCCGACGGCGACGTCGCCCTGTCGCTCAACGACAAACGCATGACGGTGCAATCCGGCAAGAGCCGCTTTGCACTGCAGACCCTGGCCGCCGAAGAATTCCCGACCGTTGCAGAAGCCACCGAATTCAACGCCAGCGTCTCGCTGCCGCAGAAGACCTTCAAGCACCTGCTGGCGATGGTCCACTTCGCCATGGCGCAGCAAGACATCCGTTACTACCTGAACGGCATGCTGCTCGTCGTCGATGGCAAGAAGGTCATGGCAGTCGCCACCGACGGCCACCGCCTGGCGTACTGCGGCGTGGAGCTGGACACCGAAGCCGCCGGCGTCGGCGCGCGCCAGGAAGTCATCATCCCGCGCAAGACCATCCTGGAACTGCAACGCCTGCTCGAGGACAACGACGATCCCGTGCAGGTGCAGCTGGCCGCCAACCAGGTCAAGTTCAGCTTCGCCAATATCGAGCTGATCTCCAAGCTGGTGGAAGGCAAGTTCCCCGACTTCCAGCGCGTCATTCCCAAGGGCTACAAGAACGCCTTTGCGATTGACCGCGTGAAGCTGCAGCAGGCGCTGCAACGCACGGCCATCCTGACGACCGACAAATTCAAGGGCGTGCGCTGCATCATGGACACGCACATGCTGAAGATCAGCTCCACCAACGCCGATCAGGAAGAGGCGCAGGAAGAGCTGGAACTCGATTACACGGGCGACGCGCTCGACATCGGCTTCAACGTGACCTATCTGCTCGACGTCCTCGCCAACCTGAAGAGCGAGCAAGTGCAGGTCAGCCTCGGCGACTCGAATTCGAGCGCGCTGATCACCGTGCCGGAAGACGACAACTTCAAGTACGTCGTCATGCCGATGCGCATCTGATGATCCGGTAACAGGACACGCAGACAACGACATACCGGAGCAGCAAACGGCACGCAACGACACCCGCATCCATACGGGCAGTCTTCTCGCAGCAGGGGCAGGACCGAAACCGGTCCGCCCCTTTTGCCGTTTTTAGTAACCGCCTTGCGGAGCCTCCCGGGCCTGGCCAATGTGCCGCCGTGGCCGGATTCCGCATTTGCCGTGAGTAGGAAAACATGACCGAACAGCAGAACCCGCAACAGGAAAACACCTACGGAGCCTCCTCGATCCAGATCCTGGAGGGCCTGGAGGCGGTACGCAAGCGTCCGGGCATGTACATCGGTGACACTTCCGACGGCACCGGCCTGCACCACCTGGTGTTCGAGGTGCTGGACAACTCCATCGACGAAGCGCTGGCCGGCTACTGCACCGAGATCCAGGTCACCATCCACAGCGACAACTCGATCTCCATCGTCGACAACGGCCGCGGCATCCCGCCCCTGGTCAAGTTCGACGACAAGCACGAACCCAAGCGCAGCGCGGCGGAAATCGCCATGACCGAGCTGCACGCCGGCGGCAAGTTCAACCAGAACAGCTACAAGGTGTCCGGCGGCCTGCACGGCGTGGGCGTGTCGTGCGTGAACGCGCTGTCCAAGTGGCTGCGCCTGACCGTGCGCCGTGACGGCAAGGTCCACCTGATCGAATTCGCCCGCGGCGACGTGCAGAACCGCATCGTCGAAACCGTCAACGGCCCGGACGGCCAGCCGGTCGAAGTGTCCCCGATGAAGATCATTGGCGACACCGACAAGCGCGGCACCGAAGTCCACTTCCTGGCGGACGAAGAAATCTTCACCAACGTCGAGTTCCACTACGAGGTGCTGTCCAAGCGCATCCGCGAACTCTCGTTCCTGAACAACGGCGTGCACATCAAGCTGGTCGACCAGCGCACCGGCAAGGAAGAAGACTTTGCCTTCTCCGGCGGCGTGAAGGGCTTTGTGGAATACATCAACCGTTCCAAGACCGTCCTGCACCCGAACATCTTCTACGCCAACGCCGAGAAAGACGGCATTGCCGTGGAAGTGGCCATGCAGTGGAACGACGGCTACAACGAGCAGGTGCTCTGCTTCACCAACAACATCCCGCAGCGGGATGGCGGCACCCACCTCACCGGCCTGCGCGCCGGGATGACCCGCGTCATCAACAAGTACATCGAAGAAAACGAGATCGCCAAGAAGGCGAAGATCGAAACCAGCGGCGACGACATGCGCGAAGGCCTGGCCTGCGTGCTGTCCGTCAAGGTGCCCGAGCCCAAGTTCAGCTCGCAGACCAAGGACAAGCTCGTTTCGTCCGAAGTGCGCCTGCCCGTGGAAGAGCTGGTCGGCAAGGCGCTGACCGACTTCCTGCTGGAAACGCCCAACGACGCCAAGACCATCTGCGGCAAGATCGTCGACGCCGCCCGCGCGCGCGAAGCCGCCCGCAAGGCCCGCGAAATGACCCGCCGCAAGGGCGTCATGGACGGCATGGGCCTGCCAGGCAAGCTGGCCGACTGCCAGGAAAAAGACCCGGCCCAGTCCGAACTCTTCCTGGTGGAGGGTGACTCCGCAGGCGGCTCCGCCAAGCAGGGCCGCGACCGTAAGTTCCAGGCCATCCTGCCGCTCAAGGGCAAGATCCTGAACGTCGAGCGCGCGCGCTTCGACAAGATGCTCTCCAGCCAGGAAGTGCTCACGCTCATCACCGCGCTGGGCACCGGCATCGGCAAGGACGACTACAACCTGGAAAAGCTGCGCTACCACCGCATCATCATCATGACTGACGCGGACGTGGACGGCTCGCACATCCGCACGCTGCTGCTGACGTTCTTCTACCGCCAGATGCCCGACATCATCGAGCGCGGCTACGTGTACATCGCCCAGCCGCCGCTCTACAAGATCAAGCACGGCAAGGAAGAGCGCTACATCAAGGACGACGTCGAGCTCAACGCCTACCTGCTCAAGCTGGCCATGGAAAAGGCCGTGCTGGTGCGCCCGGATGGCACGGAGATCAATGGCGATGCGCTGACCGAGCTGGCGCGGCAGTACCAGCTGACGGAAGGCGTGATCGGGCGTCTGTCACGCATCGTGGATACGGATGCGCTGCGCGCGATTGCTGATGGCGTGACGCTGGATCTGGACAGCGCGCCGGCGGCTGAGGCATCGGCCGTGGCGCTGAAGACCAAGCTGGCGGAGATGCATGCCAAGACGTTGATTGGCGCCGCGGTCAATGACGATGGCACGGCGGATGTGTATGCCCAGTTTGATGAGAAGACGGACAAGCATCGGCTGATGATTGCGCGTCGTCATCATGGCAACGTGCGGCTGTCGCACCTGGATGCGGACTTTGTCCACGGGGCGGATTACGCGGCGCTGGCCAATGCGGCCAAGACGTTCCAGGGGCTGACGCCTGAGGGGACCAAGGTGCAGCGCGGGGAAGGGGACAAGCTGAGGGATCAGACTGTCAATGACTTCCATGGGGCGATGCAGTGGTTGCTGTCCGAAGCCGAACGTGGTGTGTCGCGTCAGCGGTATAAGGGTCTTGGTGAGATGAACCCTGAGCAGTTGTTTGAAACCACCCTCGACGTTACGCAGCGGCGTCTGCTGAAGGTGCAGATTGAGGATGCTATTGCGGCGGATCAGATTTTCACCACCCTTATGGGTGATGAGGTGGAGCCGCGAAGGAACTTTATTGAGTCGAATGCGTTGGTGGCGCGGAATATTGATGTTTGAGTGCCATTGTAGATAGACGTATAAGCTGAGAATTTTGGACCCATAAGCTGAGAAGCTTATGGGTCTTTGCTTTTTGATAACCAGGTCTTATTGACTGCCTCTCCGTGGCGCACTTGCTACGCCAGGGATTTCCGAAAGGGGTTGCGACGCCAGCATCGGTGGGGCCAAGCAAGCCTCTCGCCGAACACATACAGCTAGCTGGCGGCCGCGGTCAGGTTTACTGCCGACACGGAATAGGCACGCGGGACGACCACCAAGGTGCACTTGGCGCCTATCCACTCACGTCAGCAGGTATCGAGTCGACCGGCTGAACAATGACGGCGCAAATGCCAGGCATATTCACTGCTATGACTGTCCAGACCGGGCGCCAATCGCTTCTCGAACTCGCGCGGCGTTTTGAAGGCTAGGAATCGCTTCCCCGTCTCTCCTTTCGCGACACTTTGCGTGCTTTGCCTGATGAAGGACCCCGCACGCTCAGTGTTGGCGATGAACAAAGAAATGCACTGTGACCAGCATGTTCATCGGGCCGTGCAAAGCGAGCATTGGTTCATCTTGGCTATTGGTGTCACTAGAAGCTGCCCAGACAACTTCACTGTGATAGGCTGAACGTGCACAGTCCGTCGAAGGTAGAACAATGAAAAAAATTCCTGACGCCACAGCGGCTTCTTGCGATGCCCTTGTTGCACACGAATCCATATCGACTTGCACTTCCGAGCGACCGTGGCTTGCATGCCTGACATCTGGGGGCGCTCCACTTACGACTACCGAGGGCTCGCAAATCGAGGTGCTCCAATTGATTGTGCCTACAGACATCAGGGTGCTCTCCGCCTGGGCACGGTCCTTTCGCCAACGCTATTGTCTCGACGACGAAATAGATGACCTGCGGGCCGGTACCGGCCTGTCGCGCGCCGACTACCTTCTCCAGTACGTCTTTCCTGATGCAAGTGCCAAGCCGGGGCCAAGTATCCGCGCCGGCGATTTCGCGGAATTACTCGTCTCAGACTACGTCGAGCAGACTCTAGGATACTGGGTGCCGCAGGGAAAGTACGCGGAAAAGGCGGTTAGGAATGAATCGATCAAAGGCGTAGACATACTGGGCTTCAAAATTTCAGACCCAAGTACACCTCAGGCTACTGATGCCATGCTGGCCTTCGAAGTCAAGGCTCAGTTGTCTGGCACGAAGTATGTTGACCGTTTGCAGGTTGCAGTGGACGACTCTTCTAAGGACTACCTTCGCAGAGCTGAGTCCCTCAATGCAACAAAGCGGCGCCTTATTCGTGCAGACCAGAAACGGAATGCGCAAATAGTGCAACGGTTTCAGCTTCTCACGGACCATCCTTACGAATACAAATCTGGTGCTGCGGCTATGCTCTCCGACGGGTCGTTCGACACCAGTGGCTTGGTACTGACGACGACGAAGGAGCATCAAAACGCTGCAAATTTAAAGCTACTTGTCATAAAGGGAGTCGACCTGATGGCACTAGTAAAGTCGTTGTACGAACGCGCCGCAAATGAAGCCTGAATTCAATAGTCGCAGGTTGTTCGGCATTACGCGCTCGAAGGGCAAAATGTACGAGTTTGGCCTGCCAGAATCTATGCATCTTGCATTGCCGGAAAGGACGGACCCGAATCAACTCATCCTCCTCACAGTTGGAACGCTCGGTGACGTAGCTGCTGACGTGTGCGAAGGTGATGTTCCGCCTATCGATGGTAGCACTCCTGAGTTTGACGACCTTGATTTCGCTGCGAGCTATTTTGATGCTCTTCTCGAATCGAAATACTCTGAAACTATTCGACCAGACATCCTCCTGCTGGCCTCTGCTGCGTACTATCTCGCCAGGCGTCCCGGTAGTAGTCTGGTACTAGCACAGGGTCTAGGAAATGCGCAGGAAACCGACCAAGTCAAGGAGATTGTGCGTTGGGTGCTACAGGGCCGGTGGAATACGTACCCCGTCGCTGGTCACTCGGTTTTCGGGAGCGAACTCACTGACATAGCGCAACATCTTGCGTTTCACTTCTACGATGGTTCTGGTCGAGAAAACATAGTAGGTCGATTGGCGTCGCTGCGGCAACGCGCGTACACAACGTCGACGCCGCATGAATTGCTGCTCGTGGATTTGCTGGTTGCGGTTATCAAGATGCGGCTCGCTGCGTCAGTCTGGACGACCCTTCCTATATTCACGGACATCCCGGTTACACAGCTCCAATCAACGCTACAGAGGTCAGACTTCCCCAAGGAGCTCTGGCCAGCTCAAATGCTTCTCGGTGAAAGGGGGATATTCAAGGGTGCATCCGGTGTCGTACAGATGCCCACAAGTGCAGGGAAGACCCGTTCAGTCGAAATCGTTCTTCGCAGCGCGTTCCTCTCCGGTCGAGCGCGGGTCGCTGTCGTAGTAGCACCATTTAGAGCTCTTTGCCATGAGATTGGCTCATCACTGCGGCGAACCTTCAAAGCTGACGGTATCAAAGTAAATGAACTGTCGGATGCCATCCAGCTTGATTTCCTGGACCAGATTGCTGAATTGCTCGGAAACTCGCTGTCAGGCGCTCGCTTCGTGTTAGTGGTGACCCCGGAAAAACTGCTCTATGTCCTCAGGCAATCACCGAAGCTCATCGATGACATTGGCGTGGTGGTTTACGACGAGGGCCATCAATTCGACTCCGGGAGTAGGGGCATCACGTATGAGCTATTGCTGACAGAAATCAAGGGACTGTTGTCTTCTAACGCTCAGACGTTACTTATCTCAGCAGTCGTAAGCAACGCCCAAGCAATTGGCGATTGGTTGATTGGTCCGAAGACAGTCGTGGTCTCTGGAAACCGCCTGACGCCAACAACGCGTTCGATTGCGTTTGCAAGTTGGCTGGAGACCATGGGCCAGCTCATGTTCTATGAGTCGAGAGACTTTTCCCAGCCTGACTTCTTCGTTCCTCGGGTTATCGAGCAACAGTCTCTAACCGTGACACCGAAAGAGAAACCGAGAGCCTTTCCGGAAAAGAATGATTCAACCGACATCTCGCTGTACCTCGGCCTTCGGCTGTCCTCGCAGGGGGCAATAGCGGTTTTTTGCGGCAAGAAGACCATAGCGGCAAAGTTTGCAGCGCGGGCAGCGGAGGTCTATCGTCGGAACCTGCAATTGGAGGCTCCTGCGCGATACTCAGACACAGAAGAGCTGGCACGCCTTCAACGCCTCATTGCCGAACACTTCGGATCGGATTCTGAGTTGTGCAAGGCGGCTGAGCTCGGCGTATTCGTACATCACGGAAATACGCCTCAGGGCCTCCGCCTAGCAATCGAAAATGCAATGCAGAGGGGAAAAATCAGGTTCATCGCCTGCACCTCCACGCTCGCACAAGGTGTCAATCTGCCAATTCGTTACCTAATCGTCTCCGGTGTGCAGCAGTCGTCTGACAGAATTAAGGTTCGCGACTTCCAGAACCTCATGGGGCGTGCGGGCCGTGCAGGGATGCACACCGAGGGGCTAGTGATTTTTGCTGACCCGCAGGTTTACGACAAACGACGCTCGTTCGAAGATGGGTGGAGATTCAACTATTCGGTTGACTTACTTACGGCTGAAAAATCGGAAGAGACAACGAGTTCGCTGCTTCAGCTACTCGGTCCATTCAAGAGCAGGAATGGGAAAAACACGATCCAGTTACCGGCTGACGATTTGTGTAGGTTATTGCTAGGCAATGAGGAGGACTGGGAAGAGGTGGCCGCCTACCTGGCTGCACAGCCAGGTAAAAATCCTTTCGACCGTGATATGGTTGTCGCAGACCTTCGCAGGCGTAGAATGCTTCTCGATGCCGTCGAGAGCTATCTCATGGCCAATCGGGGAGCTGACTCATTTGAGGCATTCTTATTACGTGCCCAAACACTGGCGAAGTCCACGTTAGCCTATCATCTGGCGGATGAGGCCAATAAAGCAGGGGTTGTGGCCCTGTTCTCGAGGTTGGCTGAGTATGTGAATACGTTAGAGCCTGCGCCTGAGCGGCAGATATTGTTCTCGCGTACGCTTCTCAGCGTTAAGGACGCTCGGACGATTGCCCAGTGGGTTGAGCAAAATTCCACGACACTTTTTACGCTGAGTGATTCGTCTGAATGGCTTGATGCTGTGTGGCCGCTACTAGTGGACCTTTCTGAGAATCGCTTTTTCCGTACAGTCCTTCCGAATCAACTTGGACGTGAAATCACAGGAATGTGGATTGAGGGAAAAACCTATCATGAGATTTTGAAGCATGTTGAAAAATCTAAAGGAACGAAGCCATGGGGAAAGACCAAAAGACACAAATTATCAGGCGACGATGTCTTGGAGTTCTTGGAAACGACACTGGGCTTCGAGTGCTCTCTAGTGCTGTCCGCAGTTGCTCAATTCATGTTTGGTGATGGAATTCTGCGGAACCCAGCTGCGGAACCGCTCAATCTGTTCTTGAAATCATTCAAGTATGGACTTCCAGATAATCTGTCGATAAGTTGCTTTGAAACGGGATTTCCGGACAGAGTGATAGCCCAGCGCTTGCGTGATGTTCTAGTGCAGGACGGCTATGACAGAAATTTCTTTGCGCCGGCTCTCACCACTCGTAGAGCGAGCATCGAACAAGTCCTGTCAATTTTTCCTGGCTACTTTACCGATGCGCTTGCATCAGTCAGTTAGTCGCAGTATTCGAAACGCGCGGTGGTCTGAGAATTTCTGCTCTAAGGCTGTGAGTGCAACCAATTAAACGTTGTCACGGTCATGCAAGAATCCAAACGCCCATCGTCGAGGGATTTTCATGTGCGCGAAGTCGATATATTCTGGCGGTGTAAGTGCCAATTGGCATTGATGAGCATATGTGTGGTCGATTACAGATTGGCGCCTTCTGATTGGGCCATGATCCGGCAATGGCGCCGTTGGGAGCACGCGAAGGGACCGCGGGCCGACGATGAAAAGACACGTGCAGCACGGAAATCATTCGAGGGCGGCTGGCAGAGAAACTTAGTGCGCGTTGGGTAAGCGCGCTCGGATCCTCAGGGAGTTCACGTAGTCTGCTTCGCGACTTGAGGGGCTACGGCCACGCCCGAGCTCGTTGCGCTGTCGTCCGCACCATGACAGAAGAGATGCGTATAAAGCATAATCCTGAGATTATGCGCCGATATTGGTGGCGCGAAAAAACAAAAGCTAGGGAGTTCTGGCATGTCTGTATCGCGTGATCGTCTCAAGGAAACGCTGCTTTCTCTCGTCCCGAATGATGGTTCGACCATCGGCAACACCGCCCTGAAGCGGAAGATGGAAGCCCGACTGAAGGTGGAGGGCGTCTCGGTCAGCGACGACGACTACTGGCAGACGCATACGGCCCTGGTCGACGCCGGGCTGCTGCTCAAGGGACAAGGCCGAGGTGGCTCGGTGCGGCGAATGAGCTTGACTACCCCTTCGACGTCGGAAACCGATGGTGAACTGGTGGATGAGGCGGGCGGTTTTTCTTTAGAGGTGCAGGCGCTACCGACACTTGCACAGCATGCCCCGAAGAGAGCCAGTGCGGCCAAGCTAGGTGAGCCAAAAGTCCGTGCTGTATTTGAGGAGCCCGCACAGATCCTTTCCTACCGCCACCAAGATAAGCGCAAGAACAATCCTGAGGTCGGCATGGTGACTCCGACCACTGATCCGGAAGCCGGTAAGACTCGCTGGGCTTTTGACCCCCATCTCGACCCCAACCTACAGTTTGACTCACAGCGTAGCACGATCGAAGCCTTGATCGACGAGGCGCTGGAAAGCGGTGACACCGAGCGCATGCGCGGCGCCCTGGAAGTGCTCAAGCGTCTGCAGACGCCCTACCTTAACTGGGCGGGTAAGGCGGAGCGGACCTGCTTTGACGTGGATTCTGTCAGCCTGCATGTGCACGAACGGGTGGATCCGGCGAGCATCCTGTCGGCGGTGCGCAAGGCGATGAAGGGCGAAGGCAAGGGCGGCGGGGCTGGAGACGGACAAAAGCGGGCAGTGCAGCCGGGGCTCTTCGATGCGCCATTCGAGAATCTGCCGCTGCGTGATGCCATCGATTTCTATCGCCATGAACGCGGCTGGGCCAACCGACTGGTGGCCGGAGACTCGCTGCTGGTGATGAACAGCCTGCTGCAGAAGGAGAGCATGGCTGGTCGGGTGCAGATGATCTACTTCGACCCGCCCTATGGCATCAAGTACGGCTCGAACTTCCAGCCCTTCGTCGGCAAGCGCGACGTCAAGGACCGCAACGATGCGGATCTGACGCAGGAACCGGAAATGATCAAGGCGTTCCGGGATACCTGGGAGCTGGGTATCCATTCCTATTTGAGCTACCTGAGGGACCGCCTCCTGCTCGCGAGAGAGTTGCTCGACGAATCCGGGAGTGTGTTTGTCCAAATCTCCGAAGAAAACGTCCATCTCGTCCGGAATTTGTGCGACGAAATTTTTGGTGTTCACAATCTTGTAGCACTAATCACGTTCAAAAAGACCACTGGTGCGGGAAGTTTCGCAGGGGGCACAAACCTTATTCCGACGGTTGCGGACTACCTTGTTTGGTACGGAAAGGACCGGAGCAAAACAAAATACCGGCAACTCTACCTTGAGAAGTCGTCCGATGTGGGGAGCGCCGAATACACGAGCGCTGAGCTCCAAAATGGACGACGTCGCGCTGCGACCGCTGACGATTTGCTCAATCCGCACGTCAGGCTTTTCAGGCTCGACAATGCCACTTCGCAGACGACACGCGTTGGCCAAACAACGGTGTTCCCAGTTCAAGTTGACGGCTACGAGGTATCTCCTCAATCCGGTGGATGGAAAACAAATCAGGAAGGGATGAGGAGGCTTGTGCGGGCACGTCGTATGGTCGGGCGGAAAGGATCTCTTGGCTACGTCCGCTACCTTGACGATTTCCCTGCTGTACCGATTAATGCGTTCTGGGCTGATACTGTCATTGCCGGAAGGCCTGGCGACAAGTTGTACGCTGTCCAGACGGGGCCCAAAGTTATCGAGCGCTGCATGCTCATGACCACCGACCCAGGCGACCTCGTTCTCGACCCGACCTGCGGCAGCGGCACCACGGCCTTCGTCGCTGAGAAGTGGGGCCGCCGGTGGATCACCTGCGACACCTCACGCGTTGCCGTGACGCTGGCCAAACAGCGCCTGATGACCGCCAGCTACGACTATTACGACCTCAAGTACCCGCACGAGGGCCTGAAGGGCGGTTTCATCTACAAGACCGTGCCACATGTCACGCTCAAATCGATTGCCAACAACCCCGATATCGACAGCATCTACGAGCGTATGCACCCGGCCATCGAACAGGCGCTCGCCGACCTCAATAAGGTGCTCAAGAGCGACGCCAAGGAGTGGGAAGTGCCCTTCGACTTCCCGGCGGACGCAGACACCAAAGCTCGACCAGCATTCGATGCCTTCCACGCCGCGCGGCTTGCAATGCAGGCGCAGATGGACCGGTCGATTGCCGCACACGCCGACCAGGAGGTTCTATACGACCAGCCGACAGTCAATAGGAACCGGCTGCGCATCACCGGCCCCTTCACCGTTGAGGCGGTGCCATTCCCGAGCGTTAAGTCGCTCGACGAGGCGAGCGGGCCGGAAGATGCGGATGCCAGCATCGCCCGCACTGGGGAGTCCGGCCGGCAGCACCAATGGCGCGACGAGCTGCTGAAGACCGGCATTCGCGGTAAGGGTGGGCAGATGCTCAAGTTTGCCGACGTCGAGGCTCTGCCGTCCGACGCCGACATCCGCAACCTGCATGCTATCGGCCATCTCGACACCGGGGAACGGGTGGTGGTGAGCTTCGGCCCCGAGCATGCAGCCCTGGAGCAACGACAGGTGGCCAATGCACTCAGCGAAGCCGGCCACCTCTTTCCGCTGCCCAAGATGGTCGTCTTCTGCGCCTTTACCTTCGACCCGGAAGCGGCCAAGGACATCGACGGCATGAAGGGCATTGTTGCGCTCAAGGCGCAGATGAACACCGACCTACTGACCGAGGACCTGAAGAAGGCGAAGTCGAACAACCAGAGTTTCTGGCTGATGGGGCAGCCGGAGGTTGAGGTTCGCCCGCTGAAGGACGGCCGCTTTGAGGTTGAGGTGCATGGCTTTGACTACTTCGATACGGTCAAGGGCGAACTGGTGTCTGGTGGCAAGAGCAAGATTGCCATGTGGTCCCTCGACACCGACTACGACGAGCGTAGCGTCTTCCCGCGGCAGATCTTTTTCCCCATGGCTGGCAAGGGGGAGGGTTGGCAGAAGCTTAAGAAGAATATCCGCGCTGAACTCGATGAAGCCAGGCTGGACAAGTTCCACGGCACAGTCAGCTTGCCTTTCGCGGCGGGTGACAACCGGAAGATTGCGGTCAAGATTGTCGATGATCGGGGGATTGAGTCACTCAAAGTCATGGCGCTGGGCTAAGGGATAAGACATGACTTCCCCGAAATCCTTGATCATCAATTCCCCATTTCTGCGGCCGACGCACCACTGGCTGCGGCAGAGCGACAACAATCTGGTACTCCGGGAAGGCCGCCGCCCGGCAGGCTACGAAATCTTCGACACCCGTAACAACACGGTGCGGACCGCCGAGTTGGATCTCGTGAACCGAATCCGCGAACGCGTCGACGCGTGGCGCGCGGCCGACTACCCGGGTGTCACCTCTGTGACCCGGCAACTGCTGGCTCATTGGCAGGACCCGGACGCTTCCCGCCAGCATGCCTTCTACTTCTGTCAGATCGAGGCGATCGAAACGCTGATCTGGCACGTCGAGGCTCACGCCGACTATAAGCAGGGGGTCGCCATTCCCGGTGACGGCGGGGCCTGGGAACGCCTGTGCAACAAGATGGCGACGGGCAGCGGCAAGACCACGGTGATGGCCATGATCATCACATGGCAGGTCCTAAATGCGCTGACCTACCCGAAGCGCACAAAGGACTTTTCGCGGACGGTGTTCATCGTGGCGCCAGGTCTGACAGTGAAAGAACGTCTGCAGGTTCTTCGCCCAGGCCACCCGGAGAACTATTACGATGCCTTCGGCCTCTGCCCAAACGAGGCTTTGCGGCAGCGCTTGAACCAGGTCGAGTTGGGTATCGAAAACTGGCACAGCCTGATGCCGCTAAAGGATCAGGACCGCTCCGTTGTGAAGAAGGGCGCTGAAAGTGACGAGGCCTATGTTCGCCGAGTGATCGGCAGGCTGGCTGGCTACAAGGACATTCTGGTCATCAACGACGAGGCACACCACGCCTACCGTAAGCCGGCCGAATTGAAGGTCAGTAAGAAGGAAGCGGAAGAACACGGGATTGACCTTGAAGAGGCGACGCGCTGGATCGAGGGCTTGGATCGCATTCACAAGATGCGGCGGATCACCCGATGCTTCGACCTGTCCGCTACGCCGTTCGCGCCGACCGGCAAGACCAGCACCGAGTCCTCACTGTTTGGGTGGGTGATTTCTGACTTTGGACTGAACGACGCGATCGAGGCCGGTCTCGTCAAGACCCCACGCGTGGTCATCCGCGACAACGCCTTGCCGAACACACAGACCTACCGGAGTAAGCTTTATCACCTCTATCGCGAACCCGAGGTCGCCGAAGATCTGAACCGTCGCGGAGCTGAACCCCACGAGGCGCTGCCGCAGATCGTGCAGGAGGCCTATACGCTGCTCGGCGCAGATTGGCGGGAAACGTTGAAGGCATGGCACGCAAGCGGCCATCGCTCGCCACCCGTGATGCTCACCGTCTGCAACCGGACCGAGACGGCCGCACGAATCGAGCACTACTTCCGTCAAGGCGATGCCTACTGGCCGGAACTTAAGGCGCCGGACCGAACGCTGCGCGTCGACTCTAAGGTGCTCGACAAGGCCGAAATTGGTGAGGCGGCGGGCACTGACAAGGCGTATGAAGCCGTCCTAAAGGCGATCGTCGAGGCCGCCAACATACCTGATGTCAAGAAGGCTGTCCTGCGCGAGATGAAGAAGGAGGAGCTGCTACGCGCGATCGTCGACAATGTCGGCAAACGCGATACGGCTGGCCAGGACCTCCAGAACGTCATTTCCGTCGCCATGCTGTCCGAAGGTTGGGACGCCAAGAACGTGACGCATATCATGGGCCTTCGCGCCTTTACCAGCCAGCTCCTGTGCGAGCAGGTGATCGGCCGCGGCTTGCGACGCGTGTCCTACGACACCGAACGGGTCGTCTGCCCGGACGGCGTCGAACGTGACCTTTTCCTGCCCGAATTTGTGAACGTGTTTGGGGTGCCGCTGTCGATCTTCCAGGAGACCGATGGCGGCGGGGAGCCTCCTCCTCCGCCAAAGCACAGCACGCAGATCGAGTCGATCAAGGATCGCGCGGAACTGGAAATCGCGTGGCCGAACGTGTTGCGCGTCGACTTCGTGGTTCGTCCGGAACTGACGGTCGATTGGACCAGGATGCCATCGCTGAAGCTTGACCCCGCCCAGATCCATGTGAGCGCGGACCTCGCTCCGGCGCTCGGTGGTGCAGCCGACCTTGCCAAGGCAGTGTCGATTGACCTCGAAAGGCTCCCCGAAGAGTTCCGCCTACAGCGGTTGCTGTTTGTTGCCGCTCGCAAGGCCTTCGCTACGTTGCAGCGTGGTTTCACTGGCGGACGTGAGTCGCTCATCCTGCAACTGGTCCGACTAGTCGAGCAGTTCTTCTCGTCGGACAAGCTAGAAATTCCGTCGCTCTACCATCAGGACCCGCTGCGGAGGCGCATCTTGATCGCGTTGTCGATTGACCTGGTCGTTCAGCACGTGATCGATCGGGTGCACCACAGCAACGCCGAACGGCTGGAACCGGTATTCGACGAAGAATTTCCAATCGGTTCTACTCGCATGATGCGCACGTGGTACTCGACCAAACCGTGCCTGGAGACCTCAAAGTCGCAGATCAGCCATGCTGTGGTCGACAGCACGTGGGAGCACTACACCACGCAGGTGCTGGAGAAGCGCAAGGACGTCGCGGCCTACGCCAAGAATGATCACCTCGGTTTCCAGTTGCTGTACCTGTGGCGCGGCAGCCGCAGGAAGTTCGTGCCGGATTTCTTGATTCAGCTCGCCAATGGCAAACGGCTGGTGCTGGAGATCAAGGGTGAGGATTCGGATCAGAACCGCGCCAAGCGCATGGCGCTCGATGCTTGGGTGCGGGCAGTTAATGCGCGCGGCGGGTTTGGGACGTGGTGCTGGGACGTTGTGAAGGGCGAGCTGTCAAAGGTGGACGATGTAATTCAGCACCACGGAAGCACCGCAAGTCATACTGAGCCGACGGGGGATGATGTGCTGGTTCCAGGAGGCTGACACTGGAATGCTGAAGGAGACCCTCGACAACTTGGTTCGAGCATTGGATCGAGCACTACGACAATACAGATGCGTAGACAAACCGGTTGGTACCGCTTGATGCGGCTGTATGTGCCGGCGTAAATTGCGCAGATTCAATGTGATTTCGTAATAGACCGCAAAAGAAGGAGCTGCTGTGCCGATCCAGATGGTCGAGGGATCCTTATCCGCAAAGGCGGAGCAAGTTGCAGGGGAAGAATCGCGCGAGAAGACCGTCCACACCCTGATGGGCGAGTTGAGCGCGGTAATGGGTGTTTGCGCAAATAGAGGGACCCAATCAGCGCCGCGTCACCAGCACCGGCTCCTGGTGTGCAGCTTTGTCGGCTTGTTAGCAGCCTTGCTGTTTACCGTAGTCGCAAATCGAGGCGGCCCTCCTTGGACAGCGTACGCGTCTCTAATTCTGCTGTTGATCGGGACGGTGGCGTCAGTGGGCTACGGCATTTCAGGAGCCAAAGGCTTCGTTAGGGAATGGCGGACTTTGGAAGCGGACATGTTAGATGGGGCAGGGCAGCGTATGCACCTCTGGTATGAAACGATCACCAAGCTCCGAGCGACATATGCTCCAGATCAAATGAGCTTTGTTCAGGAGTATGTTTCGGCAGTCAGTGCACAGTTGCGGTCACGATTGGGTTATGCAATTGGGGCGCTTGATAAAGTAGGCTTAATTCCACTTATCGGCTCAGTAGCTGTGACGCTGGCAAAGTTCTTTGAAGAAGGGCAGCTTCCCTTCATCTGGAGTGTAGCTGCGGTTGTTGCCGGCATCTTTTACGTCATCGCCCTGCGCTTCACTGGGATCACCTACACACTTGATCGGCTTGCAGTGATCTTGAAGCATGCAGCCAAGCGGCCTGAAGGTAATCCTGAGTCGGTGAAGGAGCCGTGAGGCATGGCCGTCCGGTGGTCGAGTTAGCGGCTGGCGAGCAACTTTCTTAGCCCTTCAATATCTGGCCAAGCCTTGCCTCGATGTAGCATCCGATGACAATTGGCACAAACCAGCGCCAAGTCACCGATGTGGGTCTTGCTATTCTCCGGAAGCGTTGAGAGCGGCTTCGTGTGGTGGCACTCGATGAAGCCGGCGCCAAGCTCGCCATACGCCTTGGCAAAGTCAAACGCGCAAACCTCACACTGTAGTTTCCCTGTCTGCTTCCATACCTGTTCACGCTTCGCCTTAACAAGCTTGCGGTTGCGCTCTCGGCTCAAATGAGTTCGCGTTAGCAGACGGCCTTCGGGGGCCTCGGTTAGATCTTCGTCGGGATACTCAGGAACATCGCCGAAAGCTTCATCCGTAAGTCCCTTCACCAGTGCCTCCGCCGTTTTGCGACACCGCTCAGGCTCATTGGCGAACTCCTGCCAGACTTCCTTATCCCCCTTCGCTCCCTGACTTAGCCCCTTCTTCCCTTCGCTGACATACAGCGGATCAAGGCGCCTGAAGTTCATCAGCTTCATGTAGACACCGTTGGTATTGCGAAAGGAGTCCGATGCCACATAACCCGGAAACAACACCGTCGCCATTTGCCGCAGCCGAGCGCTCAAATCCGCGATTTCCTGTGCATCTTGAGAAGGCAGTTTTTCGCGGCGGCGAAGATATAGATCGAGGGCAAGAATCAACTCGTCCCTGTGCCAATCGGGGTTGTTGTTCTTCTTTGACGCAGTCATGGGAGGCGCATGCTCTTTGTTTTAGTCGCATGGTATCGCTATTTTCCGAGATTGGTCGCGAAATTTCCGCAGCTCAGATAGGAAAACCCCGGGGCAGGGGCACGTCGCACGCATTGGACGCCAGCGGCCGCTGCAATGAAGCATGCATCGGCGCGACTCAGCCGCAACGTTGATAGTCACGTTCACGTCCCGAAACTTGAGACTTCGCGCATTGCCGGCGGCCAGATGCCCCTGGAGACTTACGATGTCGCCAAAACAATGGTCGACCAGGTTTGACAGCCTGAATCCATGCAAGCCGGACGAGTCACGAGGCGGTATCCTCTCGTCTTTCGCCTATGCACACCCTTACGGGTGAGCCGTGGCGGGGGAGCCCTCGGGCTCGCCGGTCCTTGCATCCGGTCTGTCAACCCTGTTCCGTGCTCGCCCACCCGATTGACAGCGGACGGCGGGCCTCTATCACCGATGCAAGGAGGTTCGCAATGCAGCCCACCACCCCAGCTCCCCAAGAGCCCACCCTCGCCCAAAAAGAAGCCTATCTAGCCCAATACCTCTCCAAAGCCGACCGCGCCCTGGCCCGCCGCCTCGCCAGAACCCCCCTGCCCCCACCCAGCACGCCCGTCACCCTCGAGGACCACATCCTCGAAGCCAGCGACGACCTCCTGCGCGTCAGCGCCGGCCTGCGTTCCGTCCTGACCCTGCTGGCGCTGCAGAGCGACGACATCCCCGATTGCATGGGCCTCCACGCCTTGCTCTTGCCGCTCAAGGAGCAGATCGACGACAACGCCGACCGCCTGCAGGCGCTGGTCGTCTGACGAGGGACCGGGCCCGCGCAACGCGGGCCCAGAAGGAAAATGGCGCGAGCCAACAGGTCTCGCGCCATTTGGTGATCCGTAAATCGCTGCGAAGTACTCACATAAACAGGTCATTGACGCGAAGGTACAAAGGCGTCCCGCCCTCAGTGCGAAATGTGTTACTCAAATCTGGGATTCAAAACCAAGGCAAGTTTTGAAGAGATTTGCTCACTCAGGTCGGACGTTTTGCCATCTTCTTGCGTCGTTATCAAGATGCCGCTGGACTTCCCTGCGACGAACTGTTCGATAGGGACAATGCCCTCGGACTGATAAGCAAGTTGCTTTGCCTCCCAGCGGTTACGGTAGACCGGCGAGTTCATTAGTCCGAGATGTTCCCAGTACCAAGTGATGCCTCTACGTTCGTCGCTAATCACGAAGTCCGGCCAGCGCTCTTTTCCTCCAAGCAGCAGTTCTGGCTCATATACATAAGCGATGCCAGCGGCATGTAGCTTATCGGCAATGATCCATTCACTCTTGGATCGAACAAGCTCTCCCCGATCGGTTCTGTAGATCAGCCGATCGTCCAGCTGCACCTTGCGATGACCCAGTTGCACCTCAATTGGGCGTGAGGTCATGAACAAGTTCGTCATTCGGCGCTTTGTCTCCGATGCAGAGTCCAGGCTGAATGGGAACAAATCCTTCAGTTGCCCCTGGACAAGCAGCACGACTTTTTCCTTATGCCGTGTTAGCGCTGTGTACAACATCTCCCGTGTAAGGAGTCGGCAATTTCGCGGAATGACAATGAAGGTCTTGCCAAACTCGCTTCCTTGAGTCTTGTGCACCGTGAGAGCATAGGCGAGTTCAAGGGGGGGCGTTCCTTCCGTGCCAAACTCCCATTCCTTGTACTTAAAGACCACTCCGGGCTGGGTCGCCATCTCCACTTCAAGCTGCTCAAAAACCTTCTTCATGCTCTGCGTTCGGAAGGACCCAGTGACAACGCCGATCTCGCCGTTGGCGACGTAAGAACGGGGCAACTCCGGATAGGTGTCCCGCTCCGACTTGTTCATGACATTGATTACCTTGTCTCCCCACAAGATGCGGCCGGCCCCCATTGGGCGGGGAATTCGTCGTTGATAGCCTGTCCTGGCGCTGAGCTCTAGGGCGGAGGTTCTGTATTGAGTCTGAATGTACCGGTTAATGGCATCTGCACCGACCATTGAGTGCCGCAGTGGTGAAAGCACCTGCCAAGACTCTGCTTTAACTGCTGCACCGCCGTCCTTCTCACTCCTACCTCGCGGCCAGAAATAGACCCTACCCTGATGCTCTGATCCGCCGTAGCTCTGCTCGAACGTGAGTGCGTCATCTACCGAGGAGAGGCCAAGCTCTTTGGCCAACGCTTCCCGCAAGACTGTGTTCAACTGCTCGGTCGTCTCCCACGGGATTACGTCCATATACTTCAAGCCACTGCCCACTTCGATATTCCAAGCCTCGTCGGCGCTCACTGACTGCGAGCCGCCGGCGAACAGGTTCGCAAAATTCAAATCAATGCGCTCTTCACCTGCCTGCTGGCGGCGGGTAACTAGTAGCTCGGCATAGCCTTGGGCCACGCGTGGCACCAACTGCTCGGAGTTGGCCGGACGCAGATGATTGCAGATGTCGACATAGGGTCGCCCGGCTCCGATCGGCGGAAGTTGCTTGGGATCCCCCACGAGGATCAGTCGATCAACGCCATGCAACGCATCGAGAGTAGCTGCAAGCTGGTCTTCGGTTAGCATCGAGCACTCATCGATCACTACCGTGCGATGCGCTGCTGAGCGAGCTGCTTCTGCGTTCATGAAGTAGCGGCCCAATCGGCCGTCATACCGCTGATAGCCATTCAGGAATTGTGCAATCGTCCTTCCCTGGCCCCGCATGTCGCTAGCCTGCTCCAGACGGACTCGCGCCTTGCCTGTCGGGGCCAACAGGAGGACACCACCTTCTTTTACTCCGGGGATTTGACACAGGGCTTTGATCAAGGTGCTCTTGCCAGTGCCTGCCGCGCCCATAAGCACGCTCATCCGAGACTGAAAAATCATGCGAAGCGCGGCGGCTTTTTCTGCTCGCGCCGCACGCTCCAGCTCGTCCCAGTCCGTCTGGTCCTTGTTGCCGTCAATTGCGCTATTCACCAAAGCTGGCCAATCGAATTCATCTGTCTTGGCAATTCCTGCAAGACGTTGACTAACTTCGTCTGCAATGCAGCGCTTAGTATCGCGGTAGCGGCTCAGTTGGTAGTATCGTGATCCATCCTCCTTGATCAGGAAGACCACCGGGCTGAGGTCATCATCGAACAAGGGCAGGAGATCTGAGTCCACCTTGCACGCTGGCTCGATCGGCATGTCTCTCATTCGATCGATCATCCAATGCTGTGGGAGGACCGTGTGTCCCTCCTCGACCGCGGCAGCTTCCAGTCGATCGACCATCATGGCGCGCACACGGCGAGGGTCCGTGCTCTCCGCCACCCGGCTTTCCGCAGGCAGCTCATGCTGGCCTTCGAGATCGCGTGCACCGAATATCCCTCTGTCCACTGTCGCGAAGGGCAATCGGAGTTCGCAGTCTGCCTCGAACATCAAATAGGCATTTTTGCGCAGTTCCTCGTCGGTGAAGAACTGACCGCGAGCTTTGCGCTGTTCACTCGAATACCAGAATGCGGCCTGGTCATCGCTCAGCTCAAACCGGCTCAACAGCTTCAGCAAGGCCTTGCGCCCGATATCTAGCTGCTGCCACTTGCGGGCCAACGTTGGCCCGACGCTGTTCTTCAGATGACGAGGTAGGGTCTCCGGCGCCTTCAGAACATCGTCAAACAGATCCCAACTCGTTCTGCCTTCGCCTTCTTGCTGCTGTGCTGTCAAATGCCAAGCCAATAGATTCCCGCGCTCTACGCCAAATGCGCTCAGTGCGGACCCGAGGCCGGGATACGGACCACGCAGTTTCCAGAGGCGGTTGAGTTCTCGGTCGACCCAGCCCCGGTACTCGTTCCACGGCCCAGGGATCACTCCGCCGATTTCGCGCAAAGCGGCTTCAATTGCGAGCAGCGATGCAATAGCGTTGTCGTGATACAGCAGTTCCGACCCATAGGAATACTGTTCGAACCCCTCATCAGGCGCAAAAGCTACGAACCGTTCCAGTTCTAGGCTTTCGTCTTCTTCTG
Organism: Cupriavidus sp. 22TCCZM04-2; assembly: GCF_057798895.1. Taxonomy (NCBI): domain Bacteria; kingdom Pseudomonadati; phylum Pseudomonadota; class Betaproteobacteria; order Burkholderiales; family Burkholderiaceae; genus Cupriavidus; species Cupriavidus sp. 22TCCZM04-2. The sequence goes on from NZ_JBYOJS010000005.1 coordinate 295,871, forward strand.
CGTGAGCCAACAACTGGTGATAGGGAAGAAGGAAGCCATCGATCTTTCCCTTTCCATCGACGCGGATAGAGTGGGCAATCGAACGCTCCCATAAGAAGCCGGAGATGGCGCCTTTCGGTCGTTTGCCTCCTTCGTAGTGGTATTCGGTTGACTCCCCCACACCGGTCACACGCCCCACACCAACGATTACTCGACGCGGCGAGTCCGACAGCGGAGTGCGTTTAGCGTAGAAGAAAACCAGCGATTCCTGGGCCTGCACCGCACTGAAGAATGTGTCCAGCATTACACGCTGATTGGTGCCCTCCTGCACCCAGGTGTCTGGCACCTTCTTGTCCATCGGCGGTTCGCGGCCGGCGTCGTACCCTAGATCCCAGGCCCTTGCCAGGCCCTCCGCATGCCTAGAGCCTTCGACGTTCTCCTTCAACATCCAGCGGAACGGAATAGCTGCGGCGGCGAAGGCGTCAAACCGGATCGGGGTTGGGCCGAAGTGACTGTGCGTGTCAAGAAACTGATAGGGGTGCTTCTTCAACTTGTGGACCGGGAAACTCGCCATGAATGTTCCATGCTCGTCCACACAGGGGGGCAAAGCCGAATCGTCAAAACCTCTGATCGATTGCCCCGCACAAGCTGCTTCTGCCTCTTCTTCCTTGCCAGTACCAATGCGCGGCAACACCATGCAAGAAGTGTTTGCGCAGGGAGCTTGGCACACTGTGCCGTTCCAGGCCTTGTCATGCCAGGGTACTCGGATCGTAATGTGGTGCGTAGGGAGTTGGCGGGCACCTGCTATCAGCGACATAAGCGTTTCCTCTCTCTGGTCTCTATTTCAGTCAGATGCACTATGCGGCAGCAAAAACCTGTAACGCTATTAAAAGGTGTCGTAACTGATGGATGATTGATTCAGTTTTCGCGGCAGGAGTTAGGAATAATAGTGCGCGCACGATTTACATCTGGCAGTAGACGGCTATATGTTTTCATCGCTAAGTGTTGAATCGATTAGGGAAATAATTTCTTCGAGCGTAGTCTCTGTTCCATTAAAATTGGCGAGAGCGGCTTTCATGCGCACATTGTGCAGAATATCTATGAGGTCGGAGACTCTCTCCTCCAATTGCTCAGCCGTTTGCGCCTTTTGCTCCCACCCCCTTACCAAAGCCTGATGGAGAGCCAGGACGTCCGCTTCTTCAAAATCAATATTCGCGATTGCCCGCCGTTCGTAGCCATCCTTGGTAATGTTAACTGGGACACGTTTTGTTCCGACCCAAGGTTCCATATCGGACGTCAAATCTTTTCGGTCTACCAGTTCATGGCGGTCATCGTAAAAATCTACGCTGCTCGGTCCCCTATATACTTTCATGTTTCCCTCCCGCAGAATTCGACTCAGGATGGCATTTGAAATGGCCGTGCGATTCGCAACTATGTCACATGGCGATGCCTCCCGAACTTATCTCTCCCATTATTGGCGACTCTAACGAGAGTGGAAATCCCACTAAGGCATGATTTGGGATTGAAACAAACAAAGGTCTGAACAGGAAACTAGCATCACCCTTACACCTGCGGGTTGTTTCCTCGATGAACAGTTGAACGATGTGGACATCTCCGTTGCCTGCAGTTTTGTGCTGCAATCGCCATAACACGGGGCGGCATCACTTCGGGCAATGGCAAGGCTAATAGCGCGCCGGGCAAATTCGCTCTGTAGATTCAGTACCGCAAAGCGCCGCCACCCAACGCCTCAATACTCCCCCCAACACCCACCCACTGATCGCCGCAAAATACTCCCGCAACCACGCATTGAACCGAAGGTACAAAGGCGTCTGCGCCCCAACGCCGGACACCTCGCCGAACCCCGCCTTGCGCGCAATCCGCACCGCTCGCCATACGTGGAAATCACTGGTCACCACGACAATGGGCGCTGCGGCCGTCACGCCCTGCTCGCCAAGCAAGCGCTGGCTGAACACCAGGTTCTCCTCGGTACTGGTACTGCGTCCCTCGCGCAGGATCCGGTCCGGCGCCACCCCGCGCGCGATCAGGGTGTCGGCCATGATGTCAGCCTCCCGGCATCGCCCGCCGAAGTCCAGGCCGCCACTCACGACGACCTTGGCCGACGGCCAGCGGCGCGCTTGCGCCATGCCTTGCTCCAGTCGTGCCATCAACGTTGGCGAGGCCTCGCAGTCCGGCGAGCCGGAACCGAGCACGATGATGGCTGCGGGCGGCGATGCATGGCGCGTGGCGGGTTCCATGCCGCTGCGGATGCCATGGAAGAACCATCCCACCGTCACCAGCCACGCGGCAAAGGCGCCCCAGCCTGCCGCCCAGATCCATTGGCGCCACGGCTTCGCCGCGCGCCATTGCGCCATTTGCCGCCAGCGCCATGACAGCGCGAGAAAGGCCGCGCCAATGGCCAAAGGCAGCACGATTCCGCAATTGAACAGGCCCATCAGCAGTAGTGCGATGGCGTCGCCCAGCAGCAAGGCACCGGTCAATGCCAGACCCATGCGGCATCGGTGCTCGGTTTCTCAGATATGTGGATGCTTGTCTCGTGCTTTTCCTAGACTTTGTACGGGACACGGACACCCGGCTCATCGGCTGGAAAGTCCTTGGTATTTCGTGAGACTAGCAGCAGCGAATGAACCTGTGCTGTGGCCCAGACAATCGCATCGGGAAGTCGAATCCGCTTGGCCTTCCGGATCTCGACAGCACGATTCGAGATAGCGTGATCGAGGTCGATGACTTCGAAAGACGCCAGCCATGCCCGGATGGCTGCCTCGTCCTCTTCAGAGGTTCCAACGAGAACTTCCATCCACGTGATCGTGCTGATCGCGCGATATTCATAACGAGCCAGTTCCTTCTTTGCCGCACCGATCCCGCTCAAGTAGTCGATCAGGATGTTAGTGTCAAACAGCGCCTTTACCATTCCGAGCGCAGCTCCTGCTGATAAGCGAGACCATCTACCTTCTTGCCCTTCCAGAGTCCAAATACATCGGCCCCGATAGCGCGCTTACGCTGGGAGATATACGCTTCGATTGCGTCTCGGATGATGGCCGCACGTGGACGATGCTCAGCCTCCATGATCACCGCCAACTCTTCCACCTGTGCTTCCGGCAAATCAACCAGAATTCGACTCATGGCATGCCCCGAGTTGATATATTGATATACACATCATATATCACTATGCGACCGAGTACCAGTCGTAATGCGCTCTATCAGGCACGTGTATGAGGACGTAACCCCAATGGGGACCATAAACGCTTGGGAAACCGCGCACTACTTGGCGTCCTCGGATAAATGCAGGAGGCCCCCTGTTGGTGTTCCACGGGTTACAGCCCGGTTCAGGCATCAGCTCAGCGCAAGAAAACTCCTGGCTGGAGGGCTTCCACTCAAGCTCGGTAAGAAAACGCGTAACGTACCCAACGCCTCAATACTCCCCCAACACCCACCCACTGATCGCCGCAAAATACTCCCGCAACCACGCATTGAACCGAAGGTACAAAGGCGTCTGCGCCCCCACGCCGGACACCTCGCCGAACCCCGCCTTGCGCGCAATCCGCACCGCTCGCCATACGTGGAAATCACTGGTCACCACGACAATGGGCGCTGCGGCCGTCACGCCCTGCTCGCCAAGCAAGCGCTGGCTGAACACCAGGTTCTCCTCGGTACTGGTACTGCGTCCCTCGCGCAGGATCCGGTCCGGCGCCACCCCGCGCGCGATCAGGGTGTCGGCCATGATGTCAGCCTCCCGGCATCGCCCGCCGAAGTCCAGGCCGCCACTCACGACGACCTTGGCCGACGGCCAGCGGCGCGCTTGCGCCATGCCTTGCTCCAGTCGTGCCATCAACGTTGGCGAGGCCTCGCAGTCCGGCGAGCCGGAACCGAGCACGATGATGGCTGCGGGCGGCGATGCATGGCGCGTGGCGGGTTCCATGCCGCTGCGGATGCCATGGAAGAACCATCCCACCGTCACCAGCCACGCGGCAAAGGCGCCCCAGCCTGCCGCCCAGATCCATTGGCGCCACGGCTTCGCCGCGCGCCATTGCGCCA